>NZ_JANFME010000023.1:0-37332 GCF_029616525.1 Streptococcus suis | reverse complement strand
TTTGGTTGAACACTTTTCATTATAGGTCATATGGGACTTTTTTCTATACTCAAAAAGGCTCCATAATTTCCATGGTGGATTTACCCACTACAGAAATTATAGAGCCCAAAAAGCCCGTCATATCAAGCTTTCTAGCTTGTCCGACAGGCTTTTTTCTATGTTTTGGGGCTCCCAGAGTCAGGGGAGTGACTCTGGGAGGTTGGAAATGAAGCAAAAGCATTTTGCGCCAAATAGAGAGAAACTTTAGTAGTTTTCTACACTACACATTCTCGTTTTAAGACAACAAAAAACCAGCCTTGGCCAGCTGATTTTTTAGGAGATTTATGAAAAATTTTAGGATACACCTATAGTATACTCGAATTTTCAGATTCTTCATCGGTCTGTAGACCTATTTTGTTAAAAAATGAACATGTGCTATAATAATAAAAACTCAAAAGGAGAGTATTATGACAATCCGTAAAGCTAGACAATCTGACATTCCGATATTAAATGAATTGCTTCAAGATATTTTACAGGTGCATCACCAAGCACGACCAGATATTTTTAAAAGTGCAGGTCAAAAATTTTCTGAGGCTGAATTAGTAGCACTTTTGGAAAATCCAGATAAGCCTATTTTTGTCTTTGAGTTAGAGGGACAAGTGGTTGGGCATCTTTTTTGTGAATTATCTACCGCAACAGGCGATGTTTTAGAACCAGTTAAAACCTTGTTTATTGATGATTTGTGTGTAGCCAATTCGGCGCGTGGTCAAAAAATTGGCGAGCAACTTTATGAATTTGCTCTTTCCTATGCCAAGGAGCAGGGTTGCCATAATCTTACCTTGGATGTATGGGCTGACAATGCAGGAGCTGTCCGTTTTTATGAACGCCAAGGAATGAAATCGCAAAAGTTCCGTATGGAGCAAATAATAAATTAAAAAAGAGGGAGTCCCTCTTTTTAATGTTCTCTCATTTTTGCTAATAAGTTTTGAGCAGTTTCTAGGTTGCTGTGCTTTTCTTTCCGCAGGAGTTGGGCTAGTTGGTCTACTTCATGCTCCTCGGCACCAGCAAGTAGCGCTAGGGATTTTGTCTGGAGCTTCATATGACCAGCCTGAATCCCTGAAGTAACAAGAGCGCGCAGGGCAGCAAAGTTCTGACAGAGACCGACAGAAGCGATGATAGAAGCTAATTGGCGTGCCTTTGGTTGTTGGAGAAGGTCAAAAGCGACGGCTACCTTTGGATTGAGCCCGATAGAGCCACCGACGGAGGCGATCGGAAGAGGTAGGGTGATGGAGCCGACCAAGTGCTCGCCATCAATGGACCAAGTAGAAAGCCCCTTGTATTGCCCATCACGGCTGGCATAAGCATGAGCCCCGGCTTCGACTGCCCGCCAGTCATTTCCTGTAGCGATAACGACAGCATCTATACCATTAAAAATCCCTTTGTTATGTGTCGCAGCACGATAAGGGTCCACTTGCGCCAGTTTGCTTGCCAGGGCTATTTTTTGAGCAGTTTCTTGAGCAATGGCAGAGCTGGTAGCCAGACTAGGGATGGCAATATGGCATTGGGCGGTGACCAGTGACTCCGTTGCATAGTTGGAGAGGATTCCCATCAAAGCCTGTCCCTTGCTGAGCTCTTCTAAGTCATCCTTAACAGCTTCTAACATGTTATTGAGGATATTGGCTCCCATGGCTTCTTGTACATCAACCTGAAGATAGACAATCAAAAACTCATCCTTACTCTCAACAGTCAATTCTCTTGCACCGCCCCCTCGTTTGACAATGGAAGGGTGTGCTTGATTGGCAGTTTCTAAAATACTCTCCTTCTGGTCAAGAATCGCCTGTGTCGCTCTGCTATGGTCCGAAATATCGTAGAGAGCAACTTGTCCAATCATGATACGGTTGCGAATAGTCGTTGTAAAACCGCCAGATTTAGCGATGATTTTGGCTCCGAAAGATGCAGCTGCAACCACAGAAGGTTCTTCAGTAACCATCGGTACAGAGTAAGTTTGTCCATCCACTAGAAGTTCTGGAAGTACAGAAAAAGGTAAGGAAAACGTTCCTAGATGATTTTCTGCCATCTTTCCCGCAATTGCTTCTGGCAGGTTTTCGTCTTTGTATAGAACGTCTAAGCTATCTTCGGATAGGGAACGATTCTGACGGAGAATATCAATGCGCTCTTGGCGTGATTTTTTATAAAATCCGGAAAAAGTTGACATAGGTTCCTCTTTCTATAGGAAAGCGCCCCTTGGTGAGAGCCAAAGGGCGCCGTTTTGGGGAGCGGGAAAGAACTTGACTGATAGAAAAGAGTTCGTCTTCCCGCCCCCGCACAGTTGATTAGGTCAGATTTAGAGTGTGGTAACACGAATAAATCTGCCAATCAACCACTGCGCTGAGATGTTGACGCTAACTGTGAAAAGTGTGCTGGAAATTCGATCAGCCTATCATTCATTATTCCAATGAATGATAGGTAAAATGCTTATTTACGATAGATACGTTTGTGATTGTCCACTTTGATAAGGGCAAAGGGACTTTGGTCTTCTGGTAGGTCAAGGGATGAACCGGTTTCATCAAGGGTAATTTCTTCAAAGAAGACTTGTTCGTATTCCTTAACGCTGAGTTTTGTACGCTGATTGAGTTGTTCTAAACGATTTTCTTGTAAGTGGTCGCGATAACCTTCAACGACTTGACCGCTGAAAATTTCACAGACAGCGCCGCTACCATAGCTATAAAAGAGGATTTGATCCCCTTTTTCTAACGTTCTGCTATTTTCCAAAAGGGAAAGAAGAGAGAGGAAGATAGAGCCAGTGTAGATGTTGCCGACGACTTTATTATAGACGATAGCTTCCTGGAAACGTTCTGTCAAGCGACTAAGAGTTTCTTCATCCTGAGCAATAGCTTGCAATCCTTTAAGACCTTGTTTGGAGAAAGGAATATGTAAGCACATGGCAGCAAAATCGTTGAGGGTTTTGCCTGTTTTTTGTTGATAGTAGTCGAAAGTTGTCGTCAAGCAATCGGTGTACTGTTCAGTTGAAAATTTACCATCAACACGTGGATATTTGTCGTAGTTAGGACGCCAGAAGTCGTAGATGTCACGTGTCTGGCAGACATTATCATTGTTGAGGACCAAAATTCGTGGGTTTGCGGTTACCAACATGGCAACTGCCCCAGCACCTTGGGTAGGTTCACCGCCAGAAGCGACTCCATATTTTGCAATATCACTAGCAATGACTAGGACTTTTGATTCTGGAAATTGAGCGATATGGCTTTTGGCAAGACTTAGTCCAGCCGTTGCACCGTAACAAGCCTCCTTCATCTCGATGGAGCGAGCGAAGGGCTGAATACCGAGTAATCCATGAATGGTGACGGCGGCAGCCTTACTTTGATCTACGCTAGATTCTGTGCCGACAATAACCATATCAATGGTTTGTTTATCTTCTTCTGTCAGAATGGCTTCGGCAGCCTTTGCCCCAAGACTGATAATATCTTGAGTGACAGGAGCTACAGCCATTTCAGACTGAAGAAGACCAATCTTAAATTTATTTGGGTCCACATTGCGGGCTTGGGCTAAATCAGCCAAATCTAAAACATAATCGGGTGCCGCAAATCCGATTTTATCAATACCGATGTTCATAATATATCCTTTGTGTACAAATGATAGGTTAACTTGTTTGCGCATTGGAAACGATTAGGGAGATGCCTTGACCGCCTCCGATACAAAGTGAGCAAAGACCAAGCTCTTTTTCTTGCTTGATTAATTCGTGAATCAGAGTGACTAGGATTCGACTACCACTAGCTCCGATTGGATGTCCAAGGGCGATAGCACCACCATTGACATTGACTTTTGCAGGATCAATGCCGAGTTGTTTGACAACTGGAATTGATTGGGCTGCGAAAGCTTCATTGAGTTCGAATAGATCGATATCCTCGACTGTTTTATTCAGTTTTTGTAGCGCTTTTTGGCTAGCAGTAATAGGACCTAACCCCATATAGGCAGGATCTAAACCGCTTGTTGCATAGGCCTCAATATAGGCGAGTGGCTGGATATTTAGCTCACTGGCTTTTTCATCAGACATGAGTACCAAGACAGCACAGCCGTCGTTGATGCCAGAAGCATTGGCTGCGGTGACGGTTCCATCCTTTTTAAAAGATGGCCGAAGTGTTGCCAATTTTTCAATTGGCGTCAGACGAGGGTACTCATCTGTGGCAAAAATAGTTTCGCCTTTCCGATTTTTTAATCTAATAGGAACAATTTCGTCAACAAATCTTCCCTCAGCAATAGCTTTCGCAGCCTTCTCTTGGCTACTGTATGTAAAAGCATCTTGCTCTGCGCGACTGACATGATAGCGTTCAGCAACATTTTCTGCAGTAATGCCCATGTGATAGTCGTTGAAGGCATCTGTTAGACCGTCTGTCAGCATAGAATCTTCTAGAGTAATATGACCAAATTTACTACCAAACCGGCTAGTTTTGGATAGATAAGGTGCCTGGCTCATAATTTCAATGCCTCCAGCCACAACTACATCATTGTCACCTAGCATGATTGACTGGGCAGCCAGGAGGACTGATTTGAGACCGGAACCACAGACTTTATTGACTGCATAGGCAGAGGCTGTCTGAGGAATGCCTGCACGAATAGCAATTTGACGTGCAATATTTTGTCCTTGTCCTGCGGAAAGAACATTTCCGAAGATAACTTCATCAACGCTGTCTGCAGGGATGTTTTTACTAGCTAAGGCTGTTTCGAGGACTTGCGCCCCTAAATCAGCGATTTCAATATCTTTCAGACTACCTCCGAAACTGCCGATGGCAGAACGATAGGCAGACACGATAGCTACTTTTTTCATGATAACTCCTATAGTGGTATCGTTTTGAACTGTCGTGTTCAGCCTTACTATTATACCATTATTTTGTATTTTTTCTAAGAAGAAAGATAGGTCTAGAGACTGAATTTACATGTAAGAGTAATGAAAGCGCACACAGATTGTGGAAAGGCTGGCATTTTTTTACCTTTTCGTGTAAAATAGAGAAGTATAAGAGGGGAACCTCAAAATTTAAAGGAGAATCCATAAATGGTAAAATTGGTTTTTGCTCGCCATGGTGAGTCTGAATGGAACAAAGCTAACCTTTTCACGGGTTGGGCTGATGTTGATTTGTCTGAAAAAGGTACACAACAAGCAATCGATGCAGGTAAATTGATCAAAGAAGCAGGTATCGAATTTGATCTTGCTTTCACATCTGTATTGAAACGTGCTATCAAGACTACAAACTTGGCTCTTGAAGCTGCAGATCAATTGTGGGTACCAGTTGAAAAATCATGGCGTTTGAATGAACGTCACTACGGTGGTTTGACTGGCTTGAACAAAGCTGAAGCAGCTGCTGAATTTGGTGATGAGCAAGTTCACATCTGGCGTCGTTCTTATGATACTTTGCCACCAGAAATGGCTAAAGATCATGAGCATTCAGCACACACTGACCGTCGCTATGCACACCTTGATGATTCAGTTATTCCAGATGCAGAAAACTTGAAAGTGACGCTTGAGCGTGCCCTTCCATTCTGGGAAGATAAAATTGCTCCAGCATTGAAAGATGGTAAAAATGTATTCGTAGGTGCACACGGTAACTCAATCCGTGCCCTTGTAAAACACATCAAACAATTGTCTGATGACGAAATCATGGATGTGGAAATTCCAAACTTCCCACCACTTGTTTTCGAATTGGATGAAAACTTGAACATTGTGAAAGAGTACTACTTGGAAGCATAATTTAGTAACACCTGAGCTTGGCTCGGGTGTTTTTGTGTACGGTAAAGCAGATTTTTTACGGACTTTGTGCTATACTACATGTATCAAAAGACAAAGGGGTTACTCATGGCAAGTAAAAAAATGTTGCACGCTTGTTTGCGTGTTGAGAATTTAGAAGCATCGCAAAAGTTCTATGAAGAAGGGTTTGGCTTTAAAGAAACCCGTCGCAAGGACTATCCAGAGCATAAGTTTACCTTGGTTTACTTAGCACTTGAAGGAGATGACTTTGAGATTGAATTGACCTACAATTATGATCATGGTCCCTATATCGTAGGGGATGGCTTCTCGCATCTAGCTCTTTCTTCAGATGATTTAGAAGGGGACAATGCTAAGCATAAGGAGCTGGGCTATCCAATGACAGACATCAAGGGCTTGCCAGGAAGTCCAGGTCGTTATTATTTCGTGACAGATCCAGATGGCTACCGTGTGGAAGTCATTCGTGCAGATTAATTTAGAAAAGATTGCCTAGGCAGTCTTTTTCTTTTCAAAAAAATCAGAAAATGGTAGAAGGGAGGGAATTAGGAAGCAAATCAATTATTTATACTCAATGAAAATCAAAAGCAGACTAGGAAACGAAGCCGAAGATAGAACTGGAGTTCATCAAGGCAAGTTGACAACGGATAATTTTGATTTTCGAAGAGTATTACCTAATCTTTTTATGAGTTTTTATAGAACTGTCTTGACAAGAGCCTTTAAATGATTTAGCATATTTTATATATGTTTTGAATGGGAGGTTGGAGATGAAAAAAGTTAGTTTTTGGTTGGGAATCAACATCGCCTTGCTCGGCATAATGGTCAGTTTGGCTGTATGGTTATTTGCAGGACTTCAAGAAAGACAGGTTAGTCAGTTTATCGAGGAAAAACAACAAACCATCCTTGCTAAAGGCAAGGGCAAAATTCAAGAGGGAAATATCGATACGACCCATGTTGTAGCTACCTTACCTACAGATGATGCTGGTCATGTCTTAGGACCTGTAGAAAGTCGAATGATTTCCTATATTCAAAGACGCTTTGGTCATAAAAAACCAGCAGGAAAAATTCAAAAACTGGCCTTTGTTTCATCAATAGAGGGAAAAACAAATTTTAAAAATGTAACAGCTCGTGAAATTCAAGCGGAGCACTATAAAGTAGACAACTTGCAAATTAAAAAGCAGGATAAACTCCCGTCTGAGCGTGTGTTGTTGACGCAGGACAATGAATTGTTTACCCTGGAAGATTTATTACCTAATTTATCCTCTGCAGCAAGTATTATTGTTGATCATCTAAGAGAAGCCTTACTTGCTCAAGGAATGAAAGAGACTGATGTAGAAGCGATTGTCAAAAAATTTGAAACACTAGACTTAAATGCTATTTCCTTTAGTTATGGAGACAGCCAATTAACCTTACAATTACCAGATGGTTACGGCATCAACCAGTTGGTTCTACCAATTTCAGATTTGTACCCAGTAGTGAAGAGTGATTATCTAGTAGATGCTGATAAGGTTGGCTATGATGAGTATATGGCTGCACAAGTTGTGGATAAGAAACATTTGAGACAGGTCGCTCTAACCTTTGATGATGGACCGAATCCGAACACGACACCGGTAGTTTTAGATTTACTGAAAAAATATAATGCCAAAGCAACTTTCTTTGTTGTTGGTAAGGCTGTAGCTGGGAATGAAGCTATTCTCCGTAGAATGGTAGTAGAAGGGCACGTCATCGCCAACCATACGTGGAATCATCCCAATCTAGTCACTATATCTGGGGAGCAAGTACAGAGAGAGATTCAAGATACACAGGCAGCTATTACTGAAGCTGCAGGTATTGTACCAACAATGGTTCGCCCTCCTTATGGTTCTGTAAACCAGGCCGTTGTCAATCAGATGGGACTTCCATCGATTTATTGGTCGGTCGATTCTAAAGATTGGAAGAGTCGCAATCCCCAAGCCATTTTGAAAGAAATAAAAGAACAGACTTGTCCAGGAAGTATTATCCTAATGCATGATATTCATCAGTCAACAGTTGATAGCCTCGAGTCTGTATTGCAATATTTAACAGGTGAGGGCTACAATATGGTTACTGTAACAGACTTACTCGCCAGTCCTCTCAATCCTCAATTAATCTATTATTCACAAGAATTATCTGGTCCAGCCCAGTAAGAATGATAAAAGGCTTAGAATCATGTTAGTAGAAACACTGGTTCTAAGCCTTTTGTATATTGTTCATTATATTTTGTAGAGCTCTTGATTCTTGAGAATGACTTCTTGGACGGAGGCATACTTTTTCAATTGTTTTAGTTCGCTAGGACTAGATACTAGAGTGATGACAAGACCTTCCTTGCCCATGCGTCCAGTACGTCCAGAACGATGAGTGTAGGCTTCTTGGTCAAAAGGAACTTCAAAGTTGAGGACACATTCTAAGTTATCAATATCAATACCACGTGCGACCATATCTGTAGCAAGTAGAAGATTGAGTTCGTGATTTTTGAAACGTTCGATGATGACCTTACGGAATTTTACGTTGACATCAGAAGCCAATGAAACTGCATTCACACCATTATAGAGTAGTTTATCTTCGCTTGCACCAAGGTCTGATAGGCTGTTAAAAAATGCAAGAGCACGAAAATCAGGGATATTGGCAAACTTACGTAGAGTTTCCAAACGTTCACGCTTATCTACCATCATATAGCAATGCTGGATATTATCCAATTTCTGCTCAGATAAATCAATGCTTTCAATGTCCTCAGCAATTTTTTGACGGTCAAATTTAGCTGTTGCACTCATGTAGATCAACTGGTGGTCACGAGGTACATAGTTGATAATCTTTTCAACAAACTGATATTGAGAATCGGAGAATAGCTGATCAAACTCATCTAGGACGATGGTGTTGATATTCATCATCTTGATTTTTTTCAATTTAATCAACTCGAGAATACGACCAGGTGTTCCAATCAGGATTTCTGGTCCTTTTTTTAGTCGCTCAATCTGGCGTTTTTGACTGGAACCAGATAAGAATAGTTGGGCAGTCAGCCCAATTGTCTCCGACCAAGTCTTACAAACATCAAATATTTGGCCGGCCAGCTCTGTATTTGGTGCGAGGATGAGCAATTGTTGGGCTTTTTTAGGAGTTAGGGCTAATAGACTAGGCCAGAGGTAGGCAAGGGTTTTTCCTGTGCCTGTTGGGCTGATAGCTAGAAGGGACTTGCCGTTTGCAATAGGCTCAAAGGCCTGGACTTGGATAGGAGTAAAGTCCTCAAAGCCAAGTAGGGTAAGCTGGTCCGTCCAGCTGGAGGGAAATTTAGATTTCATTGTTATCCGCCTTAAAGATTATTCCTGCGTCTTGACGCATGGTGTAAAGTGTTTGATGGACGCTTTCTGCCACAGTCAACCACTGGTCCACAAGCTTGCGGTTTTGTTGCTTGATTGCCTGTGCAATTTCTAGCGCTTCTTCGAGCATAGGGTGCTGGGCCGCTTGGATTGGTAAAACAATTTGCTCTCCGTCATGTTTTGTAAAAATAGCAGAGCTGATATACTGGCATGCGTTGAGTGTTAGTGTTCCATCATTTGTATAGATTTCGCTCGCTAGATTGCTTGTGATATTTTTTCCTGCTTGAATGTGGACGATATAGTTGTTATAAATGAGTTGTCCCGAACCATTTAAGTCAATACTAGAAGGTAGCTGTTGTGCTACATAGCGGGCCGTTCTGGGAGTTCCCAAAATGCCGATGGCGGCGTAGAGCGTATAGACACCTAAATCCATGAGAGCACCACCGGAAAAATCAGTTGAAAAGATATTTGGCATTTGCCCAGCTAACAATTCAGGCATCTTAGAAGAATATTTGGCATACCCAAATGAACCACCTAAAATCGTTTTATCCGTCAAAAATTCACGGATAATAGTTTGAGCTTGCTCGTGATAGTTTCGAGCAGCCTCAAAGAGGAAAACATTATTTTCTTGGGCAACGCGACGCAATTGTTCTAATTCCTGAGGTGTAGAAACCATGGGCTTCTCAACAATAGCATGTTTACCAGCAGCTAGAACAGCTTTTGCCTGTTCAAAGTGAAGGGCATTTGGACTGGCGATATAGACAACATCAATGGGAGCAGAAAGAAATTTTACCCATTCTGTGTATAAATCGACTCCTTCATACTGCTCTGAAAAGGCAGCAGCAGTTTCTAGTTTACGGGAGAAAACAGCCTGTAGCTGATAATGTCCACTTAAATGGGCCGCCTCGATAAAACGATGAGAGATGTCTGAGGTGCCAACAATACCAAAATTAAGCATAAATTCTCATTTCTTTTGTGTTATCCTTTTCATTATACCATGTTTCATGGTAAAATAGTATTGAAAATAGAAGGAGATGATGATGACTCAGAAACCCATTATTATTGGCGTAACCGGCGGATCTGGGGGTGGCAAGACAAGTGTGTCACGTGCCATTCTGGATAATTTCCCAAATGCTCGTATATCTATGATTGAACACGATTCTTATTATAAGAATCAGTCCCACCTGACCTTTGAAGAACGGATACTAACCAATTATGACCATCCACTGGCTTTTGATACGGATTTGATGATTTATCATATCAGTGAGCTATTAGCAGGACGTTCAGTGGATATTCCGATTTATGATTACACTCAGCACACACGTTCAGAGAAGACCTATCGTCAGGAACCACAAGATGTATTTATTGTGGAAGGTATTTTAGTATTGGAAGACAAACGGTTGCGGGATTTAATGGATATTAAGATATTCGTCGATACTGATGACGATATTCGTATCATTCGCCGCATTAAGAGAGACATGGAAGAGCGTGGCCGTAGCTTAGATAGTATCATTGAGCAGTACACCTCGGTGGTGAAACCAATGTATCACCAGTTTATCGAGCCAACCAAGCGCTATGCAGATATCGTCATTCCTGAAGGCGTCAGCAACGTTGTAGCCATCGACTTGATTAACACCAAGGTGGAGAGTATATTAAGAGAGCGTGGTTAAGATGCCGAAGCAAAGAATATTACCTCATATCATATTAGGGATTATGGGTGCTAGCGGTCAAATGGTAACTGGCAAGCAGATTACCGACTATGTTCAACGTGATTTAGGCGAATTTTGGCAGGTTGCCCATAGCCAAGTCTATCCAGAATTAAAACGTATGACCAAGGAAGAATTGATTACTTGTCATGCAGTACCTGGAAATGAAAAGGAAAAGCAGTATGCGATGACGGCTACTGGTCGTCAGATTTTAGACGAATGGCTATCCATTCCAAATGAAGAAACGCCTCAGCAAAGAGACTTGTTTTCAATCAAGATGTTTTTTATCCGTGAAAAGGATGACCCACGGATTCCTGGTTTGTTGCAGAGTCAAATTGAACTAGTCACCAAGCACTTAAAACACCTAGAAAGTCGTAAAGTTGAGCTGTTCTCAACCAAGGAAAGTATCCAAGACAATTATGGACACTATTTGATTTTGACACGGGCTATTGAACGCAACCGTGCCCAGCTCAAATGGTTAGAGGATACACTGGCAGAAATGTAACGATTCGGATTTCCGAATCGTTTTTTCTTGTGTCCTGTTTTGGATTATGTTAGAGTAAGAAGAAATGTGACTTAATTGGAGGAATGTATGTCAATCAAACAGATGGTTAGTATGGCGCTAGTAGTTTGGAATTTAGTTGTCTTCATTACCTATGGTATGGATAAAGGGAAGGCAAGAAAGAACGCCTATCGGATTTCAGAAAAGACCTTATTACTCATGTCCTATTTTGGTGGCGGGCTGGGTGCCTGGGCAGGTGGAACCCATTTTCGGCATAAGACACAGAAAAAGTATTTTCAACTAGCCTGGGCTATAGGGGTATTGATTGATGCAGTGATTATGTACTGGATGTGGAAATAGGCGCAAGCCTTTTTCTTTATCGCTCGGACTATAAAAGTCGGCTTAACTATGCTATAATGTTCCTATGACAAAACAAGAAAAAATTTCAAACTATCAACTATTATTGGCTCAATTGGAAGCTCTTCTTGATGGTGAAACCAATGCTTTAGCCAATCTATCAAATGCTTCTGCTTTGCTCAATCAAGCTCTACCAAACTCTGTCTTTACAGGATTTTATTTGTATGATGGTAGTGAATTGATTTTGGGGCCTTTTCAGGGTGGCGTTTCCTGTGTTCATATTGCACTTGGAAAGGGTGTCTGCGGGGAGGCTGCAGCTAAGCGCCAGACTATTCTCGTAGACGATGTTCGTCTACATGATAACTATATTTCCTGCGATGCGACAGCCCTATCAGAAATCGTTGTGCCAATGGTGAAAAACGACCAGTTGCTGGGCGTTTTGGACTTGGATTCGAGATTAGTAGCTGATTATGATACGATTGACCAAGACTATCTGGAAAAGTTCGTTGCTCTCTTGGTTGAGAAGACGGACTGGAATTTTGCTATGTTTGGAGAAAAACGCTAATGTACCAAGCTTTATATAGGAAGTACCGAAGCCAGACCTTTGGGGAGATGGTGGGGCAGGAGGTGGTTGCGACCACGCTCAAACAGGCCATTGAACAGGGGAAAATCAGCCATGCCTATCTTTTTTCTGGGCCTCGTGGAACGGGTAAGACCTCGGCTGCCAAGATTTTCGCCAAGGCCATGAACTGTCCCAATCAGGTTGGAGGCGAGCCTTGTAACGATTGTTATATCTGTCAGGCTATTACGGAAGGTAGCCTGGAAGATGTCATTGAGATTGATGCGGCTTCCAACAATGGTGTGGATGAAATCCGTGATATTCGGGACAAATCGACCTACGCACCTAGTCTTGCGACCTACAAGGTTTATATCATTGACGAGGTCCACATGCTGTCTACTGGTGCCTTCAACGCCCTCCTGAAGACCTTGGAAGAGCCTACTGAGAATGTGGTCTTTATCTTAGCCACAACGGAGTTGCACAAGATTCCTGCTACCATTCTGTCAAGGGTGCAACGATTTGAATTTAAGTCCATCAAGGTGACGGACATTCAGGAGCACGTGGCTGCAATTTTGACCAAGGAAGGGCTAATCTTTGACGAGCAGGCTCTGACGATCATTGCGCGCCGGGCAGAAGGGGGGATGCGGGATGCCCTATCCATTTTGGATCAGGCTCTCAGCCTTAGTCAGGACCAGCAAGTGACCTTGGAAATTGCTGAGGAAATTACGGGTTCTATCAGCTTGCGTGCCTTGGATGACTATGTGGCAAGTCTGCGTCAAGGGGATAGTGTCACAGCTCTCCAGCATCTACAAACCTTGTTTGACCAAGGAAAGAGTATGAGCCGTTTTGCGACAGATCTTTTGCACTATTTGAGAGATGTCCTTATCGTGCAGACGGGTGGTGAGGATACGCATTTAACAACAGGTTTTTCAGAAAATCTAGCTCTTGAGCAGGCACGGATTTTTACCATGATTGAGATGGTGACCAGGAGTTTGGCGGACATCAAGTCCAGTCCTCAACCGAAGATTTACGCTGAAATGATGACCATTCGTTTGGCTGAAGATAGTTCTCCTTCGGGGGCAATGGCAGAGCTGCCAGCTGATTTACTGGGTCAACTAGCCAGTCTGCAACAACAAGTTGCGGATTTACAGAAACAACTAGGTCAATTATCTAGTCAACCAAGTGCTGTTAAGCCAGTTTCACGCAAGCCACAGGCTCCGAAGAAGTACCGATTGGATACCAGCAAGGTTCATGCAATTTTGCAGGAAGCTATGGAAAATCCAACCTTGGCGCGTGAAAATTTGACTCGCTTGCAGAATGCTTGGGGAGAAATTATCGAGAGTCTGTCAGGTGCAGATCGTGCCTTGTTGGTTGGTTCCCAGCCAGTTGCTGCCAATGAAAATCATGCGATTCTAGCCTTTGATTCTCCGCTTAATGCTGAACAGACTATGAAGCGTGACAATCTCAATACCATGTTTGGAAATATTCTCAGCAAGGCAGCTGGTTTTTCCCCACAGATTTTAGCTATTGCTCAGGAAGATTGGGTAAGTATTCGTGCTGAATTTTCGGCGAAAGCAAAAGGGCAAAAGACACAAGAAATCGAAAAAGAAGCCAGTCCAGTCCCAGAAGAATTTGGCTTTCTCGCAGATGCAGTTGAGATTAGAAATGATTAGAAAATATCAGTCCTAAGACTGATGAATAGTTTTGATAGATATTTTATACTATATTCAATCCTAAATATTTTTCATATCTCCTTAAGAAAGCACCAATTAGATTGGTGTTTTCTTGTTTAAAAAAGAATCGAAACCTATCAAGAAAGCATACAAAAATTCAGCCAGTTGACTGAATTTTTGGTATAATCTATTTTATGAAACTTCCACAATTTCTTTTTTTAGCCATTACAACTATTTTAGCTGTTTATTTTATGAATGCATCGATTTTGACAGGAGATTTCTTGATTGCAGGTATCTACGCCTTTATCGCCTATCGGAATCTTCATTTTGCTTACAAGGTGACTAAATTTATTCGTTTGGTGGAGAAGCAGACCAAGAAGTAAGGCTGATTTCTCCGCTGGAGATAATTTTTGCTTTGCCGTTATCTAACTGGATAACCAGGTTTCCTGTATCAGTAACAGCGATGGCAGTACCCTTAAATTCAACTTGATTTTCTACAAAGCTCACTTGTTGGCCAACGACAAGTGATTTTTCTTTGTAAAGGGCAATTAGTTCCTTCTCATCGGTTTCTAAGAAGGCTTTCCAGATGGCAGTAATGAGTTGGTTGCGGGTAAATGGTGGTTGTTCCTCGAAAAGATTTCCTGCAGATTGTTGTAATTCCTTAGGGAAATCGTCTATGCGAACATTGATGCCGACACCGATAATGACATCGGTTACCCGTTGGTTTTCCATAGAAGAGATAGCCTCAGTGAGGATGCCAGCGACCTTTTTGTGTCCGAGATAGATGTCATTGACCCACTTGATTTGGACGTCCAAGTCGCAAAGAGATTGAATGGCCTTCACAACAGCAGCTGCAGCTAAAATGGTGTAGGGCTTAAATTCTAGAAATGGAACATTGGGAGAGAGACGAAGCGACATATAAATGCCACCTGACTTGGATGCATAAAAAGGTCTCCCAAATCGCCCCTTGGCTTTATTCTGATAGGGAGCTAGATATAGGGCAGGACTAGTATGAGCTGATTCAATACCTTGTTTGGCATCTAGTTGGGTGGAGTCGCTATCCATATTCAGATGGACAGGTAGTTGAAGTTCCTGAGAGATTAATTCGGGTAGGAGTAAATCGCCTTCGGCTAATCTGTAGCCACGATTACGGGCAGCCTCAATAGTTAAACCATGCGTTTCTAACTGGCGAATGGCCTTCCAAATGGATGTCCGTGAAATGCCCAATTCCTGTGCCAAATCTTCTCCGCTGACATAATCCTCTCTCTCTTTTAAAAGGAGATATATTTTCTGATAGGTTTTCATACCTTCATTATAGCAAAAAATTCACCTAAAACGTGATATAATAGTTTCAAATAAGGAGGTTTTCATGAAGACACTTGATTACATTGTTACATTGACCAACACTCCGTCGCCAACTGGTTTTACGACGGATATTATGAATTACATCCAGGCAGAGGTTGAAAGTTTCGGCTATGCTGCTAGTAAGACCGCTAAAGGTGGTGTTTTGGTGACAGTTCCGGGGGAAAATGACCAGGAACACCGTATGGTGACTGCTCACCTGGACACACTGGGGGCCATGGTTCGTGCAGTGAAACCGGATGGCCGACTCAAAATGGATTTGGTGGGAGGATTTGGATACCCTTCTATTGAGGGAGAAAACTGCTTAATTCATTGTGCTAAAAATGGTAAGACTTTTACAGGTACTATTCTCATGCACCAGACCTCTGTCCATGTCTACCGAGATGCCAGTACCGCTGAGCGCAATCAGACCAACATGGAAATTCGTTTGGACGAAAAAGTGACCAATGCGGACGAGACGCGGGCCTTGGGTATTGAAGTCGGAGATTTTATCTCCTTTGATCCTCGTACCGTCGTGACAGAAACTGGCTTTATCAAGAGTCGTCACTTGGATGATAAGGTATCCGCAGCTATCTTGCTTCATCTTTTGAAGGTCTATAAGGAAGAGGGGATTACCCTGCCTTATACGACACATTTCTATTTTTCAAACAACGAAGAGATTGGCTATGGTGCCAACTCCAGCATTCCTGCTCAGGTGGTTGAATATTTGGCAGTCGATATGGGGGCAATGGGAGATGACCAACAGACGGATGAGTACACGGTTTCTATCTGTGTCAAGGACGGCTCAGGTCCCTACCATTATGAACTTCGTCAGCACTTGGTAGCCTTGGCTGAGAGGGATGGTATTCCTTACAAGCTGGATATTTATCCTTACTATGGTTCCGATGCTTCGGCAGCTATGCGAGCAGGTGCAGATGTTAAGCATGCCCTATTGGGGGCTGGTATTGAGTCCAGCCATTCCTACGAGCGGACCCATTTGGATTCTGTAGTTGCGACTGAGCGGATGGTAGATGCCTATTTGAAATCAGCAATGGTAGATTAAGATGAATGAAACTCGATTTATTCGTGAAAAATTGGAAGGAGCCAGTCTGACTGAGACCTTGGATTGCGTGGAAGATAGTATTCAGGTGTTTTTCTACCTTCAAAGATGAATATGTATCGACTGTTCAATCATTTTGAAGAGTAGAAACGGACAACTGTCGCTAGAAGATACTGTGGGAATGATCATGGCTCTAGACTTGGTCGAAATATATGGAATGGTGGATTGATTGGAAAGGAGAAATCATGTCAACAAATCGTTTAGCTTGGGATGAGTATTTTGCGGCTCAGGCGCTTTTGATTGCCAATCGGGCGACCTGTAAGAGAGCAAAGGTCGGTGCGGTTTTGGTTAAGGACAATAAGGTTATCGCAACAGGCTACAATGGTTCTGTTTCAGGAACCGAACATTGTTTGGATCAGGAATGCCTTATGATTGACGGTCATTGCGCTAGAACCTTGCATGCGGAAGTCAATGCCATTTTACAAGGAGCGGAGCGGGGAATTCCAAAAGGTTTTACTGCCTATGTGACCCATTTCCCATGTCTCAACTGCTCCAAGCAATTGTTACAGGTTGGTTGTAAGCGGGTTGTTTATATCAATGAATACCGCATGGATGACTATGCTCAGTACTTGTATAAAGAAAAGGGCTGTGAGTTGGTTCATTTGCCTCTAGAGGTGGTTAAACAGGCAATTGCAGATGCCGAATTTATCTAATGATTTTGTAGAAGAGTGGTTGTATAGAACAACCCTCTTTATTTTTAAGAAAATGCTAGGATAGTCGGTCAATCTATGCTATACTAGAAACGTTATTAAGTCCCGAAAAGGTAGTTTATAGACTAGTTAATATTTGCAGAAACACTTGAACCACAATTAAAGAAGCTGGTAACATTGAATAGTAAATATAAAAACTTTACTACACTTCAGTCACCATTTTCTTCAAATAAGGCTGATTTCATACAGTCTGGTATTGTCTTTCTCGTTGGGTATCTGGAAATTTTCCTTTGCTTAAGACAGGTGTCTTTCGCAAAGAACTAGTCTTCGACTAGTTCTTTGTAACCTTAGTAACCCGCTAGGTTTCTAGCATATATTCTATTTTAAGGGGGACATTTTTATGTCAGAACGTAAGTTGTTTACGTCTGAATCTGTTTCGGAGGGTCATCCGGATAAGATTGCAGACCAGATTTCAGATGCCATTTTGGACGCTATTTTAGCAGAGGATCCAGATGCGCACGTAGCGGCAGAGACAGCTGTTTATACAGGTAGTGTTCATGTGTTTGGAGAGATTTCAACCACTGCCTATGTGGATATTAACCGTGTGGTACGGGATACGATTGCGGAGATTGGCTATACAAAAGGTGAGTATGGTTTTTCAGCTGAGTCGGTTGGGGTTCATCCGTCACTTGTAGAGCAATCGCCAGATATTGCTCAAGGTGTCAATGAAGCCTTGGAAACTCGTCAAGATGCTAGTCAAGATCCATTGGATTTGATTGGTGCAGGTGACCAGGGGCTCATGTTTGGTTTTGCAGTAGATGAAACGCCTGAACTTATGCCGTTGCCAATTTCACTTAGTCACAAATTGGTGCGTCGTTTGGCCGAGTTGAGAAAATCTGGTGAAATTGCTTATCTCCGTCCAGATGCTAAGTCACAGGTAACAGTTGAATACGATGAAGACAACCGACCTGTTCGTGTGGATACAGTCGTTATTTCGACCCAGCATGATCCAGAAGTTAGCCAGGAGCAAATTCGTCAGGATGTCATTGAACGTGTGATCAAGGACATCATTCCAGCTCATTATCTGGATGACCAAACCAACTACTTTATCAACCCAACTGGTCGCTTTGTCATTGGCGGACCTCAAGGTGACTCTGGTTTGACAGGCCGTAAGATTATCGTTGATACCTATGGTGGTTATTCTCGTCATGGTGGCGGTGCCTTCTCTGGTAAGGATGCGACCAAAGTGGACCGTTCTGCATCTTATGCGGCACGCTACATCGCAAAAAATATCGTCGCAGCTGGTTTGGCTAAAAAGGCGGAAGTTCAATTGGCTTACGCTATCGGTGTTGCTCACCCAGTTTCAGTTCGCATCGATACCTTTGGTACGAGCACAGTAGCGGAAAGCAAACTAGAAGCAGCTGTTCGTCAGATTTTCGATTTACGCCCAGCTGGTATTATTCAAATGTTGGATCTCAAACGTCCGATTTACAAGCAAACTGCAGCCTATGGACACATGGGACGTACCGATATTGATCTCCCATGGGAGAAATTGGATAAGGTAGAAGCTTTGCAAGCAGTACTACTAAATACAAACTAGTATTATTTACTAAACAGGAGACAGAATTGCTCCTGTTTTTTTGCCTATCAAATAACTAGCTTTTTACCAGCTCTTGTGGTAGAATGAAACGTATGCCTTTTTAGGCAAATTAAGAAAGTGAATGTTAGTATGAGAAAAATTGTAATTAATGGTGGAAAAACACTGAAAGGGTCGGTTACCGTTAGTGGTGCAAAAAACTCAGTTGTTGCTCTTATTCCGGCCATTATTCTTGCAGACGGGATTGTTACTCTGGACGGAGTACCTGCAATCTCGGATGTAGATAGCTTAGTTGATATTATGGAAACAATGGGCGCGACGGTCAAGCGTGATGGTGAAACCTTGGAGATTGACCCTCGTGGTGTAAAAGACATGCCTATGCCATTTGGCAAAATTAATAGCTTGCGTGCATCCTACTATTTTTACGGTTCCCTCCTTGGTCGCTTTGGTCAAGCTGTTGTTGGCTTGCCAGGTGGTTGTGATTTGGGACCGCGTCCGATTGATTTGCACTTGAAAGCATTCGCGGCAATGGGAGCTGAGACAACCTATGAAGGTGACTATATGCGCTTGGCAACTAATGGTCAGCGTATTCAAGGGGCACATATCTTCATGGATGTTGTCAGCGTCGGTGCGACAATTAATACTATCTTAGCAGCTGTCAAAGCAGAAGGCCGTACAGTTATTGAAAATGCGGCGCGTGAACCTGAAATTATTGATGTGGCAACTTTGCTTAATAATATGGGGGCACGTATCCGTGGTGCGGGTACAGATATTATCACCATTGAAGGCGTAGATAGTCTAAAAGGAACACGTCATCAGGTGATTCCAGACCGTATTGAAGCAGGGACTTATATTGCCCTTGCTGCTGCTGTTGGTGAAGGTATTCGTATCGATAATGTCCTTTATGAACACTTAGAGAGTTACATCGCTAAGTTGGAAGAAATGGGTGTTCGCATGACCATTTCTGAAGATAGTATTTTTGTTGAAAAGCAAGAGAAATTGAAGGCGGTAAGTGTGAAAACTTCACCTTATCCAGGTTTTGCGACAGACTTGCAGCAACCCATTACACCTTTATTGCTTAAGGCAGAAGGGACTGGTACGATTGTTGATACGATTTATGAAAAACGTGTTGGTCATGTGCAGGAGCTTGCTAATCTTGGAGCAAAAATCTCTACTCGTAACAACCATATTGCCTTTGAAGGTCCAAATCAACTGACTGGTACATCTGTTAAAGCTACTGATTTGCGTGCGGGAGCCGCAATGGTTATTGCTGGTTTAATGGCCCAAGGGCGTACAGAAATTACAAACATTGAGTTTATTCTACGTGGTTACTCAAATATTATTGATAAGCTGACAGAATTAGGTGCAGATATTCAATTGATTGAGGACTAGAGAGTCTAATTGAGAACTACTTTCTCAAAACGTAAACGATTTAAAAACAAAACAATCTGGGGCTGGGAGTAATTCTCAGCCCCTTGGGTACACTATGACACTTTGGACAAGACTAGCGAAGTTTGCTTACTTTGAAACGGACCGTTTGTATTTACGACCATTTTCTTTTGAAGATGGAGAAAGTTTCTATGAAATTGTATCAAATCCCGAAAATCTTCCTTTTATCTTTCCAGCTTTGGAGGACAGAAATATTGCTTTTTCGACAATGGTTGAAAAATTTATGCGTTCACCATTGGGAAACTGGGCTTTAGTTGATAAGTATTCGGAGAGGATGATTGGTGCGCTTTGCTTTGAAAAGGTAGATGAACGTCAACTTTCTGCGGAGCTCAGCTATTTCCTAAAAAAAGACTACTGGAGAAGAGGCTTAATGACGGAAGCAGTGAGGACTTTAGTGTATCTAGCTTTTTATGAAATTGGTCTTAAAGAAATAACTATCATCACCCATGAGGAAAATGTGGCCAGTCAGATGGTGGCGAAAAAAGCTGGTTTGGTACAGGTTGCGCAGTATCGCGGAAGTGACCGCTATAGCCATAAAACAAGAAATTATCTAAAATTTAGCTTGAAGAGGGCTGAATTTAGTTTAGAAATGTATGAGGAGAATGAATGATTACCATTAAATCACAACGAGAAATTGATGCAATGAACCGTGCTGGAGATGTTCTGGCTGGTATTCATATTGGTTTGCGAGAGATTATCAAGCCAGGTGTGGACATGTGGGAAGTAGAGGAATATGTCCGTAAAACGTGTAAGGAAAAGAATGTTTTGCCACTCCAAATTGGTGTTGATGGAGAATTGATGGATTATCCTTATGCGACTTGTTGTGGATTGAATGACGAGGTCGCTCATGCTTTTCCGCGTCATTACAAACTTAAAGAAGGTGATTTACTGAAGGTCGATATGGTTTTGAGCGAGCCTTTGGATAAAGCGGTAGTTGATGTTTCTAAGCTCAACTTTAATGATGTCAAGGCTATGAAGAAAATCACCCAGACCTATCGTGGTGGTTGTGCGGATTCCTGCTGGGCTTATGCGGTTGGTCAGGTCTCTGAGGAAGTTCAAAACTTGATGGACGTGACTAAGGAATGTTTGTATCGCGGTATCGAGCAAGCCGTTGTTGGTAATCGTATCGGTGATATTGGTGCAGCCATTCAAGAATATGCAGAAGGTCTTGGCTACGGTGTTGTTCGTGACTTGGTAGGGCACGGCGTTGGACCAACCTTCCACGAAGAACCGATGGTTCCTCATTATGGAACTAAAGGTCGTGGACTCCGTTTACGTGAGGGCATGGTTTTGACTATCGAGCCAATGATAAACACAGGGACTTGGGAAATCGATACGGATATGAAGACTGGTTGGGCTCATAAGACACT
This sequence comes from Streptococcus suis, assembly GCF_029616525.1. Lineage (GTDB taxonomy): Bacteria > Bacillota > Bacilli > Lactobacillales > Streptococcaceae > Streptococcus > Streptococcus suis_AF. The sequence goes on along the minus strand of NZ_JANFME010000023.1, from coordinate 15,924 downwards.
TGATGGTGGTTTGTCTTGTCAATACGAACACCAATTTGTCATCACCAAAGATGGACCAGTTATTTTGACCAGTCAAGGTGAAGAAGGGACCTATTAATTCTCGATGTGGTCGTGAATAATAGATGAATGAGGAAGGAGGAGAGAATGAAGAAAACCAGAATAGTTGAAGGTTTGAAAACATTCTGCTCAACCTTCTTTTCTTTTTATCGTTCTGCTGATAGCGATGTAACAAGTGTTGCAGTAGCTTACTATTTGTTAATTTCTATTTTCCCTATTCTTTTAACTCTTGCGAATTTACTGCCATATTATCCATTTGATGTGGATATGATTTTATCGGTTGTAGCTGAATTTGTGCCAGACAAGCTCTATCCTTCGGTTTCATCTTTTATTACTTCTGTATTAACAAAGCCGTCGTCATCATGGTTAGGGATTTCAATTCTGACCACTCTTTGGACCCTGTCACGTAGTATGACTATTTTGCAGAAGGCCTTTAATAAGGCTTATGGCATCAATGAACACCGTGATTTTATTATTGGGCACTTGATTGGCATATTTTTAGGAATTGGTCTGCAGGTAATTATCCTCTTAAGTATTACGCTTTTGACTTTCGGGCAGGCAGTTTTTTCTTATATTAATAAGCTGGTTCCTATTGAAGACGCCTGGCTGAAGGGACTTCTTAGTCAAACACAGTTAGTAGGTTTAATGGCTTTGTTTGCCGCCTTGGTTATGCTTTATTTCTTTTTGCCAAATGTTCGGATAAAAAAAGTTCGATATGTTTTTCCAGGAACGTTGTTTGTTCTGTTGACGATGACTTCTATTGGAAAGTTATTTTCGATTTATGTTGATAATTATGCTAATAAGTTGCTGGATTTTAGAATAGTAACAGCTGTCGTCTTTCTTGTTTTTATGCTTTGGTTCATTTTTATGGCTCAGGTACTCATCATTGGTGCAATGATTAATGCTACGGTTCAAAGTATGCAGGTAGAAGAGTTTCATGCTAGAGATGGGGATATTGTTTCTATCTTGAATAGGCTAAAGGAAAGATTTACAGCGATAGATAAAGAATGAAGCAGGAAAATCAAGCTATATATAAAAATGAGGTTCCGTTGGAGCCTCATTTCGTATTTTTAAAGATAAAGAGTTTGCTCAAGAAATAGTTGACCACAATGACCAAGACTTGTGAGAAGAGTGTGGCGATGGCGTTGACAAGTGTCAAATCATGGTTGACAAACTGCCCAATCAATTGTGGGTAAGCTTGTACTAATAAATAGGCTAGAGCCATATCCATGACCAAGGTCGCGATGCGGGCAGATACAAACTTGACCAATCGCTGAGGCCAACCCTCTCTGGCTTGTTTGAAAACAAAACGGTCGTTGGTCCAAAAGGCAAAGAGGATAGCTACTGCATTGGCTAAAAGAGTTACTAGCAGAATGGATGGGATGAACAGAAAGAGCCCCATTCGAGTGACCATATAGACAAGGGTTGCTGCCACACCTGCAATCAAATAGAGAATAACTTCGTTATTGATGAGTTGATAAAATAGTTTTTTCATAGGACTAGTCTATCATTTTTAGCAAAAATATGCTATACTAATCAACGTTGTTGACAAATTCAATGACCCTTGGGGCTTGCTCACTTTACCCAAGCATATTTTAAGCTTTTTTGCTAAAGGAGAATTTTATGAATACATCTAAATGGACTGCCAGAGATATGGCAGAAATTGCTCTTGTTGCGGCGATTTATGTCGCTCTTACCTTGACACCGCCATTGAATGCTATTTCCTTCGGTGCTGTTCAGTTTCGTTTGTCTGAAATGCTCAATTTCTTGGCTTTTTATAATCGTAAGTATATTATCGCTGTGACCATTGGTTGCATGATTTCCAACTTGATTGGTTTTGGCGTGATTGACCTCTTTGTGGGTGGATTCTCGACATTAATCTTCGTTACGTTGGGAGTTATCCTGTTTGAAAAATACAAGAAGGACTATCTATTCGGTGGATTATTTAACAAGGCTTTCTTTTATTTCTCATTCTTTTTTGCGGCAACTATGTTTACCATTGCTTTAGAATTAAAAGTCTTATATGATTTACCATTCTTTCTAACTTGGTTGACAACAGCAGCAGGAGAATTGCTTTCTCTATTAGTTGGAGCTGTTGTTATCGATAAACTATCCAAGAAAATAAATTTTGAAAAGTAAGTATACAATAAATGTGAGCAGACACTTTCGGGTGTCTTTTATTTTTAGGTCGCATTATTTTGTATTGATTGACAATTTAGTTTATACTGGGGATAGAAGAAATAGGAGGTCTTTTATGACAAGATATACGTTTTCAAATGGTGTAACTGTTCCTAAAATTGGTTTTGGAACTTGGCAGATACCCGATGGTGAAGTGGCGTACGGTGCGGTTTCTTATGCATTGGAAGCTGGTTATCGCCATATTGATACTGCTCAAATTTATGGCAATGAAGCTAGTGTTGGTCGAGCTATAGCTGATAGTGGTCTAGCTCGTGAGGATATTTTTTTAACAACTAAGGTTTGGAATGACAAGATTGGTTATGAAGATACCCTTGCTTCAGTAGAAGAATCCATGCAAAAACTTCAGGTGGATTATCTGGATTTGTTACTAATCCATTGGCCAAATCCAAAGGCTATTCGCGACAGCATTGGCTGGAAGGAACGCAATGCCCAGGTTTGGAAGGCATTAGAAGAGCTCTATCGTGCTGGAAAAGTGAAAGTAATTGGAGTTTCTAACTTTATGGAACACCATCTAGAAGCTTTGCTGGAAACGGCTGAGATTATCCCGATGGCTAATCAGATTATGTTAGCTCCAGGAACTCCTCAGTCAGAATTAGTTGCTTACTGCAAAGCCAAAGGGATTCTCTTGGAGGCCTATAGCCCATTTGGTACAGGAAGCCTTTTCCAAAGCCAAGAGGCAGCCGATTTGGCCAAAGAAGCTGGTTGTAGTGTTGCTCAGTTAGCGTTGGCTTGGTCTTTAGATAAAGGCTTTCTCCCTCTCCCGAAATCAACTAGTCCAGAAAATATTAAGGCGAATTTGGAAATTGATGGCTTGGCTATTAGTCCGACAGCAGTTGCAAAGTTGGATAAACTAGAAGGAGTAAAAGGTCGACTTGACCCGGATCAGGCTGAATTTTAATTAGCTATTGAGAGCATGTAGTTTATCTACGTGCTTTTTCTATTGAGTCATTTGTACCGCTTTCATGCTATAATAGTAGCTATGGAAGAAAAATATTTGAAAATTGCTCAGGAGTTGGGCGTTAGTTTAAAACAGATTGATACAGTTCTCTCTTTGACGGCTGAAGGCAACACCATTCCCTTTATTGCTCGTTATCGGAAGGATGTGACGGGGAACTTGGACGAGGTGGTCATCAAGTCTATCATTGATCGGGATAAGGCCTTGACTGCTCTTGCTGACCGTAAGGCTACTGTCCTTGCCAAGATTGAAGAACAAGGCAAATTGACAGACCAGCTCCGTCAGGCTATCGAGGAAGCGGAAAAGTTGGCAGATGTGGAAGAACTCTACCTGCCTTATAAGGAAAAACGTCGGACCAAGGCAACGGTGGCGCGTGAGGCTGGACTGTTCCCGCTGGCTCGTCTAATTTTGCAGAATGTGGCTGACTTGGAAGAACAGGCTGCTAGTTTCATCTGTGAAGGTTTTGATACTGCTCAGGCTTGTTTGGCTGGGGCTGTGGATATTTTGGTCGAAGCTATCTCAGAAGACAACAAACTTCGGGCCTGGGTTTACCATGAAGTACAGACCAATTCAAGCCTGACTTCAGAGCTAAAAGATCAAGAAGCAGATGAAAAAGAAGTCTTTCAGATTTACTATGATTTTTCTGAGAAAGTGGCGAAGATGCAAGGCTACAAGACCTTGGCTATTAACCGCGGTGAGAAATTAGGTGTTCTAAAGGTTACTTTTGAACACAATGTGGATAAAATGGTTCGTTTCTTTGAGCTACGTTTTTCACAGACTAATAGCTATATCAATGATGTGATCCAGCAGGCTATTAAGAAGAAAATTCTACCTGCCATGGAGCGCCGTATTCGGACAGAATTGACGGAAGAAGCAGAAGAAGGAGCTATCCAGCTCTTCTCTAAAAACCTACGAAATCTGCTCCTTGTATCTCCCCTCAAAGGCAAGATTGTCCTTGGTTTTGACCCTGCCTTTCGAACAGGGGCCAAGCTAGCAGTGGTAGATCAGACTGGAAAACTTTTGACTACACAAGTCATCTATCCAGTTGAGCCGGCTGGTCAGCGACAAATTGCTCAGGCAAAAAAAGACTTGGCAGACCTGATTGGGCAATACCAAGTGGAAATCATTGCTATCGGAAATGGAACGGCCAGCCGTGAATCTGAAGCCTTCGTAGCTGATTTACTCAAGGACTTCCCTGATGTTTCTTACGTCATCGTCAATGAAAGCGGAGCTTCTGTCTACTCAGCTTCTGAACTGGCCAGATATGAGTTTCCAGACCTACCTGTGGAAAAACGCTCTGCCATTTCCATCGCCCGCCGTCTGCAAGACCCTCTGGCTGAGCTGGTCAAAATCGATCCTAAGTCCATCGGTGTCGGCCAGTACCAGCACGATGTCAACCAGAAGTCTCTGTCTGAAAGTCTGGATTTTTTGGTCGATACGGTGGTCAACCAGGTCGGTGTCAATGTCAATACGGCCAGTCCTGCCCTTTTGGCTCACGTTGCTGGTCTTAACAAGACCATTTCGGAGAACATCGTCAAGTACCGCGAGGAAAATGGTGCTCTGACCTCTCGTCAGCAGCTCAAAAAGGTGCCTCGTCTGGGTGACAAGGCCTTTGAGCAGGCAGCTGGTTTCTTACGCATCCCAGATGCGACTAACTTTTTGGACAATACTGGCGTGCACCCCGAGTCTTACAAGGCTGTGGAAAACCTGTTAGAACTTCTAGCTATTGACCACTTAGATGAGGCTGCGCAGGAAAAATTAAAGCAGGTAGCTATCGCGGATACGGCAGAAAAAATCGGTGTTGGTCAGGAAACCTTGAAGGACATCATCGCAGACTTGCTCAAGCCAGGTCGTGATTTACGGGATGACTTTGAAGCACCAGTCCTCCGTCAGGATGTCTTGGATGTCAAGGACTTGGTAGTCGGACAGGAATTGCAAGGTACGGTCCGCAATATTGTGGACTTTGGAGCCTTTGTGGACATCGGTGTCCACGAGGATGGTCTGGTCCACATTTCACGCATGGTCAAACGCAAACGAGATAAGAATGGACGCCAACAAGCCTTACCGCATCCTAGCGAAGTCCTCGCTGTTGGGGAAATCGTAACCGTCTGGGTGGTTGAAGTGGATATCAAACGAAATCGTATCGGTCTTAGCCTTTTGAAACCAAATGGATCTGAATAAGTATGTGCAAGAAGTCTCCTTGCAAGACTTCGGTAAGGAATTTCGGCATGTAGCAATCTGGAACAGGCGATTACGCTCAACGGGTGGTCGCTTTTTTCCAAGGGATGGGCATTTGGATTTCAATCCCAAGCACTTGGAGGAGCAAGGTTTAGAAGTCTTTCGGAAGATTGTCCGTCACGAGCTCTGCCACTACCATCTCTACTTTGAGAAGAAAGGCTATCGGCACGGAGACAGGGATTTTAAAGAATTGCTGGCTGCGGTGGACGGCCTGCGCTATGCTCCTAAACTGGAACAAGCTGCTAAGCCTAGTCTGATTTACAGCTGTCAGTCCTGTGGGCAAGTCTACCAGCGCAAGCGCCGCATTGACCTAAAAAAATACCGATGTGGGAAGTGTAGGGGCAAACTTACTTTGAAAGAATAGAGAATCAGTCTTCGGGCTGATTTTTTTGTGGAGAAATGTGATATACTAGAGTAGAATTGAGGTGAGTCTATGACGCAAAAGAGAGAAGAACGCTTAATTGAGTTATATGAAAAAGGTGTCTTGACTAAGGAAGAGGCGCGTGCCTGTTTTAAGGAAATGAATCAAGAACCAGACTTTCTTTTTGTGGAAGAAAAAGTAAAATTGAATTTTACCTTGCCAAGTTTTAAGGTCTTTGCTTCCTCCAAATTGAAACAATCCTATAGTTTTGAAGGGATTGAATCACTCTTTTTAAAATTATCTGAGGGACGTCTAACTTTGGCTAAGTCTAAAAATAATCAGATTAGTGTGGAGATTTGCTACAATCAAGATGCACCAGAAGATAAGCTTCCTCGTCTTTATGTTGAAAAAAATGGGCTTTATTTTCACAGTAGCTTGGCCTGTTGTTTGACAATCAACTTGCCTCAGGAATGGATGTCAGTGCTGGATTTGGAACTTGGTCAGGCGGATGCTCGCTTGGATTACTTACCATTTGAAGATATTTCTATCCGCAGTTCAAGGGATAAAAAACAACAGGATATTCGCTTGACGACTTGCGGTGGTTATCCCCAACACTTGTATGTGCAACTAGCTCAGGCTCCCTTGACTTTACAAACTGGCAAAGGCCAGGGAATTCGGGGGCAGATTGAGTCGCAATCAGGCCATGTCTTGGTTAACCGGAAAAAGAAAAACAGTCCCTATCAGTTTGAAAAATCTGGCAATGATTTACTTTTCTTGAAGGTACAAACAGGTCAAGGGGGCTTTTACGTGAAAGGAATAAAAGATGTCAATTGAATTGTATAAAGTAAGGCAGGGGAAGATAGTATCTGGGGTTCTTGCCGGCATAGCGCATAAATTGGGCTGGGAATCCTGGGTAACACGCGCTATATTTATTGCAGGTCTCCTCTTAGGAAAATCCTTCCTCCTTCTGATTGCTCTCTATATTGCAGCAGCTTATTTTTTACCATATAAGGAAGATAGGGACGCGGAACGCTATGGAACAGGTCCACGTAAGATAAAAGAAGCGGAAAAGATAAATAAGTCTTGGTTTGAATAATGCAAAAAAACTTGAGTTTAAAGGCTCAAGTTTTTTGTATGCTTAGTTTGTGTGGCTTGCGATGATGTTCATTTGGCCTGTAAAAGTCCAGTCTGTCACATCGGCTGGTAAGATAAAGTGGCTTCCTTTTTGAAGTGGGTAGCTGGTTTCACCGACTTGGATGGCACCTTCCCCTTCAATGACACTAACAAGCAGGTAAGGAACTGTCTGTTCCATTTTGATTTCTTGCTGGATATTCCATTTATATACGGTAAAGAAGGGATTGGCAACCAGAAGTGTCGAGTCAAGATTGCCTGCTTTGAGGTGGGCAGGTGTTGAGTTAGCAACAGGTCCGATGGTCAGTACATCAATCGATTTCTCAATGTGTAGTTCACGGAGGTTGCCTGCATCGTCACGGCGGTCAAAGTCATAGACACGGTAAGTTGTATCACTAGATTGTTGTGTTTCTAAAATCAGGATTCCCTTACCGATGGCGTGCATGGTGCCGCTTGGTACAAAGAAGAAATCACCCTTTTTGACGGGTACATGGGTCAACAGCTTGTCCCAATCTCCGGCTTCGATTTGCTGACGGAGTTCTTCTTTGGATTGGGCATTGTGACCATAAATGATCTCAGCTCCGTCTTCGGCTTCTAAAATGTACCAACATTCTGTCTTGCCCAGTTCCCCTTCGTGAGCTAAGCCATAGCTATCATCGGGATGGACTTGGACGCTAAGCCAATCGTCTGCATCAAGGATTTTTGTTAACAATGGAAAGACATCATCTGTTGGATTGCCAAATAAATGTTTTTCATTCTTATAGAGGTCATCCAGTCCTCTTCCTTTATATTGACCGTTTGAGACAGTTGTTACGCCGTTTGGGTGGGCAGAGATTGCCCAACATTCCCCAGTCTTTTCACTAGGAATGTCGTAGTGGTAGTTGGTCCTTAGGCGATTGCCCCCCCAAATTTTTTCGTGCATAACAGGTGTGAGAAACAAGGGTTCCATGATTTTCTCCTTAGTAGTAAGTATTGAACTATATCAAGTATAACAGATTTGTTAAAAATATGTAGCGAAGGAAGAGAAGTGCATTTAATCTGTGGAAGTTTTGCTAATTTTGTGAGAAAAAGAGAGAAACACATTCTTTTTACCAAATCAGCCCCTTGTTTTTCCCACAACCCCTTGCTTATGGTATAATAAGATAAAAATGAAAGTGAGGGTAGAGATGACTGTTTATGTAAAAGATTTGGTCGAAAATCTACGAATTGAATGTGCTTATAGTACGGAAGAGCTTCTACAAAAGCAAATTACAACGGCAGATATAACTCGACCGGGATTGGAGATGACAGGTTATTTCGATTACTACGCTCCAGAACGAATACAGCTAATGGGGATGAAGGAGTGGTCTTATTTGATGGCCATGACTGCCCATAACCGCTATCAGGTTCTTTCTCAGATGTTCCAGCCAGAAACCCCTGTTGTCATAGTGGCACGTGGCTTGGAAATCCCTGAGGAGATGTACAAGGCTGCAAAAGAAAAACAAATTGCTATCTGCCGCAGCAAGACAGCAACCAGTCGTCTATCGGGAGAATTGTCTTCTTACTTGGATAGTCGCCTGGCTCAGCGGACGAGTGTACACGGTGTCTTGATGGACATTTACGGAATGGGTGTGCTTATCCAGGGTGATTCTGGTATCGGTAAGAGTGAGACTGGTCTTGAGTTGGTTAAACGAGGACACCGATTGGTGGCTGACGACCGTGTTGATGTCTATGCAAAAGACGATGTCACTCTCTGGGGTGAACCTGCGGAAATTCTGCGACACTTATTAGAGATTCGAGGAGTCGGCATTATCGATATCATGAGTCTATACGGTGCTAGTGCCGTGAAAGATTCATCAGAAGTGCAATTAGCTGTCTATCTTGAAAATTTTGAAACAGGTAAGGTATTTGACCGTTTGGGAAATTCAGGCGATACTATCGAAATAGCAGGAATTGCTATTCCACAAATACGTATTCCTGTAAAAACCGGTCGAAATATTTCTGTCGTAATTGAAGCAGCAGCCATGAACTACCGTGCCAAACAGATGGGGTTTGATGCAACGAAGATCTTCGAAGAACGCTTGTCTAATCTAATTGAACACAATAGAGAAGAGGCTTAATATGGATCCTATTGCGATTAAATTAGGTCCCTTAGAAATTCGTTGGTATGCAATCTGCATTTTGCTTGGTCTGATTCTAGGTGTTTATCTGGCGACAAAAGAGGGACCGCGAAAGAAAATTCGCCAGGATGATATTTTAGATTTTATTCTAATCGCATTTCCGCTTTCTATCATAGGGGCACGGATTTACTACGTCGCCTTTTCATGGAGTGAATATAAGGATAACATTTTATCTATCTTCGCTATCTGGAACGGTGGTATTGCCATCTATGGTGGTTTGATTACAGGTGCAATCGTCCTTTATTTCTTTACCCAGTATCGCTTTATTAATACCCTGGATTTTTTGGATATTGTAGCGCCATCGGTCATGATTGCTCAGGCAATCGGTCGTTGGGGAAATTTCTTTAACCAAGAGGCCTATGGTAAAGCAGTAGAAAGTTTGAACTACCTGCCAGCCTTTATCCGAGACCAGATGTATATTGATGGTGCCTACCGTCAACCAACCTTCTTGTTTGAGTCTCTCTGGAATTTGCTAGGCTTTGGCTTGGTTTGTGTGTTACGTAGACGGCCAAAATTCCTTAAACAGGGAGAAATTGCAGCTTTCTACCTAGTCTGGTATGGTTGTGGTCGCCTTTTGATAGAAGGCTTGCGGACGGACAGCCTCATGTTCTTGGGCATTCGTGTTTCCCAATGGCTATCTGGGGTGTTAATCCTCGTTGGTATTATCATGGTTATGTTGCGGAGAAGAAAGTCTTCTATTCCATTCTATCAACCCTAAAGGAGAAGATATGATTATTGAAATTTCTGTCTTGATTATTGCCTTGTCGATCGCGGCGGTGGCAGTATATATTGTTTTGTTGTTGAAAAAATTGGGTACGGTAACGGATGAAGCCCAGCAAACGCTTAAGGTCTTGACCAGCGATGTCAATGTGACTCTCTATCAGACCAACGAGCTTTTGGCTAAAACCAATGTTTTAGTCGAAGATGTCAATGGTAAGGTTTCGACCTTGGATCCCCTCTTCGTTGCGGTTGCGGACTTGTCCACTTCTGTATCTGATTTGAATGCTTCAGCGCGTGATTTGACGGTCAAAGCCAAGTCTGCTGGAGCAAGTACTGTAAAAGCCGGCGGAGCTCTTTCAGCTCTGTCAACTCTCTCATCTCTCTTAGGTAAGAAAGGAGAAAAAAATGGTAAAAAAATCTAGTAGCGTGTGGACTAGCCTTTTGTTAGGGGCAGCAGGCGGAGCTGCTGCAGCTGCTTTTCTAGCAAGTAAAACTGGTAAAACAGTCAAAGAAAAAGTTGTAAACTTTGCTAATGACTATAAAGAAAACCATGAAGAAATCAATGCTGATTTTGTCACTAAGGCACAAGATTTAGGCAAACAAGCGACTGAACGATTTACCGAAGTAAAAACTCAACTAGAAACTGGCGAGTTAACAGTAGAAGATTTGGTCAAGTCAGGTAAGGAAAAATCTGTCGAAACCTTTGAACAAATCAAGGAAAAAATTGCAGAGCAAAACCTGTCAACGGCTGACATCTTGGAAGCCATCAAAGCAAAGACGGCTAAAGCTCCAACAGTGGATTTAACAGAAGAAGATGTTGAGGATGCTGTGGTGGTGTCTGAAGATATTGAAATTGATATCGAAGATGTTCAATCTGAAGTGGTATCAGAAACTGTTTCGGAAGTAGCAAGCGAAACTGCCTCAGTAACAGGAGAATGATAAAAAGAAACTAGCTTAGAATTTTCTAGGCTAGTTTTGTTATCTGATTATCATTTGTTTTGTGTAAATTAAAAGTAGATAATTTTAGGGATTCAATATGTTTGAGTGGATGAAGACGGGAATCTATAATAAGGTAGTTGATGTCTCAAAATAGTCAAAATGATTGACTATTTTTCTTTTTTTGGTAAAATAGTAAAAAATATTGACTAACATGATTACAGGAGGAAGTCGTTGTGAAAATTGTTGTTGTTTTGAACACTAGTAGACCAGAGGCTTTTAGTAAGGTAGTTGTGCTCACTGAGGAGGGGGAAGGATGATGGAAGTTGAGAAAAGGAGTAAGGATTATGCTCGTATGTTTGACCAGCAAGTCGGTCTTTATGAAGACTATGCTCGTGGACATGGACTCAATGCAAAATGCTTATCCATTCTCATGTGGATTTATTATAATCCCGGAGGTGTGACGCAAAACTGGGTCAGTAAGAAGACCTATTCAAGCAAACAAGTTGTCAATGCTACTGTAAAGAAATTTTTGGATGGAGGCCTGGTAGTTTTAGAGGAGAATCCAGCAGATAAGCGACATAAGAAAATTAAATTGACAGAGGAGGGGCAACAATTTGCTAGTCGCATTTTGGATCCCTTAGAGGAGGCGGAAAATAAGGCGCTGTCTCAACTCAGTCAGGAGGAACAGGAGCTTATGCTAGGATTAATTCAGCGCTACAGTCAGAGTCTCATGGCTATTTTAAAAGGAGAAGATGATGATTGATTATCAAAATGTATCTCTGACCTGTAAGGTTAGCGGACCAATCTTGAAAAATTTGACCTTTGATATTCAAGAAGGGGAGTTCTTTGTCTTGATTGGACCGAGTGGTAGCGGAAAGACAACTACGTTGAAATTGATTAACCGTCTAATTGAGCAGACCGAGGGAGAGGTTTTTTTTCAAGGTAAGCGACTTAAGGATTTCGACCTGCGTGAATTACGTTTGGAGACAGGTTATGTTCTTCAGCAGATAGCCCTTTTTCCAAATATGACGGTAGCTGAAAACATTGCTCTTATTCCTGAGATGAAAGGTTTGGGCAAGGAAGAAACCTTGACGAGGACGAGAGAGCTCTTGACCAAGGTTGGCTTGGAACCAGACAGCTATCTGGATCGTTTGCCCAAGGACTTGTCTGGAGGAGAAAAACAGCGAATCGGGATTTTGCGGGCCATCATTGCCAATCCGAAAGTGTTACTCATGGACGAACCTTTCTCAGCTCTGGACCCAATCAGTAAGGCTCAGTTGCAGGACTTGATTAAGGAGTTACATGAGGAATTCAAGATGACAACGGTTTTCGTTACCCATGATATGGATGAGGCGGTTAAATTGGCGGATCGCATCTGTCTCATGCAAGATGGACAAGTTGTGCAATTAGGAAGTCCTGATGAATTGAGGAATTATCCTGCCAATGATTTTGTCAAGGAATTTATCAGAGCTCGAGGAGGTATGTAATGAACCTATTTGAAACCTTTATAGAACGCAAGGACGAGTGGGGAATCGCTCTTTTTGAACACCTTCGCATCTCCCTTCTAGCTTTGATTATTGCGATTGCAATTGCAGTACCTTTGGGACTGATTCTATCTAGTAAAAAACGCTTGACCGAGTGGAGTCTGCAAATAACAGGTATCTTCCAAACTATTCCATCCCTTGCTTTGCTTGGTCTTTTCATTCCTTTTATGGGAATCGGAACCTTGCCAGCAGTAGTAGCACTTGTTATTTATGCTATCTTTCCTATCTTGCAGGGGACATTGACAGGACTTGGAGAAATCGACCCTTCTCTGGAAGAAGCAGCAACCGCTTTTGGTATGAATAAATGGGAGAAGTTGAAAAAATTTAAGTTAGCTCTTGCCATGCCTATTTTGATGTCAGGGATTCGGACGGCTTCCATTATGATTATCGGAACGGCGACTCTGGCAGCCTTGGTGGGAGCTGGGGGCCTGGGCTCCTTTATTCTACTTGGAATTGACCGCAATGATTCAGCCCTGATTTTGATTGGTGCGGTATCGTCGGCTGTCCTTGCTGTACTTTTTGGTTATGGCATTCGTCTGTTGCAGGACAAGAAACCCAAGACAATTTTATTGGCTCTATTGGTGACTTTATTTACTGTTGGAGCTAGTTATGTTCCCATGCTTAACTTTTCCACAAAGCAGTTGGTCATTGCAGGGAAGCTCGGTGCAGAACCTGAAATTCTCATCAATATGTATAAGTTGTTGATTGAGGACCGGACAGACATCAAGGTGGAGATAAAACCTAATTTCGGAAAGACTAGCTTCCTTTATGAGGCACTCAAATCAGGTTCTATTGATATTTATCCTGAGTACACAGGGACCATTACAAGTACTCTTTTGAAAAATTCATCAATGGATTTATCTACTAATTCTGATGAGGTTTACACTTATGCCAAAGAGGCGATTTTGGAGCAGGATGGCTTGTTTTACCTAGCACCAATGGCTTTCCAGAATACCTATGCTTTGGCTGTAACGGAAGATTATGCTCAGAAAAATGGGATTGAAAAGATTTCGGATTTGGCAAAAGTGCAGCAGACAGCTGTTGCAGGCTTCTCATTAGAGTTTAACGATCGCGAAGATGGTAATATCGGTCTAAAAAATCTATACAATCTCCAACTCAATGTCAAGACCATGGAGCCAGCCCTTCGTTATGAAGCTATTAAGAGTGGTAATGTGCAGATTATCGAAGCATATTCTACAGACAGCAAGGTAGTCACTTACAAATTGAAAATCCTAGAAGACGACAAACGGCTCTTCCCACCCTACCAGGCCGCTCCGCTATTGTCCAAAGAAACCCTAGAGAAATACCCTGAGTTGGAGCAAGCCCTAGGGGTCTTGGCAGGCAACATCTCGACCGAGGAAATGACGCGGATGAACTATGCGGTCGATGTGGAAGGCAAGTCGGCAGAGCAAGTGGCGAGGGAATATTTAGAACAAGAAGGATTGTTAAAATAAGAGAAAATCATGTCAAATCAACTAGAAAATGCTAAAAATCTTTACCTTCGTGGCATTCGCGATGGCGAAATCAAGGAAGTTCATGAAAACTATATGGGAGCCACTTACACTCAGCACAGTACGGGTGTTCCTGATGAGAAAGAGGGCTTTGCGGCTTTCTTTGAGGACTTTTTCAAACGCAATCCCAAGCGGGAAATCAATATCGTCCGTGCCATTGAGGACGGGAATTTTGTCTTTGTCCATGTCCACCAGAAACTCAATGACGGTGCGGCTGAGTGGGTGACGGCAGACATTTTCCGTTCGGATGAAAATGGTTGTATCGTTGAGCATTGGGATGTTATCGATGCCTATCCAAAAACCATTGGCCAAACAGACCCGATTTACGCAGACTTTGAGCTGACTGACCTAGATAAGACTGAGGACAACAAGAAAATCGTCCGTCGTTTCTTGGTCGATGTCCTTCAAAATGGGAAAATCGAGAAATTTGACGACTATGTGGCAGCTGATCTTATTCAGCACAACCAAGAAATCGCCCAAGGCGGTGTAGCCTATAAGGACTATCTGGTAGAGAGTCAAGTCAACTACGACTTTGTCTTTAAGGTGATGGGACAGGGTGACTATGTGGTGGCTTATTCGAAAGTCTGGATTGCAGGTCAGGACTACGCTCACTTTGACATCTACCGCCTCAAAGACGGAAAGATTGTCGAGCACTGGGACAACAAGGAAGTCATACCAGACAAAAAAGACTTGACGAATTTAGGGAAGTTTTAAGGGAAAAAAGCAGAGCAGGCAGTCTCGTTTGAGATTGTCTGTTTTTTAATAATAGTAATATTCTTTACTTGTTATGTTGCATATTTATACAATTATTGAAAGAATATGGTACAATAAGGGTAGAATAAATAAAAGTAGGAAGTCTTATGAAATTACCACGTTTCGGCGTTGAGGAGTGGCTGAATGTCCATGAAACCAGCGCTACCTATGACATTGCAGGAGTGTCCATTTCTGCCTTAACCTTAGAAGAATTGTTCGCCTTGTCGGGCACCAATCCTGAGGATTTTTATAAGAAATTGCAGGGCACCAAGCTCAATTATGGCTGGATAGAAGGTTCGCCAGCATTTAAAAAATCGGTTAGTCAACTCTATACAGGCGTCAAGCCAGAACAAATTCTCCAGACCAACGGGGCAACAGGGGCAAACTTGTTAGTTCTTTATGGTTTGATTGAGCCAGGAGACCATGTCATTTCCCTTTATCCGACCTACCAACAACTCTACGATATTCCAAAGTCTTTGGGAGCAGAAGTGGATTTGTGGCAGATTGAGGAGGAAAATAGCTGGTTGCCAGACTTGGAAAAACTGCGTCAGCTCATCCGTCCTAACACTAAGATGATTTGCATCAATAATGCCAATAATCCAACTGGTGCTGTCATGGATAGGGCTTATTTGGAAGAATTGGCGGAAATTGCTAGTGAAGTTGGAGCCTACATCCTATCGGATGAAGTCTATCGTTCCTTTTCTGAGCTGGATGTGCCATCTATTATAGAAGTCTATGATAAAGGAATTGCTGTAAATAGCTTATCCAAGACCTATTCTCTGCCAGGTATTCGTGTCGGTTGGGTGGCAGCCAATCATCAAGTGACGGACATTCTGAGAGATTATCGGGATTACACTATGATTTGTGCAGGTGTCTTTGACGATCTGGTGGCTCAATTAGCTTTGGCCCATTATCAAGAAATTCTAGAACGAAATCGGGGCATTTTAGAAGAAAATTTAGCAATTTTGGACCAATGGATTGAGAATGAACCCCTCGTTTCCTATATCCGTCCAGCGGTTGTTTCTACCAGCTTTGTCAAGATTGCAGTGGATATGCCCATGGAAGATTTTTGCTTGCAACTTCTGCAAGAACATGGTGTTCTTCTAGTGCCTGGCAATCGGTTTGAACGTGACGGCTATGTCCGTCTAGGTTTTGCCTGTGAACAAGAAACTCTAATCAAAGGATTAGAAAAATTATCCCAATTTTTAAGAAGATTCGATAACAAAAACTAGCTCAGGTGGTTGAGCTAGTTCAGAATGAAGACAAAGTCGTTAGAATTATATTTCTAACGGCTTTTTCATATGTAAAGTAGTATAATAGAGATAGGAATACTAGCTAATAAGCAGAGGGAGAATCG
>NZ_JANFME010000022.1:0-38109 GCF_029616525.1 Streptococcus suis | reverse complement strand
AGTGAATCAATTTCAGAATCTGTATCAGAATCTATCTCTGAATCTACATCAGAGTCCATCTCTGAGTCAGTAAGCGAATCAATTTCAGAATCTGTATCTGAATCAATTTCTGAGTCTGTATCAGAATCAATCAGCGAATCCGTCTCTGAGTCTATCTCCGAGTCAGTAAGCGAATCAATTTCTGAGTCTACATCAGAGTCAATTTCTGAGTCAGTAAGCGAATCAATTTCAGAATCCGTCTCTGAATCTATCTCAGAGTCAGTAAGTGAATCAATTTCAGAATCCGTATCTGAATCTATCTCTGAGTCAGTAAGTGAATCAATTTCAGAATCTGTATCAGAGTCAATCAGCGAATCAGTTTCTGAGTCAATCTCTGAGTCTGTATCAGAATCAGTCAGCGAGTCAGTGTCTGAATCTACATCTGAGTCAATCTCAGAGTCAGTAAGCGAATCGATTTCAGAATCTGTATCTGAATCAATCAGCGAATCAGTTTCTGAGTCAATCTCTGAGTCTGTATCAGAATCAGTCAGCGAGTCTGTATCTGAATCAATTTCTGAGTCAGAATCAACCCCGTCTCGTCACTCTCAAACTCCGCGTAGACAAGGTGCGTTGCCAAATACTGGTGAACAATCATCAGCTTGGGCAGGAATCCTTGGGGCAGGTTTTCTTCTTGGTGGTTTGTATAAACGCCGTAAAAAAGAAGAGGAAGAACAAGATGGTGTGAAATAATCTAGTTTATTTCGGAAAATAAATCCCAAATAGCGAAGTTCCCTTTTTGAGGAAGCTTCGCTATTTTTTAGTTGAAATATGTAGTGAAAAGATTCATTGGTAAAATAAATGAAATATACCCGTTGTGCTAGTTAATTCTAGCCAAATAAAAAAACTTTGGGTATCATAAAGTCAAAACAACCACGAAATGAGGGAATGATATGCAAAGTCAACATTAATATCTCGCAAATCTCGCAAATTCGAATCAAACACAAGTTATTTTTTCAAAAATCTTGACCCAAGTTCTCACTTTATATGAGCGATTTGTTCCCCATGAGGTTCGAAATCGGCGAAACATCCATCTACAAAAACAGTCTGATGTCGTTGTTATCGCTAGTTATCTTTGGGCAATTCAAGAAGGCTGCCGGACGGCAAGTGCTATTTACCGTGCGATTCGTCACAATCTCTTCCTGACAACTTCCCAGAACGTGCCGTATCTGTCAAAATCTTGCTCAAAGTATTCAGCGTATGCGCTACTTTATGTTCTTAGATCTTTGTCAAACCCTGCTCGTTCGGTTTGATTGACAGCTTTCCTTATACCCTATGTCACCCCCATTCGCAACATGAGAGCTACATTGTTATCAGGTGTGGCCGATATTGGCTATAATGCGACTAAGAAAATCCATTATTGTGGCTTGAAATTTTCAGCTCTTGTCAGCGATAGTGGGTTTCCTATTGATTATGTTGTCACACCCACATCTATTTATGATGGCGATGTTGCTTTGGAGCTACTTGAAAATAGCCCATTTCCAATCATTTATGGAGATAAAGGATATGTTGATAAACAGACAAAGTCAGAGTTAGCAGATTGTGGTATCCAGTTAATTTCTCAACTCAGAAAAAACATGATGGGTTATTCATGGCTAGAAAATTACAAAATAAGTCGATTGAGGAAACCGGTGGAGACCGTATTTTCTAGTTTAGAGCAGTTTTGAATGGAGGCTTTACGCTGCCGAAACGTTCAGGCGCTCAAATTTAAGACAGAAGCAATATTATTTATCTATTTTCTTTTGCTTAAAAGCAGTCATACTGAATTTGGTATCAGCTTAAAATATTCCCTTGCTTACGCTTGATTAACTAGCACAACGGGTTAATAATTATAAAGAAGGTAGAGGAAGATTATTATAGAAGTAGCAAGTAGTGAGCTATCATTAAATTTTTATCGTGGTAGTATTGCTAGTATAATCTACTCTTGCAATCTGCTCTCTTCTGGGGTACAATAGAGAAGCAGACTTCCCTTAGTTAAATGGATATAACAAATTCCTCCTAAGAATTAGTTGCAGGTTCGATTCCTGCAGGGGAGATATTATATAGCTTAGAAACGTTGGTTTAACAGCGTTTCTTTTTAATTTGTTCAACTTTTGTTCAACCATGATCTATTGATTTATCGTTCATTAGCAATAGACGAATTCGATCATTTTCTTTTTTCTCTTTTTCATTAATCAAATGACCGTAAGTTTCTATGATTTGAGTGATGTCCTTATGACCCATAATTTTAGCAAGAACCCATAAATCAATGCCTTCAGATATCAGAATAGAAGCATATGTGTGGCGGTTTCCTGTACATGTTAGATTTAAAGGTGTAATATCCAATTTTTTTAAGATAGACTGTAGATGTTTATTACATGCATTATTAGTCGGAATACCAGAATAAAAATTTACAAATAGCATATTATCAGGATTTTGAAGATAATACATACTTTGTTCCTTTTTTATTCTAAGTAATATTTCGATTAGTTCGTTATCAATCGGAATTGTTCTAATTGAATCAGTAGTTTTGGCATCAGTCCATTTTTTATTCGTTGAATCATATCGACGATATGTATAGATACTTTTTTCATCCCATAGTATACAATCCCATGTTAATCCTAAAACTTCTGCAAAACGCATACCAGTTTTAAGTTGAACAAAAAGTAGATACGGAATTACACTTTTCTCATAGTTTGATGTATTTTCCAAATAATTTAGCAACTTGAAATAGTCTGATTTGCTATGAATATATTTCTCACTACGATGTTTTTTGGATGGACGCCCAGTTATTTTGACATCTTTCGTAAAATCGTGAAAGAAAATTCGTTCTTTTTTCGCGAAAGATAGTATTTGTTTGACTTCATTATTTAATCGTCGAACAGTTTCTTTAACATTTTTTTCTGCAAACTGATTTATGAACTTTTGGTAAACACTTGCTTTAATGTCTCTTAATGGTGTGTCGCCAAAAAATTTTTTTATATGATTGCCAAAATTTTTATGTTTATTTAAAGTTGATTCTTTAAAGTTTTGTGGTATGATATATAATTCAAACCATTGTTCCCATAGGTTTGATAACGATGCTTGATTATCAATCTTGAAGCCTTTGAGTAGTTCTATTTCTAATTGAATTGCCTCTTGTTTTGCTTCAGTTTTGGTTCTAAAACCTCCTTTTGATGTGACTAATTTTTTATTTTTATCGAAAATTCGATAATTCCAAAGTTTCTTTTTACCTCTCTGTTGGTAGGAGATAGACATGATTACCTCTTTCTATAAAGGATAATCAAGATATTATCTCTATCATCCTATCATTTTTTATTCATTATGTCTCTAAAATGCGTCTCGAAGTATTCTTTTGTTTTTGAAGCAAGGAAGTAATATCTTCCCCCTTGAGAAGCGGGATATTTTACAAATCCGTCTGGATTTTTATCAATATCTATTTGATCTCGTATGTTAGTTTTATACAGTACATTTTCAATGAGCCACGGTCGTGAAACAGAAATCATCTCTAATACCTGATTCATTGATAGGTAATGTCCTATTTCCGATGCTTTCTGTAGTTTTTCAAACTCAGATTTTTCTACGATTATGTGAGATTCAGGTAATGAAATTGTTAATCCGTCAATATTTATTGTTAATGTATTCATTTAGTTGTCCTCTTTTTTATAAAATAATTCTTATTTTTTTAATAACTTTTGTAAGGTCAAGATTACGCCATCGCTGTTTTATCACATTTTCGAATGTCGTACTTTTCGTTTTATTGCGAATGATATCTTCAAATACTTTCAAACGAGTATTATTGCTATACCTTTTGATTTGTAGAATATATACTAACCCATTTGTTTTTTGGATAGGTACTGATAATGATTTTTTTGAATTACTAATATAACATAGAAATTTCCAAAAATAGTTTAACAAAAGCAACGTTTGCCATGAGATCATTTCGGATAAATAATATTCTTTGATATCATTTTGCTCCATACTTTTTTTTAGAAACGATCTAATTGTTCGTGCTTTATTTTTGAGATTATCTAAGAATGATAATTTCAAATAGATGAATATTTCTTCATCTAATGTATTAACTGTTATATGCTTTGTGACATTATTTATCAGATTAATTAAGTATTTATCTATATAATCATATGATTGATTTTTGTGATAAAAAAATTCTAATTCCTCATCTGTTTGTTTAATAGATTCATTAATTAAATTGATATAATTGTTGAAAGCTTTTTGCCCTTCCTGTTTTAAAAAGTTAATAATATTTTCGTCATGCAGGTCAGCTAGAATATTTGTGTTAAGTGCGTTGGTAACTTTACTTTTCTTTAATGTTATTTCTAACCTATATATTCTGAAAGTGTAATTTTTTAAATCTTTTAAATAGCCATCGTTAATTAATTTTGCGGTTTTATCATATAACACATATTTTTGAAATTTTCCAACGCAAGATTCGATAATATGATAATCCTCGCTATCACATTTTATATCGTAACGTTTTAAATTTGGTTGTGGATCATTAATGAAGCAACGAAATAAAAGCAATCTTGTTTGTAAATGTATACGATTCAAATTTGCGAATGTAAAAGCAATTTCGATTTCCTTGATAACGATGTTTTTTCCTGATGGGGTTTCTATATTTATTTCAATATTTTTTGAAATTTCAAAAATTAATTCTAGAATTCTATTTTGAATTTCGAGAATAGATGATGTACGGATATTTATATGTTCAGTAATCAAATCGATTGTAACTAAACCTTGACTTGAATTTGAATCCTGCTTATCGATTGTAATTTTTCCAAATTCATTTGATTTTAAAGTTAGTCTCTTTATATTTCCAGATTGATGATAGTTGATATACAAAGTTGTATTACGCCAATTCAATTTTAATATGTTACTGTTGAAATTATTCAAAATATAGATATCGGATGTAAATTGTAGTGAAATTGCATCTATTCCAACGAATCCTGGAAAAGCGGAAAAACTTTTCTCGATTTCTTGAAGCGTTACAAAATTATTAGTTTTATTTTTTGTTGACATATTTCTACCTTTTTTTCTCAAAAGTCATTATGCCACAATAGGAACTCAACAAGGGTGAATTTGAGGAATTTTTTGCAGATTACTGAAAAATAAATAAAATTCTTCCTCAGTAAATGAAGACAATAATATAATTGTTTCCGCTGTTTTCAAGTGTTTGCAGTATATATAATATTTTTTAGATATCTAAAATCTTAGTTTCTATAATAATTACAAATTAGTTAAATGATTACGATGGTTATAATATTATTTACTATAAATTGTTTGAAATGCTATTGTCGCTTTCAAAAAAATATCCATTTGAAAATATTCTAGCTTTAAATATTTGGAATTGTTTACCAACTACACCTCATATTGAGTGTGTTGCTCTGCTCGTATAAGCCTATAAAAATTTATATGAAAATGACCTGATTGTTAGTCAGGTCATTTTTTAATATACTGATTCCAATATTGGGAGTTTTAATGTTTTGTATTGTAATAGTATAGGTCTATTTTTGATTTGCAGCTAAAGTATCTAATAATAAACGCCCAATAATGTAAAGTGGTAGGCGTGAATGTACTTCTACATCTGGGAAATATGTTAACTCTGTTTTAAATCCAAAAAGCTTTATTTGAGAATAATTTGATAGGCTACCTGAGGGGTTAGCACTTAGGAGTATAGTAGTGGTATCGTTTTGTTGACAAATTTTTGCAGCATCTTGTAATTCAATTGTTTCTGCGTTTAGGGATACAAATACCACACAATCATCTGCATCCAATCTGGCACTAACAGTACGGATAATGTTAGGGTCTGTATGAAGTTCTGCATAATACCCCAGTAAGAGAAATTTTGTTTGCATCTCAGTAGCAAGTAATTCAGAAAATCCTCTAGCAAAAATAGTAATTTTCTTTGCACTTTTTAGTTTTGAGATTGCTATTTCTAATGTTTCTAGGTCAAGTTCATTAAGAGTTTTTGTAACTTCTTGATAACTCTTTAGTATGGAAACTTTGATTTCGTCTGTAATTTTATTATCTTTGAGGATGGATAAGCTATCCTGTTTTCTGTCTTTTACATCGTGCTTAAAATCAGAAAATCCAGTATAACCTTTTTTTTGTAGTGTTCTGGTAATAGTAGCAGTTGAAACATTTAATAATTCACTAGCTTCCGAAATGCTAAGGGTAGAAATCTCTTTAAATTTGTTATTAAGATGTGTCCAAGTGTGTTTTTCGGTTTCAGTCAAATGTTTATTGATCGCCATTTTTATTCCTTATGCTTTATGAATTTTTAATCTCAAAAAGGGAAGAGCATTTTAACTTGTAATCATCATTGAAGGAACTGCAACAAACAAAATTAGATAAAGTTGCTTTCTTTAAACTGATAATTTATTTTCATTAATATCTATGATTTTTAGTTTGCCTTAATTGAATTTTCGAAAGGTCTGTAGAGTAAATTGTTACAAAATCATTAGAATATTAGAAAACACTTACATTTTAAAAATGTTATTATTATTATAACAAAAAAAGTATGAAAGGAGAATAAGGTGTGGGTATCTATACTTTAACAATGAATCCGGCCATCGATATGTTTATCAAAACAAACCAGCTAAAAAATAACATCGTTAATCGAACTTTATACGATGAACTGCAACCAAACGGAAAAGGTGTTAATGTCTCGTTTATACTAAAGATGCTAGATATTCCAAATACAGCTTTAGGGTTCAGTGCAGGTTTTACGGGACAGTACATCAAGGATGAGTTACTTGCTAAAGGGATTACCGAAGAGTTTATTGACGTAGATGGAATAACTAGAATTAATGTGTTTGCACAGGTTCTAGAAACATCAGAGGAATATAAATTGGTAAATAAAGGTCCAGAAATTTCCCCTTCTGCTCAAGATGCTCTATTAGAAAAAATTCGATTGCTAGGTTCAAATGATTATTTAGTAATTTCAGGAAGTTTTCCTAGAGGAATTGATTCCAGTTATTTAGTTAAGATAGCTGAGATAACAAATGAAAAAAACGTATCTTTAATTTTAGATATTAGTGATCCAGTTATTCTCACTTGCCTAAAGTATAAGCCATATCTGATTAAACCAAATGATGAAGAGATTGCACAATGGTTTGGAGTGCACAATATATCAGAAGATGAGATTTTAGTATATGGGAAATCGCTTCAAAACTTAGGTGCAAGAAATATACTGATTTCTTTAGGTGGTAAGGGGGCAGTTATGTTAACGGACAGTGGTGAAGTATTTACTTGCAACGCACCGAAAGGAGAAGTGGTAAATACTGCTTGTGCGGGAGATACTACTCTTGGTACTTTTTTAGGTTCAAAAATATTGGGTCTATCAACTGAGGAATCCTTAATCAAAGCAGTTGCTGCAGGCTCTTCGACAGCATTTAGAAGTGGACTAACGGATTTTTCAGATGTCGATGAATTAAGTAAACAAATATTACTAAAAAAAATGGAGGTAAAGTAGATGGCTACTTATAAATTGATTGCAGCTACTGGTTGTCCAACTGGTATTGCACATACATTCATGGCTCAAGAAGCACTTGAGCAAGCGGCTAAAGAGCGTAACGTTTCTATCAAGGTAGAAACTCATGGTCAAATTGGTATTGAGAACGAGTTGACAGCTGAAGAAATTGCAGCAGCAGATGCGGTTATTATTGCAGCTGACAAGGATGTAAACGCAGAACGCTTTGCAGGGAAACGTGTCATTGAGACTTCAGTTGGGGAAGGTATTAAAAATGCTTCTAAATTGATTGATGATGCTCTATCTGGTAAAGGTGTTGTGAAAGCAGGTGAAGCAATTAAGCAAGAAACTCCATCAGTAGGAAATGAGAGTTTTGGACGTCAAATCTATAAACATCTAATGAATGGTGTATCTCACATGCTTCCATTTGTAGTTGCAGGAGGAGTTTTGATTGCCATTTCATTCCTATTTGGTATTTTTTCATTTGACCCAAATAGTGAACAATATAATCCTTTTGCTGCTATGTTGAAAAATGACATTGGTGGTGTAGCAATGGGCATGATGGTTCCTGTTTTAGCTGCCTATATTGCCGAATCTATTGCTAAGCGTCCTGGATTTGTATCAGGTCTTGTCGCTGGTTTAATGGCTGCAAATGGAGGTTCAGGATTCTTAGGTGGTATTGTTGGTGGTTTCGCTGCTGGTTATATTGTTTTAGCACTAATGAAACTATTTAAGGGATTACCAAAATCATTAGATGGTTTGAAAGCTATTTTCCTATATCCACTTTTTGGTGTATTTGTTACTGGATTATTTATGGTGGCAGTGAACTCTCCAATGACATGGGTAAACGAATCTATGATGGCTTGGCTAGCAGGATTTGAAAATGCCAATCCTATAATTCTTGGAATTATTATCGGTTGCATGTCTGCTTTTGATATGGGTGGTCCAGTAAATAAAGCGGCGTATGTAACAGGTACAGCTCTTTTAGCACAAGGAAATACTAGCTTTATGGCAGGTGTTTCTGCAGCATGTATTGTCCCACCATTGACAACATTTGTTGCAACAACAGTATTCCGAAAATATTACTCTGATGAAGATTGCAATGCAGGTCTTGCAAATTTAATTTTAGGTTCTACACATATCACTGAGGGGGCTATCCCATTCGCTGCAAAAGATCCACTCCGTAATCTACCGACGTTGATGCTTGGGTCATCAATTGGTGCAGTGTTAACTTATCTTTGGGGTGTAAAAGTACCTGCTCCACATGGTGGATTCTTAGTCTTACCTGTAGTAACAAATGCTGGACTTTGGGTGTTAGCAATTGCAATTGGAGCTATTATTTCAGGATTACTTCTAGGGTATATTCAAAAAACTAAAATTGAAAAGGGATAAGAGGTACATTAATGATAGATAAGAAATTAGTACTAGTTGATGTGTCTGCTTCATCAAAGGAGAGTGTGTTCGATTGTTTATCACAATTGGTTTTTGAACATGGATATGCAACAGACATTGTCTTAGTTAAAGAAGCACTTCTTGCAAGGGAAGATGAAGGTACTACCGGAATGATGGATGGTTTTGCCATTCCACATGCTAAATCTTCTGCAATCACAAAACCTGGCGTAGCTGTATTGAAATTAGCTAATGGTGTTGAATGGCAGTCAATGGATGGTCAACCTATCACTTCAGTTATTGCACTATTTATTCCGGAAACGGAATCAGGTACCACTCACTTAAAATTTTTATCAAAGATTGCTCGTTTACTCATGAAGACAGAGTTCAAAACATCTTTTACAAATGCAAATAGTGTAGAGGAAATTGTTGAGCTATTGAAGAAACACTTAGTGTAATCAACTTTATCTCCTGACGTATAGAGTAGATGTCAGGAGATTTCTTTATTTAGAAAGGAATAAAAATGGTAAAAAATCTATCTAAGTTAATGACAAAGAATGGCATTATATCAGCTCTTGCTTTTGACCAACGTGGCGCCTTGAAAAAAATGATGGCAAAACATCAGACAGAAACTCCAACTGTAGAGCAAATGGAAAAGTTGAAAACTCTAGTATCTGAAGAATTAACACAGTTTTCTTCCTCAATTCTGTTAGATCCTGAATTTGGTTTGCCAGCATCACGTGCCCGTGACGAACAGTGCGGTTTGCTCCTAGCTTATGAAAAAACTGGCTATGATACCAGCTCTACTAGTCGCTTACCAGATTGCCTAGTGGAGTGGTCTGTAAAACGACTAAAAGAAGAAGGGGCAGATGCTATCAAGTTCTTACTCTATTATGATGTTGATGGAGACCCATACGTCAATCTTCAAAAACATGCCTATATTGAACGCTTGGGTTCAGAATGTCAAGCTGAAGGTTTACCATTCTTTTTGGAAATTTTGAGCTACGATGAAACGATTGAAGACAATGCCAGTGTGGAATTTGCAAAAGTCAAACCTCGAAAAGTAAATGAGGCTATGAAAGTATTTTCGGATGAACGCTTTGGAGTGGATGTTCTCAAGGTAGAAGTACCTGTGAACATGAATTTTGTAGAAGGCTTTGGAACAGGGGAAGTCGTCTATACAAAAGAAGAAGCAGCTGAATATTTCCGTCAGCAAGAAGCATCAACTGACTTACCTTATATTTATCTAAGTGCAGGTGTTTCTGCTAAGCTATTCCAAGATACACTAGTGTTTGCACATGAAGCAGGTGCTAAATTTAACGGTGTTCTCTGTGGTCGTGCGACATGGGCAGGTGTTGTGCCAGTTTACATCGAACAAGGCGAAGAAGCTGCGCGTGAATGGTTACGTACTGTTGGTCGTGAAAATATTGAGAGCTTAGATAGAGTATTATCTCTTACTGCTAGTTCTTGTGAGGAAGGATAGATAGAACTATTCTAGGGGCAGTTTCTAAGTACTTTAACATAACCATAATTCATGTTATAAGAAAATAGGAGCATATTTATGAGCTCCTATTTTTGTGCCAAGTATGTTGTTGTTTTCTTGTAAGAATAACGGTAGATTAGCGGATTTTCATCTATGGTACTTACCTCAAAAATGAAGAAGTGATTGCGATTATTTCTAGCCTTTTCCTTATTTAGGACAAAGTAATTCTTACGAGAAGTCACCATTGTTTTGAGGATATCATCGGTCAAGAAGGTCAATGGAATATTCATGTTGGAGTAGCGGTAGAAGTCACGTTCAAAATCTTGGTAGCTCTCGCTGTAATAGTCCATTTGCAGGTAATTACGCTGAAACTCAAGCTGATTCATAGAGCACCTCCTCAACAAGCTCAATACTCATAATATCTTTCAATTTTAGATTGATGTGACCGGTTTGAGTTTTTATCAAAATATAATTCTTATTCAGACTTGGTATTGTTCCGGTGTAGGAAACACGTTTGTTTTTATCAATTACATCAATGCGCGCTGTCAGCTGTCCTGCATACACCTTACTTAGGAGTAATAATTTCTTCTCTAGTGATAAATCAGACATATACGTTACTTTATTTGCATCGTCAGTGAGTGCTGATGTATGCTCAGATAGGAAAAAGCCTATCCATTTTTGCATCCTGGTACTCTCTTGCTGACTGAAATGGTAAGTATGAACGGTCAATCATATCAAATCCTTTCTAAGCAGACACAACAATATTTTATTAAATTGAATCTTAAACCCTTGAATTCCCCCACCTGTGTAATGTTCTTTAAAGCGATTGATTACCTCGGTATAGATCATCATAGATGAGCTTGTTGTCTTAATGCTAAATGTAAATTCCAGTGGTAATCGATTTTCAGATTTAGCATGTACTAGTCGTATCGATATTTCAGTTGTTTTAAGTTTTCTCTGGCGAAGTATTGAAGATGCTGTTTCAACGACTCCGTGTAATATCCCTTCAATCACTTCAATATCATTACATCCTTTGCTATGGATTTCTGAAAATTGTACTGTATTGATAATTAATAAATGAAAGTGGAAACCTCAAATTTAAGAAGTCTCCACTTTTTCAATATTTTTATTGTTCGATTACAATATCTTCCGAAACTAAAGTTTCAAAGTTCACTATTTCCTCATTAACCAATTTTTCTGTAGAAATCGGTAACGCATATACATATACTTTGTCTCCGGTATTTAATTTAGTGTCATTGACTCGCATTTTTTTGCTGTACTGAATTTTGACTTCATTATTATTTTCATCTTTAATTGAAAGTTCAATCCAGATGGAATTGTGATTAACATTCATATGTATAACAGTTCCATAAACAAAAAATTTGGCAAAATGTTTTGGGAATGCAAATCCGTTTGACTCTGAAAGATTAAAATGGTTAGTTATCTCCGTTTGTTCCTTCTTTAGAAAATCAGCAAAATAATGCTGGCTTTTGAAGCTTGTAGATCCTAAGTTATTATAAAGATGTCCTTCAATATATACGTTCGTACCTTCCCTTGGCTTTAATTTATCTGCATCATATCTAAATTTTAAAAATGTATGTCTCCTTCCACCTCCGTTTCTAATAAACAGTAGAAATGATGGATTATTAACATCATTGCTTACTTCAATAATTTTTCCTCTAGCGAAAAGTACATTCTGTTTTTTGTTTCGTAGATTATTTTGATTCCTCATATTTTGTCCTCCATTTGATCAATTTTCTACACAATCATTATGCCTGAAACTTAAAATCAAAAAATTCGTTACAAAATATAATTAGTAACTGTAACAGAAAGACGCCAATGAGACAAGTTTAAAACGGATACTGCCATGAGAGCAAGTCGATTATATGCAATTGGCATTCCTGATGCTAATGCTTTGGATTTGTTTGTGCCGCGTAGAATATATAATTCATCGCGTAGATCATAAATAAAATTTCTACGCTGTCTTTCGTATTGTTTATTTGATTCGTTTTTTAATTTCTGATGCCCTTCTTCCCAACGTGTAATCAGCAAGTTCTTTAATGCTTGCTTAATATTAGGATTCTGTCGAATTCTATTTAGATAATAAAAGTAGCTATCTCGTGCATGTTGTGCGCGTAATGCATGTAAATTAATCTGATTGTTCATCTCTTCTTCTGTGAAAACAGGCTCGTTAACATCAATACCAGAAAATGTTTGTTTCACGAGTTCAACGTCTTTGGGTAAAATATATTGCATTTGTTTCTTTCCACCCTTGCCGCGTTTAACGAAAATATAGCAGTTACCATACTTGTCTATTTTCAGGTCTTGACCGGTCAGGTTTTTGAGTTCATTGCGACGAATTCCAACAACTTTTTGAAATTTCATGAGGCGAGAGAAGAGAGAGTTCAATTCTTGAGTCTTCCCTTGCTGATTTGACTCTAGTTTTCGGCCGCGGATTATGTTATCGCTTGTCCTTTTTTGTTTTCGAATTCGGTTTAAATTAATTCCTGCTGCTTTCGCAATAGGTGCTAAGTATGTGTGAAGAGTAGCGGGAGTGTACTGTTTTGGATCATTTTTTAAATCGTCGTGATATTTTTGCAGGACTTCCTCAGTGATATCCGAGATTTTTTTGATGTTATTTTCTTTTGCCCACTTTGAGAATCGTGTTGCGGATCTTTTGTAAGAAGTACGTGAGGTATTATTTGTAACATCTTTAGTTGCTGCTACAAAAACATCGTGCTTTAAAGAATTCCTTTTTCTTGGCATTTTCTTTCTCCTTTCTTTCCTAAAATGCTTTTTATTGGTAAACTGCCTCCCACCCTTTTTTATAGAATGAGCTGGGTATGCTCTGAAAATACACGTGAGGCTGTCTATTAAGACTATCGTTTTAGAATCAGTTTCAGTGTTCACCGTCCCTTTTTCTTTGTATTTTCAAATGTCATTGATCAGGTTATTTCTTAAAACTAATAACTACTATTAACTTTTGCTAAACATCTTTTTCTGTACTATATTTCTTGATAAATGGTTATTCTGTACGTCATTTCATGCCGCAGAATAACCATTTACTTTCTTCGTTTTCGACCTCTTTTCTCAAGTCAATGACACCTTTAAAAAAGAGAAGTCACAATCATTCGAATTAACAATTTTCACCGAGCCCAGTGCGAATTCAAACAATTGATAACCTATCACCTCCATTCTCTAGTAATTCAATTTTTTCAATATTATTATGTCGCTTTTTCAAAAAATAAAAAAACGAAAAACATTTTCGCTTACATGGATTCGCAACACGATTTTTTTGTTTTGGAAAAAGTGGCATACTGATTTTAGAAGCTAAAGGAGGTATATCATGTGATATATACAATACAATTTTGTGACGTTCGTATAAAAATTAAATTTAGAAAAGGAGAATAGAATATGTTAGAAACGGATAAAGCTATTATCAAATTTATAAAGCAAACAATTTTAGAAACAGATCTTAAAGCAATTGATTTCGGTCATGAAAAAGATTTTACGATTATCCCGGGAACATTTGATGATGATTATTATGATTTGTTGCTTGAAAATGATGATTGTGATATTCATTTTAAAATCTATTACGAAACGGAAGAATCGGATTGTTTTGTTACAATTGATTTAGAAGACGGATTGCACGAATCAATTCATGTGAAATTTAATTTTGAGGATTGGGGAAATGATTTTCAAAATTTTTCTACGGTTATGAAGGTGGTACTTGAGCATTATATTATCGGAAATTGGACAGAAGCGATGGCAGAAATGCAAGCGATTAGTCTTGCAGGTTTTGTCAAAAAATATCAAGATAAAAAGATTATTTGGCAAGATGGCTACATTTTTTAATAAAAAGTGGATCATAGAACGTACCACGAATCCAAAACAAATGGAAAATTAAATAGACCATAGTATTGAGATTTTATGGAGTACCTAGTTATCCATTGTTTTAACTGATGCTAAGATGGAAGACTTAAGTTTTCCATCTTTTAGTAAATACTTGGGTTATGAAGAGGAGCATGAATAGCGATTTTATGAAATACTTAGTTATCCATTATTTTATAGATACTAAGATGGATGGTTAAAGTAATCCATCTTTGAATAAAAATCGGATATGTATGAAGTCTATTAATAATCGAAAAAGGGTCTAAATTTATACAGTCCATGTTTGACCAATAAATGGACAAAGTAGAACTCCATTTTAATTATTATGAAACTGAAAATTTATGCTCGATTGCCCGAATGACGGGCAACAGCGGGGTGCTTTGCTATTCCCCGCTGGCCTAAGTTCGATATTTTTGAGCTGTAAGATAAACAATTGGCTTCGATTCAAGATAGCATTTTGTTACTTTTTGCCAAAAAATAACGTTTTTGTAGTTTTGACAGCCCTGTGGTCCATCAAAACTACAAACGCTCTCCGAGGGGTCTTGCAGACGGCACATTCGCCCTAAGGACAAAAAAACAACATCCTCAAATCACAAGGACATTGTTTAGAAATTATCTGCTACAATAATGAGCTGTAATACTTTATACAGTCCTCAAGCAGCTTTGAATTTAATTGAAAAAGAATTCAACAGGCTATGTACCTTTTTCGCATAAAAAAAGCGTCTTCATGATTATTACACAATCAAAGTAAGGAGCTTTTAGAAATTTTATGTGTTGATAGAAAACACTGTGGAATTCAATGGCTTCTATATAGCAAAAGAATTTTTGATAAACTAATTTGAAAATAATCTATAAAATTACGGAGAAGATAGTCGAATAATTGCCAGTGATAATATATAGCATTTTTAGTAATTTTCTATTCGTTTATCAATATTGAAATTTTCTATGCGTCAGTTGACAGTACTCTAGTGTGAGATGAGTTTATAATTGATTTTTGTTCGCGTGGCTTGCGATGATGTTCATTTGGCCTGTAAAAGTCCAGTTTGTCACATTGGCTGGTAAGATAAAGTGGCTTCCTTTTTGAAGTGGGTAGCTGGTTTCACCGACTTGGATGGCACCTTCCCCTTCAATGACACTAACAAGCAGGTAAGGAACTGTCTGTTCCATTTTGATTTCTTGCTGGATATTCCATTTATATACGGTAAAGAAGGGATTGGCAACCAGAAGTGTCGAGTCAAGATTGCCTGCTTTGAAGTGGGCAGGTGTTGAGTTAGCAACAGGTCCGATGGTCAGTACATCAATCGATTTCTCAATGTGTAGTTCACGGAGGTTGCCTGCATCGTCACGGCGGTCAAAGTCATAGACACGGTAGGTTGTATCACTAGATTGTTGAGTTTCTAAAATCATGATACCCTTACCGATGGCGTGCATGGTGCCGCTTGGTACAAAGAAGAAATCACCCTTTTTGACGGGTACATGGGTCAACAGCTTGTCCCAATCTCCGGCTTCGATTTGCTGACGGAGCTCTTCTTTGGATTGGGCATTGTGACCATAAATGATTTCAGCTCCGTCTTCGGCTTCCAAAATGTACCAACATTCTGTCTTGCCTAGTTCCCCTTCGTGAGCCAAGCCATAGCTATCATCGGGATGGACTTGGACGCTAAGCCAATCGTCTGCATCAAGGATTTTTGTTAATAATGGAAAGACATCATCTGTGGGATTGCCAAATAAATGTTTTTCATTCTTATAGAGGTCATCCAGTCCTCTTCCTTTAAATTGACCGTTTGAGACAGTAGTTACGCCATTTGGATGGGCAGAAATAGCCCAGCATTCACCAGTCTTATCACTAGGAATGTCGTAGTGGTAGTTGGTCCTTAAGCGATTGCCCCCCCAAATTTTTTCGTGCATAACAGGTGTGAGAAACAAGGGTTCCATATTTTTCTCCTTAATAGTAAGTATTAATCTATATAAAGTATAACAGATTTTGGGCTAAAAGTTAAAAAAATCATCAAGAAAGTATATATTTTTAAACAAAAGTATATACTTTTAAAAAATCTTATGTTATAATGAAAGCGTAAACAAATGCAAAGAAAAAATAAGGGAGGAAAAACCGATGAAAAAAGCATTGTTTAAATTTGGTATTACCGCAGCTACAGCTGCACTTGTTTTAGCAGGATGTGCTAGTGGAGGCGGAAGTAGCCAAAGTGAGGATGGAAAAGAAACCATCACCTTTATTAACCACAAGACAGACTGGGAGGGAAATGGTAAATGGGATGAATACATTGCTAAGTTCAATGAGAAATATCCTGATATCACTGTAGAAGTTCAAACCATCACGGACTATGCTGGTCAGATGAAGACCCGTATGAATTCCAAAGAGTATGGCGATGTTCTAATGATTCCAGGTGATATTCAACCGCAAGATTACGCAACCTTCTTTGAACCGATGGGAGACAAGGCTGAGTTAGAAAAGACCTATCTCGGTTTGAACGATCGTTCATTTGAAGGAGTTTCATACGGTATTCCAAGTCAGATGAATGCGACTGGTATGGTAGTAAATATGAAGGTATTTGAAGACGCAGGTATAAAAGAGTTTCCTAAAACTCCTGAGAGCTTTCTAGCAGCTTTGAAAACCATCAAGGAAAAGAACAATGATGTAGTTCCACTTTATACCAACTACGCAGCTGGTTGGACGCTATCAAACTGGGACTTTACTCGTGCCGGAGCTACAGGGGATGTAGACTTTACCAACAAAATGACGTCTGATACTTCGCCATTTGACCAAGAAGATACAATGGGAACCATTTACAAGCTTTTGTATGATGTAGCCAAAGAAGGTTTGATTGAAGCAGATCCAACAACAACTGACTGGGAGCAATCAAAAGTTGATTTAGCAAATGGTAAGATTGCGGTCATGGTCTTGGGTAGCTGGGCAGTTCCACAAATCCAATCAGCAAATCCAGATAATGCATCAAACATTACTTTCCAAGCCTTTCCAATGACTGCATCTGATGGCAAACAATATATGCCAGTTGGTGGAGACTATAACTATGGTATTAGCGTTCATTCAGAGCACAAAGAAGCAGCTCGTAAATTCGTAGACTGGATGGTCAACGAATCTGATTATGCCAAAGATAATGGTGGTCTTCCAACTGTAAAAGGTGCTGATTATCCAGAAGCATTGCAGGCAAGTAAAGAAGCTGGTGTAGAATTGTTTGAAGAAAATCCAGCACCAGAAGGAAAAGAATCACTCTTCAGCGATATAAATAACCAATCTGAATTGGGTATTGGTACAACTGACCTTGAAAAACAACGCATCATTGATGCTGCAGTAGGGAACTCTTCTGAGACTTACCAAGATATTATGAAGGATTTCAACACTCGTTGGGCAGATGCCATTAAAGCAGTTGCTGGCAACTAAGAATAGTGGTGGGCTGGTTGGAATTCTCTAACTGGCCCGCTAGTTATTTGAGGAGGATCTTATGCTTAAGATGAAAATGAGTCAAGCGGCTGAAAAGCGTCTATTGATTTTCACGTTTACAATTATTCCTGTGCTATTATTGTTGACATTTTCCTATTATCCCTTGGTGAAAATGTTTCAATATAGTTTGACTGATTGGAATGGGTACTCACCCAATCCGGATTTTGTCGGTTTGGACAATTACAAGACCATTTTAACAAAACCTGCTTATTTTACGGTTTTTAAGACTAGTTTTTATTACTTTATTGCAACTTTCTTCCAGTTGGGAATTGCACTTTTGTTTGCGACAATCTTATCTTTCAAGGTAAAATTCGCTAATTTTTGGAAGGGAATTCTCTTTTTCCCTTATCTTTTAAATGGTGTTGCGATTGGTTTCATCTTTTTGTATTTTTACAAAGGCGGAGGAACCTTGGATACGGTTCTTGAGATGTTAGGCTTGGGGGATCAGATTCAACTTTGGTTGGGAAATCGAGAAATTAATAATATTTCTCTTGCCTTTACCTCTGTTTGGCGCTATACAGGTTTTAATTTCCTTGTTTTCCTTGGTGCCATTCAATCCATCAATCCAGAGATTTATGAAGCGGCAGAAATTGACGGTGCCAATCGTTGGGACCAGTTTATCTATATTATTTTTCCAAGTATCCGAAATATCATCTTTTTGAATATTATTCTTGGTGTTAGTGGCTCACTGAGTGTATTTGACATTCCATACATTATGACAGGTGGTTCAAACGGCACTACAACCTTTGTGATTCAAACAATCGATACAGCCTTTAAGTATAACAAGGTTGGTTTGGCTTCTGCTATGGCCATTATTCTCTTGGTCATTGTCGTAGTAGTGACCTTGGTGCAACGCTATGCTACGCAGGAAAGGAAATAAACGATGAGAAAAGAGAAATTGACAATTGGCAAGGTCTTCCAATACCTTGTCCTCATTCTAGGAGCAGTCGTTGCACTGTTGCCCATCTTGGTAGTGTTTATTGGTTCCTTTAAATCAAACAATGAATTTTTGAGCAGCAATGTCCTCGCTTTTCCTAAAACCTGGGATTTTTCAAACTATAAAACAGCCTTTGTCAATGGACAGATGCTTTTGGGTTTTAAAAATACGCTGATCATTTTTGTGGCTAGTATGATTGGGAAGTTGACCTTGGCGTCCATGTTTGCCTATGCAATGAGTCGCTTTGATTTTAAATTGAAGAAAGTGATTCTCGGTCTTTTCATGATTGCTATGTTGATTCCAGGGATTACCAGTCAAGTAGCAACCTTCCAAATCATTAATTCCCTTGGCTTGTTTAACACTATTTGGGCTGTTATCTTGTTGAATTTGGGAACTGATGTGATCTCAGTTTATGTTTTTATGCAGTATTTAGATGAAATTTCAATTTCATTGGATGAATCAGCCTACCTTGATGGAGCAAGTCACTTTGGGATTTTCTGGAGAATTATTTTGCCAAACTTAAAGGCCCCAATTGTGACCATGTTGATTATCAGTGGTGTAGGTGTCTATAATGACTTCTATAGCCCGTTCTTGTATATGCCAGATCGGAATTTGAAGGTGATTTCAACAGCCCTCTTCGCCTTTAAAGGGCCATATGGTACTAACTGGCCAGTCATTCTAGCAGGTGTTATTATTGTTATCTTGCCAATTTTAATTGTATTCTTGTCCCTCCAAAAATACATTTACAATGGGGTGGCTGGTTCTGTTAAGTAGTCAATCATGTGATAGAAAGGAGGACTCATGGAGAAACAATCTCGTTTAATTGCAACCATCAATGGAGTCTATGTCTTGGCTAAAGCCTCAACCTATTTTTGGTGGGGCTTGGTGAGAAGAGGATTCGTTTACGGTTGTTACGGTGCCTTGGCAACTTGTTTGGCACTATATGAAAGTTCACAGCCCTATTATGTGAGTTTAAAAGAAGTGGATTATCTTTCTAAAGAATCCAAAGTTTCAGAGATGCTCATTTCTTCCTTTATGACCTTCGCTTTTCTATTATCCCTAGTCAGCTGGTTTGGTTTGCTTCAAAACTATTCAGACCAGCTCTTGCTAGGCTTTCTTGTGGGAAGTATGTTTTGGCTAGTATTGATGGTTTGGCTTCCCTATTACCAAAGAGTAGCTGGCCCTCATTTTAAAAAGAGTTTGGCAA
This sequence comes from Streptococcus suis, assembly GCF_029616525.1. Classification (GTDB taxonomy): domain Bacteria; phylum Bacillota; class Bacilli; order Lactobacillales; family Streptococcaceae; genus Streptococcus; species Streptococcus suis_AF. The sequence goes on along the minus strand of NZ_JANFME010000022.1, from coordinate 18,217 downwards.
TGAGTTTGCACTTGATTTCTCGCAATCTCAATGATGTAGCTGTGCAAGGCACCATTTTAACTCTTCTATTCTATCTTGCCCTTACAAAACATCTCCTTGTCTGGTTTTTCATGCCGGGCATCTATTGTCTGGTTCTTACAAAAATCAGTCAATTAAGAAAGGAAAAAAAGAATGATACGGGTTCATGAACAAGACTTATATTTTCATTTAAAAAATGACCACATTTCCTATGTTTTTCGGGTGATGGAAGATACAGGAATACTGGAACATCTCTATTATGGCGCTTCAATTGCTGATTATGATCAGTTCGACTGGCTCTTAGAACGAGAGATTCGGCCTGGAAATAATCTGGTGGCTGGGAAATTATTGACTTCCCTAGAACATATCAAGCAAGAAATGCCCGTTTTTGGAACGACAGATTTTCGTTACCCAGCTCTTGAAATGACCTATCCAGACGGAGACTCTATCAGTCATTTTCGCTATCAAGGATATAAGATTTTTGATGGAAAGGTAGCCCTTGAGCCCCTGCCAGGAACTTTTGGTGAAGCAGAGCAGGTTCAGGTTTTGGAGGTTTATCTGAAGGATGATTATTCGGATGTCTATTTGACCTTGCGCTATGCCATTTACAGAGATTTGCCTGTTATAACACGGCAGGCTATTTTACGAAATGGTGGTCAGCAGGAGTATTCTGTAAAACAACTGGCTAGTCTGAACCTAGACTTCCCCAATGAACAGTATGAATGGCTTCACCTAGATGGAGCTTGGGCGCGTGAAAATCACCTATCACGTGAAAAAATTCATCGGGGAATTCAACATGTTTCCTCCACGCGTGGAGCTAGTAGCCATGTTCACAATCCTTTCCTTGCTATTTGCCAACCGCAAACGACAGAGAGTCAGGGGCAGGTCTACGGCTTTGGTTTGATCTATAGTGGAAATTTCCGTGCCCAAATAGAATTGGATAATTATGACCGACTACGAGTCCAATTAGGCATCAATCCTTTTCAGTTTCAGTGGCAATTGAAACCAAATGAAATGTTTGTTAGTCCTGAAGCTGTCATGGTTTTTAGCGAAAATGGATTGACAGGTATGAGTCAGGCCTTTCATCATCTTTTTAGAGAGCATCTCATTCGGAGTTCTTGGAAAAATAAACCTCGTCCTGTTCTCTTAAATAGCTGGGAGGCAACTTATTTTGATTTTGATGAGAAAAAGATACTTGATATTGCAGAGGCAGCAAGGGAACTAGGAGTAGATTTATTTGTCCTAGATGATGGTTGGTTTGGCAATCGAAATAGTGATAAGGGTTCCTTGGGGAACTGGGTTGAAAGCCACGAAAAATTACCAAATGGTTTAGCCAGTCTTGGCCAAAAGATTCATGCAATGGGACTTCAATTTGGTTTATGGTTTGAGCCAGAGATGGTTTCAGAAGATACTCCTATATATCGTGAGCATCCTGATTGGATCATTGGACATCCGCAGAAAAATATTTCACAAGGTCGAAACCAATATGTCCTCAATTTTGGGAATCCCAAAGTGGTTGATGAGGTTTATAGGCAGATGGATGCCATCTTGCAGGAGGTTCCGATTGATTATCTGAAACTTGATATGAATCGCTATATATCAGAGGCCTATTCTTCTGACTATTTGCCAGACCAGCAGGGAGAGCTGGCTCATCGCTATATTCTGGGTGTCTATGATTTGTATAATCGCCTAAGCAAGAATTATCCACATATCTTGATTGAATCCTGTGCGGGTGGAGGAGCACGATTTGATGCTGGTATGCTCTATTACAGTCCGCAAATTTGGACTAGCGATGATACAGACGCAATAGAACGATTGGCTATTCAGACCGGAACTTCTATGCTTTACCCACTGTCTAGTATGGGCAGTCATGTTTCAGCAGTTCCCAACCATCAAGTTGCTCGCGTCACATCCCTCGATATGAGAAAGAATGTAGCTTTCTTTGGTATGTTTGGTTATGAATTAAACCCTCTGGCGTTGACCGAAGAGGAAAAAGAAGAAATCAAGCAGCAAATTAAAGAGTATAAATCCCATCAAGGGTTGGTGATGCAGGGAGATTTTTACCGCCTAGAAACAGGCGATAGTAACCGAGTTGCATGGATGGTTGTGAGCCAAGATCAATCAGAGGCTTTAGTTGGGCATTTTCAACTTTTAGCCCAGCCGAATCCGACCTATCAACGCTTGAAATTAAGAGGATTAAAAGCAGATGTTTCTTATAAAGTACAAGAAAAACAGTCTGAGACACTTCGCTTTGGGAGAGATTTGGAAACGATCGGCCTATTATTGAACGAAAATTATCTAGGCCGTGAAGTGGAGTACTGGTCTAGAGTGATGCCAGGCGACTTTTCGTCTAAATTATTTTATTTAAAAATGGTCTAGACAAGAATTCGGTCACGAGTAGGTATATAATAAAGTAAAGCGTTTTCGTATTTTCTGTTTGACAATCAATCCATTACATGAACTGCTGTCTTGGTTTGTTAAGCTGATAATGATTAGAAGGAGGCAATCATGGAAAAGTATAATGTGATTGCAAATGATGTTAGAAGAAAAATTTTAGATGGTATTTATAAAGCTAATGACCAGCTTCCTTTTGAGAAGGATTTGTGTGAGGTTTATGAAGTTAGTAAAATGACGGTTAAGAAAGCCTTGGACATTCTTGTTGCAGAAGGGTTAATTATTAAACGTCGGGGGGCTGGTACGTTTGTCAAAGATTTATCAGTAGAGGATATGGAGAAGATGGTAGTAGGCAGTCAAATGATTGGTACCTCTGCATATTACCCAACTCGTACAGTGACCAGTAAGGTTTTGCATTTTGAAATAATTGCCGCGTCAGAAAAAGTAGCCAATAAGCTCAATATTCCAATTGGTAGTTTTGTTTATGACATTGAACGTGTCCGGATATTAGATGGAAGTCCACTAGTTATGGAAAATACCTTTATGCCTGTTTCAGTCATACCTGATTTAAGGTTGAAAAATGTAGAAGAATCTATCTATGAGTATATTCAAGATACCTTAGGGATGAAAATTCAAAGTGCTCACCGCAATATTACAGTTCGCAAAGCATCTGATTCTGAAGTAACACATTTAGAATTAGAACAAGGAGATCCTGTTGGTATAGTGGAACAAATTGGCTTTTTATCTAACGGGACAACCTTTGAGTATTCTATCAGTACCCATCGCTATGATACCTTCAGTATTGAAATGATGATTCGACAAGATTAGGAGAACATATGGCTTTACTAGTTTGTGATATGGGAGGAACTGCTGTGAAAGTTGCCCTCTACAATCAGGGGCAACTCTCCCATCAGTCTTCTTTTCCAACTCCAGACAGTTGGGAAGATATGAAAATTGAATTAAAAAAATTACAAGAAAGATTTTCAGCAAATCAGTTGACAGGAGTGGCTTTTTCCAGTCCCGGTTCTGTCAATACGGAAGAGGGAGTCATTTATGGCAAGAGTGCCATTCCCTATATACACCGTTTTCCTATTCAAAAGGAGTTGAGTGACTTATTTGGACTACCTGTTTCGATTGAAAATGATGCCAACTGTGCAGCTTTGGCAGAATTGCATCTTGGAGTAGCCAAGGATAGCGCATCATCTATCTTCTTCATCATTGGTTCTGGAGTAGGTGGAGCTGTTGCCCAGGGGAATTCCTTACTAAAAGGGGAAAATCTCTTTGGTGGGGAATTTGGTTATATGATCCTCCAGGATGGTATGACCTTGAGTCACCTAGTCAGTCCTGTTCACGTGGCAAACCGTTTTGCGCAGGCAGAAGGCATAGCTGAATCTTTCTCAGGAAAAGATTTGTTTTCTCTGGCTGACCAAGGACATGAAAAGGCCAGACAGGTAGTGGAAGGCATCTATCAGAGTCTAGCTATCGGAATTTACAATGTGTTGATGACTGTAAATCCAGAACTTGTTGCAATTGGTGGAGGCATTTCCGTTCGGGAAGAATTGGTAGAGGAAGTCAGAAAGCGCCTAGACCAGATTATTTTAGAGGCGGATGCTACAGATTTGACATTCAAACTGGAAGCTTGCCAATACCGAAATGATGCCAACTTACTTGGCGCAGCTGCCCATTTTGTGAGCCAATATGGAGAATAAATATGAAGCTATACAAGGATGATACCATCGTCTTTTTCGGAGACTCAATTACAGAGTGGGGGCGAGATAAGAATGATGCAGGAAGCTTGGGACATGGTTATGTTAATCACGTTGCAGGCCAATTAGCCGCTCGGTATCCACAAGCCCGTTTTTCTTTCTATAACAGGGGAATTGGTGGAAACAAGGTTGCAGATTTGAATGCCCGTATTTATGAATGTCTTGACCTCAACCCGACAGCCATCTTACTCATGGTGGGAATCAATGACGTTTGGCATACTGTTGGCCTAGAATCATTTGGAAGTCATGCAGAGCAGGATAGGTTTGAACAGGAGTATCGCAAACTACTGACGAGTTTGAAAAAGGCAGGAGTAGAACGAATCCTGGTTATGGAGCCCTTTGTCCTGCCTTATCCCTTGGATAGACGGGAATGGCGAGTTGATTTAGATCCTAAAATTCAGATTGTGCGACGCTTGGTTCAGGAATTTGATTTGGAACTAGTTCCCTTAGATGGACTACTAAATGAACAAGCCATTCTCCACTCTGCACAGTACTTGACAGGTGAAGATGGTGTCCATCCGACACTAGCAGGTGCAGCGTTTATTGGGAATGAGGTTCTCAAACGTTTGCAGGTGGAGGTATAGGATGAGAACGAAAGATGCTCTAACACTTTGGGGTGACTATGGTGGTAGTCAATCAAAACCAAAAGATTTTGATGCATTCTGGGAAAGAGCTTTGAATGGGGTTGATGAAAAAGGTCTAGACTATCAGTTGAGACCAGTCTCTTTTAAAAGTCCGCTTGCAGATTGTTTTGAACTTGTTTTTTCAGCTTTGGACGGCTCTAGGATTGTCTGTCAAATTTTGAAACCCAAGGGAGCAATAGAGAAATATCCAGTCATCTTTCAATTTCACGGCTATCACACCAATGTCGGAGACTGGTCTGATAAATTGACTCTGGTTTCCTTGGGCTATATGGTTGTAGCTATGGATGTTCCTGGACAGGGTGGCGCTTCTCAGGATTCTAGCCAGACAAAGGGAGGAACTCTCAAAGGACATTTACTCAGAGGAGTGGAGGAAGGTCCGGAGAATTTATTTTATAAGCGGGTCTACCAAGCCATTTATCAGCTTACTCAGATTGTGAAATCGATGCCTGAGGTTGACAGTAAACGTATGTATAGTTATGGCGTTTCCCAAGGAGGGGCATTAGCCTTGGTTTGTGCCAGTCTTTGTCCGCAGGTAAAGGCCAGCTTTGTCCAATATCCATTTCTCAGTGACTTTAGAGAAGCCTATGGACTACAAGCAGAACAATCAGCCTATGAAGAAATCCCTTATTATTTCCGATTTCGAGATCCGTTACATGAAACGGAAGAAGCGGTATTTAGTGCCCTGGATTACATTGACATCCAATACTTGGTGTCACGGGTTCAAGCCAAAGTCTTGTGGGGTATGGCTCTAGAAGATCGAATCTGCCACCCCAAAACGCAATTTGCGGTCTATAATCAATTACAATCAGAAAAAGAATTACTCTTTTATCCAGAATTTGGACATGAGTATTTACCGAAATTTAACGATATGATGCATCAACGATTATGTGCAGAAGGAGAAGATGATGAAAGAATTTCCAGCTAATTTTTGGTGGGGAGCAGCCACATCTGGTCCCCAAAGCGAAGGGCGTTTTGCTAAAAAACACGCCAATATGTTTGACTACTGGTATGAGATAGAGCCAGAAGTTTTCTACAATCAAGTTGGTCCCGATACGGCGTCTAACTTTTACAACAGTTTTCGTGAAGATATTGCTCTCATGAAAGAGGTTGGTCTCAACAGTGTGCGGACCTCTATCCAATGGACGCGTTTGATTGATGATTTGGAAACCAATACGGTCAATCAGGATGCGATTGCTTTCTACAATCAAGTGATTGATTGTTTCATTGAAAATGGTATTCGCCCAGTGATGAACTTACACCATTTTGACTTGCCAGTTGAGCTCTATCACAAGTACGGTGGCTGGGAGTCTCGTCATGTGGTGGACCTCTATGTTGGCTTTGCGGAGCAGGCCTTCAAACACTTCGGTGACCGTGTCAAAGAATGGACAACTCATAATGAGCCAATGGTCGTTGTGGATGGAGAGTACCTTTATCAATTCCATTATCCTAAAATAGTGGATGGGAAAAAAGCTGTTCAGGTAGCCTATCATCTCAACCTTGCCTCTGCCAAAGCCATTTCCAAATTCCGTGAGTTAGGCTTGGATAAGGATGGCGGACGCATTGGTACAGTCTTGAACTTGACGCCAACCTATGCAGCCTCAGAAGCGCCAGCTGACCAAGAAGCAGCTAAATTTGCTGAACTCTGGAACAATAAGATGTTCTTGGAACCAGCTATCTACGGACATTTTCCAGCAGAACTAGAGGAAGTCTTGAGACGCGACAAGGTTATCTGGCAAACAGAACCTGAAGATGCTGCTATTTTCAAGAACAACACTGTGGATTTCCTTGGGGTCAACTTCTACCATCCAAACCGTGTGAAGGCGCCAGACATCGCTCCAAATTCTGTAGGTGACTGGATGCCTAACCGATATTATGACCATTATGACATGCCTGGACGTCGGATGAATATTGATAAGGGCTGGGAAATCTATCCTGAAGCCATGTATGATATTGCCATCAATATTCGTGACAATTACAAGAATATTCCATGGTTTGTTTCTGAAAATGGTATGGGAGTTTCACGAGAAGAACGGTTCTTGGATGAGAGTGGTCAGATTCAAGATGACTATCGGATTGATTTTATCCGTGAGCATCTGGAATTTCTTCATAAGGGAATCCAAGAAGGTTCTAATTGCTTTGGTTATCACCTCTGGACGCCGATTGATTGCTGGTCATGGACCAATGCTTATCGCAATCGCTATGGATTTATCTCAAATAATATCCATACGCAGGTGAAAACCATTAAAAAATCAGGTGAGTGGTTTAAAACTGTTGCTGGTCAAAATGGATTGAACTAAGAAGCTGCTGGAACACCTTGTGCAAAGGACATCAGGTCCTTTAAGTGTGAAAAGTAGTGCTTTGCCATGGGAGGTTTGACCTCCCGATGACATCGGTTCATTTTTTGATGGAGAGCGGTTTTACAATAATCGCTCTTTTTTGCGGTCAATTTTTGGAAAAAATAGATAAAAAGGAGTCTAAAATGGGAAACAGACTGACGAAATCAAGTGTTTTAGCAGGTGTTTTGGTGGCTAGTTGTATGTTGGGAGGGCATGCTGTTATGGCGGAAGAAACAAGTTCGGACCCTATTCTTTCAACAGAAGTTATTCCTTCACCAGTAGGGGAACTTTCTGTCAACACAGAAATGAAAGCGGTTCCCGATGGAAACTCTGAAATCAAAGTCTCAGATGAAAATACGGAAACACAAGCTACATCTGCTCCACAAATTGTTGAAGTAAAGACTGATGAGCCTAGTAGTGAAGAAACAGGAGTTGTAACAGAGATTCAGTCAGAGACAACAGAGGAGGTTGTAGCTACTGAAGGGGTGGAGACTGAAAGTACAAGAGATAGTGTGGTTCTCAATATGGTTGATGAGAAGGCCAGTCAGGAGACCAAGGAATTACTGGACTATCTCAAGGAAAAGGCGGCCAGTCCAGACATCTTGTTTGGGCAACAGCATGCCCTTGATGAAGGAGTGAGCTTGACCAGTGAAGGCAGTCGAGCAGGCTCGACTGAATCTGAGGTAAAAAATGCTGTTGGGGATTATCCTGCAATTTTTGGTTGGGATACGCTATCTCTAGACGGTCATGAAAAGCCTGGCGTGGCAGGGGATCCTGAACAAAGCTTGAACAATGTCATCGAATCCATGAAAACTGCTCACAAACTAGGAGGGGCAGTCGTTCTCAGTATGCACCCCTATAATTTTGTGACGGGTGGAAATTTCAATGATAGCTCTGGCAATGTCGTGTCTGAAATTCTACCAGGTGGTACGAAAAACACAGAGTTTAATCAATGGTTGGATCGAATTGCCAGTCTGGCTGAGGGATTAAAGGATGATGAAGGTAAGGATATTCCACTTATTTTTCGTCCCTTCCACGAGCAGAATGGTTCTTGGTTCTGGTGGGGTGCCAGCACAACCAAACCCGACCAATACAAGGCTCTTTATCGCTACACTGTTGAATATCTTCGTGACCAGAAAAATATTCATAATATCCTCTATGTATATTCGCCAAATACAGCTACACCTGGGGACCAAGAACGTTATTTAGAGACCTATCCTGGTGATGCTTATGTGGACATTTTAGGAATAGATTCCTATGATTCAAAAGACAATGCAGGGTCAGAACAATTCCTTTCAGGCTTGGTGAAAGACCTCTCCATGATAGTGGACTTAGCAGAACAAAAAGGGAAAGTAGCAGCCTTGACAGAATTTGGCTATAGCGCCCAAGGTCTCAATAAAACCGGCAATACCTTAGATTGGTATAGCCGCATCTTTAACACCATTCAATCTGACCAAAAGGCCTCTAAAATTGCCTACATGCTGACTTGGGCAAATTTTGGTCTGCCTAATAACCTCTACGTTCCTTATCGTGATGTCAATGGTAGCCTTGGTGGAGACCATGAATTATTGCCAGACTTTGAAAGATTTTATCAGTATGCCAATACTGTATTTGCCAAGGAAGTGGGCCAAATTTATGGAAAGGGTAAGAATTTCCAAACAAGTCCCGTAACTAATTCAACCTATCTGATCCGTCCAGCAAATGGGGATATTATTGGTCAGCAAGAGGTCAAAGTTATAGTTAAGCCAAGTCAGGAGGATGATGCCGTATCCGTGACAATTGGCGACCAAATTTATCAGCTTTCCAAGGAAGGTCAGTATTTTACAGCAACTATTACACTTCCAGTTGAGTTAGACAATCAAGTCTTGATTGCAACCATCCTATACACCAGTAAGGGACAGGAAACCAAGCAGGAGCAAGTAAAACTATATTCTCGTTTCACGCAGAACACAGAATCCCCCCTTATAGTTGATACTTTTGAGCAATATTTTGGAGACAATGTTTTACTGCACCAAGCTTACTCATCGAACGGGGATAAGATTCAAATTAGCTTATCTGAAAACCAAAAGCAAGAAGGCAAATATGGCATGGTTTATGACTATGAAGTTGGAGATAAAGGCTATGCTGGACGCCAAATTTCCTTTGAAAAAAATTGGCAAGGAGCCAACGCTTTAAGTTTCTGGCTCAAACATAGCGGTTATCCTCAACACTTGACTGTCCAAATACGCATTGGCAATGTCAGCTATGAGAAAAATATTGCCTTGAACGAAGCATTCGAAGGTCTCGTCAGCTTGCCACTCGCTGAATTTCTACCAGCTGCTTGGGAAGGCAATCAAAGTGCACGCATTGATCAAGTTGGATTAGGCCAAGTAACCCAATTCGCCTTATATTTGGGAGGCGAAAAAGGGACTGGTACTCTTTACGTCGATGATATTCAAGCAGTCACTAGAGAAGATTTACCTGAAATCGTGGACAAATATGAGCCAGAAGTAGCAACTTATCAACCGACGATTTATCGCTTTGATGAGGGAGTTGAAAAATGGAACGGTACTGATTTGAAGACAGAAGCTGGACAGCTTGTTGCCACTATTTCTGGTGAAAAAGATCAGAAAACAGAAATCAATCTCCAAGCCAATCAAGACCTATCCAACTATAATTGGTATGTTGTTAAACTAAAAACAAGTTCTCCTGTTCAAGCCAAACTCTACGTCAAAGTTGGTGATAGTTGGCAATGGCTTAATAATGAAATGGCAATAGTTAATGACCAGTGGACGGATTTACGATTCGATTTGTCAGAGATTGCGGAGCGTTTTAATACACGTGAAATTGGTATTGAGTTCTTGGGGCAAGGTAGTGAAGGGCCAATTCAAGTACAGATTGACAAGATTGCTATAATAAAAGACCTTGCTGAGTTAGAAGACAAGGGGAACGAGGAAAGTTTAGAAGAAGAACCATCTGCAGACGGTGCACCAAGTTCACCTGTAGAAAAAGAAGAACAAAGTAAGGATGGAAATCCAATACGAGAAGATTCAAATGGGGACCAATCAGTTGAAACGCCACTAAACTCAATGATAGAAGAGGTACAGAATAAAATGCATGAATCAGTCCCAATTGAGCAAGTGAATCCCCAAAAAAATGAAACGAAACATCAATCACCGATCCCTTGTGGTCACATTTTACAAACTAGAAGTCGGCTAGATGTTAGGGCAGATATGACAGAACAAACTTCTGAGATAGCTTCTAAATCCTTACCACAGACAGGTGATGGCAGCGGTTTATCCTTTATAGTGTTAGGTCTAGGACTCTTGTCAGCAGTTCGATGTTTTAAATTGAAAAAATGAAATTAATACTCATCTCCTAAAATAGCTTGGAGCAAGACTCTCCTTAATTCAAAAAACCACTGACTTATAATGAGCCAGTGGGTTTATTACTTATCCGAATCAAAATCTTATTTCAAAAAAGGTAGTGATTCGACTGATTTGTACTGTAATATAGTGAAAGTTCATCTTTCAAAAATCGCATTAAATCAAGGGTTCTACCGTCTATTGACGTGTAGTGAATCTCTATTTGTCTTCAGTAAAAGTTCAGTAGATAATATTAATAACAAAAAATCACAGACTTAGTTCGGTTTGTTGCTAATAGACGATGAAAAAATAAATCCGTTCAACCATTTGTTCAACCTTTTATTTTTTACATATACTCAGTAAATGATAATATCTTGATAATATCCAATTTTTAATATTAATTTTAACTCAATTTAACCTGAATTTTCCTGCAGGGGAGATAAATGTATAGTAAAAACCCTTGAAATATCAATGTTTTCAAGGGTTTTGTTTTTTCTAAAATGTAACCGAGGGGTAAGAAAGGGGCAAACTATGAATCCAATAGTTCATCTCACCTGCACCCCATAAATAGTCTGTTTTCTGTTTATAAGATAAGCTATGGCAAGTACAGGAATAGCATAGGGCAGGATATTAGCGCCGAATACTTCATAACTAATGAAGAGAGGAGCCAGTAAGGTATTGGTGGCTGTTCCAAATACGGCACAATACCCAAGGGCTGCAACAAGTTCAGTTGGTAGACCTAGTAATCCTGCTAAAACAGCCCCAGAACTTGCTCCAATCGCAAAGAGCGGAGTAACTTCGCCTCCTTGAAAACCTGCAGCCAAACAAAGACAGGTTAGTAGGAGTTTTAGTAGCCAATCGAAAGCAAACACCTGTTCCCCAGCTAAACTGGCATCAATCAAATTGGTTCCTAGACCAGTATAACGACCTTGATGGAAGCAAAATAGTAGAACGGTCAGTCCAACTCCCATGATAGCTATTTTAATGTAAGGATTTGGAAGCCATCGAGTTGAGATGCTTTTTGCTTGCGCCAGAAACCAAGCAAATAAATTGCCGATGAAACCGAAGCAAAGGGCAATAAATAGCCATTTGAAACTATCTGTAAACTGGAATGAAAAAGATGAAATAGTGTGCGAAAATTTCTCTAATCCCAATAAATGGGAAATAGTAGAAGCCGTGAAAGCGGCAACTAGACAATAGGGGAGACTAGTCCAAGAATATTGGCCAACGATTAATACCTCAATGGCAAAGAAACTAGCAGCCCATGGTGTTTGAAATAGCCCTGCAAAACCTGCGGCCATACCAATCTTTGTTATCATATCTTTGGGCAAGTGTGTGAAACCATGTTTTTGTAACCAGTGTGAGAGACTGGCTCCAAGTTGGACAGCTACACCTTCGCGACCAACGGAAGCACCGACAAGATGACTGAGCCAAGTTGTAGAGATGATGAGTGGAATGAGAACTGGAGAAATTTGCACTAGCTCCCCTTGTCCAGCTTTGAAGACTAAGCCCATACCTGCTTGGACTTCCCTCCCCCATTTTTGATAAATGAAAACAATCAGCAACCCTGCAAGTGGTAGAAAGGGGATTAGAAAAGTAAAATATTCAGACCGTAAGTCTCCAATCCCTAGTAGAATTTTCCCAAAAAGTGTGGTGATTATTCCTGCACCGACTCCAATTAAGCTGGAAAAGAAAAGGAGTTGGATGGCTTGTTTCATCTTATTGCTCATGATTCGCTAACTTGGAAGATTGATAGGTTCTTGATTGGGCCATAATATCGCTAAAGGTTGCTTGAATGGCAGAGCGGTAATCATCTTTTTGAACTAATTTTCCAACTCTTTCAAGGACAGCATTTTCTCTGCTGGTATCCAAAACAGGCTTACCTGTTGCTCGTTTATAGGCTGTAACTTGGTCGACCAACTCCATTCGTTTTTCAAGTAGTTCAACCAATTGGCTATCAATCATGTTAATCTGTTCGCGGATGCAATCCAAATTCATCTTATAAACCTCCGTATATTGTTTCAGTTGTTTTTTAGTATAGCAAAAAACAAGGCAAAATACTAGCCTTGTTTGAGGAAGTTACCAACTTGCTTTTTTTACCCCAGGAAGTTGACCAAGATGGGCTAATTCACGGAAGGTAATCCGACTCACACCGAATCTTCGCATATAAGCATGCGGACGGCCATCGGTCCTGTCGCGGTATTTCAGTCGATTTGGATTTGAGTCGCGAGGCAATTTTCGAAGTGCTTGATAGTCACCTTTTTCTTTGAGACTTTTACGTAAATCCGCATAGCGCTCGATTAACTCCAATTGTCTCTGATAGCGTGCCATTTTTGATTTTTTAGCCATAAAATTCTCCTTTTTCAAAAAAACTTAACCAGTTAATTATATAGCAAAACTATTAAGATTGCAAGCAATAGGTGTACAATCTTAATAAAAGGCTAAAAGAAAACAGACTAGACCTATTGATAAGCCAGTCTGTCTGTCAGTTAATTCATTGTATCTAGTTTAGCAACAAGGTCTGTCGCGAATTGCTCAAGGTTAACAATATCCTCATCTTCAGCGGCAAGGTCTACCTTAACATTTTCGGCACCCTTAGTTGCACCACGTGAACCCAACATAACATCAAAGTCATCTACTGCACTACAGAAGTCATCATAGAAGGTATCGCCAGAACCACAAACACCGTAGACCTTACCGGTCAAATCTAAGTCAGCTAGGTCAGCATAGAAATCAACAATTTCATCTGGAAGCTCACCGTCTCCACCGTAAGAATAGGTGTAGCTGGCTACCACGATGAGGTCCGCATCCAAGATTTCTTCGGTTTCAATAGTAGTACATTCATGAACCTGTACTTCAACGCCCAACTCTTCTAGCTTACTGGCGACGATGTCAGCAATTTCTTCTGTGTTACCAGTCATACTAGCGTAAACTATTTTTGCTAGTGCCATAATTTCCTCCAAATTACATAGTAATTCCATTATACCACACTCCCATCATTTTCAAAAGGGGAAGTTTATGCTAAAATGATGAAAAGGAGTTGCTATGACAATTTACAGTAAAATTATTGAAAAAATTCACGAATACGACACGATTATTATTCACCGACATAAACGACCAGATCCGGATGCCATTGGTAGTCAAGTTGGCTTGCAGAAACTCTTGCAGAAGAATTTTCCTGAAAAAACCATCAAGGTAACCGGTTTTGAGGAACCAAATCTTGCTTGGATGGCAGGAATGGACGTAGTTGCAGACCAAGATTATCAAGGATCCTTGGTTATCGTGACAGACACTGCCAATACGGCGCGTGTGGATGACGACCGTTATACTCAAGGAAATTTCTTGATTAAAATCGATCATCATCCCAATGAAGAGCCTTATGGTGACCTGCTCTGGGTCAATACGGAAGCTAGTTCTTGCAGTGAAATGATTACGGAACTGGCCATCCAATGCCAACTAGAACTAGATGGAGAGATTGCACGTCTACTCTATGCAGGAATTGTGGGCGATACAGGCCGCTTTCTCTATCCAGCTACCAGCTCGCGAACCTTTGAGATTGTTGCTCGTCTCCGCCAAGAAGATTTTGACTTTGCAAGGATGTCTCGCCAGATGGATACCATTGATTTCAAGATTGCCAAGTTGACAGGTTACGTCTACGACAACTTGGAAGTGGATGAACATGGTGCGGCACGGGTCATTTTGACACAAGATATTCTCAAAAAATACGGGGTGACCGATGCGGACACTTCCTTTATCGTCGGGGCTCCAGGACGGATTGGAATCGTTCAATCTTGGGGGATTTTTGTGGAACAAACTGACGGAAATTACAGGGTTCGCTTACGCAGCAAGTATCTTCCAATTAACGAGGTTGCTAAACGCCACGATGGCGGTGGCCACCCACTAGCCAGCGGTGCTAACTCCTATTCCCTTTCCGAAAATGAGCAAATCTACCAAGAAATTCAAGAGGTCGTGAGGAATGCAAGCAAGTAGTCGCTCCCTTCGTCTAATGGGAACCATCATAGAAACTAAAATATGGCATCCAGATGCAGAACCAATTTTAGATCAGGTCGAAGAGTTGCTTTATCTATATAAGGACCGATTCTCTGCCAATGATTTGACGTCTGAATTGATGGAAGTCAATCTAAACGCAGGTGTTCAAGCAGTTCCAGTTGCCGATGACCTGTATGAATTGATTAAATTGGGCAAAGAACACAGTCTGGCTCAGGGATCTTTTTTGAATATTACCATTGGTCCCCTTGTGCAAAGCTGGCGGATTGGGTTTAGCGATGCCAAACTTCCAACCCAAGAAATGATCAGTGAAAAACTCCAACTCATCAATCCAAGGGACATTGAATTAGATGATGAGGAGCAGACAGTCTATTTGAAAAAAGAAGGCATGGCGATCGACTTGGGTGCTCTTGCTAAAGGATATGTGGCAGATAAGATTGTCGACTTCCTTAAAAGAATAGGTGTGGAGGCTGGACTGATTAACCTGGGTGGCAACGTCCTGACCCTTGGTCAAGCTCCTCACAATGCAGATGGCTATTGGCGAATTGGTATACAGGATCCTCAGAAACCACGTGGTGAAAATGCCCTCGTCCTCAAAATAGGAGAAGAATCAGTAGTCACCTCTGGTATTTACGAAAGAACCCTTACCGTGAATGGAAAGACCTATCATCATATTTTGAGTCCTGAGACCGGCTATCCAATGGAGTCGCAGCTGGCTAGTTTGACCATTGTGTCCAAACAATCTGTTGACGGTGAGATTTGGACGACTCGACTGTTTGGTCAAGAAATAACTCGGATTTATAAGATGGTAGAAGAAACTGACGGTATCGAGGCGGTTCTGATTGGGCTGGATGGCAGGATTCTAGTGACCTCAGGGCTTTCTGAGAAAGTTCTTGCTGGTAAAGAAAGAATTTCTGATAGCTTGGGCAGTCCTTCAAGAGGGGGATTTGGCGCCAGAGTAACTTCTGACCTTGCTTCAGGTGCTTCCGTACTATAACTTGAAAAAATATTAAAAAAATAGGTAAAAAGACTTGCCATAAGAACAAACTTTTGGTAAACTTAAATGGTTATAATCTATGGCTCGGAAAGAGTCCATGGCAGAAAGGAATTTTAAAATGAAAAAAGATATCCATCCAGAATATCGCACTGTTGTCTTCATGGACACAACTACTGGCTACAAGTTCCTTAGCGGTTCAACTAAGAAATCTAACGAAACAGTTGAATTCGAAGGTGAAACTTACCCATTGATCCGTGTGGAAATTTCATCAGACTCACACCCATTCTATACTGGACGTCAAAAGTTCACTCAAGCAGATGGACGTGTGGATCGCTTCAACAAAAAATACGGTCTCAAATAAAAAAACAGTCCTTAACGGACTGTTTTTTCACGAGCTTGAAAATAAAAGAGCGAGTTATGGTCCAGTGGACCATTTTTTCTTTAACTCTAGAAATAAGAGAGGGCTTTTTTCGTGCGTGATTGCCAAAATGATTGCCATTGGTTTACATACTCATGAATTGAGCAAACTTATGGGGTGTGTGAAGGTAAAGCATTATATTTCAGCCTGTTCGAAGGTATGAAGATATACGTATTTTATGATTTGTTCACTAGTAATACTCTTCGAAAATCAAAATTATCCGTTGTCAACTTGCCTTGATGAACTCCAGTTCTATCTTCGACTTCGTTTCCTAGGCTACTTTTGATTTTCGTTTAGTATAAATCGTATCCCCACTGATGTAACTAGATTTTTAGTTTCAATGAGAGATGATTTCTGCTATAATGGAACGAGTAAGAATTTGAAGTGAAAGTATGAGGAAATTGATGAAAAATAGGGGCACAATCGATAGTCGAGTAGACTACTCACTTATTTTACCGGTCTTTTTTTTATTAGTTGTGGGGATTATTTCTCTCTACATTGCGGTTAGTCAAGATTATCCGGATAATGTTGTACAGATGGTTGGTCAACAAATTGCTTGGATAGGAATTGGAACAGTGGCAGCTTTTTTGGTCATGTTCTTTTCCACTAAGTTTCTGTGGCAAATCACACCTTACTTGTACGTACTTGGGCTAGGACTTATGGTATTGCCTTTGTTTTTCTACAGTCCAGACTTAGTAGCGTCAACGGGAGCAAAAAACTGGGTAACGATTGGTGGAATGACTCTTTTTCAACCATCCGAATTTATGAAAATTGCCTACATCATTATGTTGTCAAGGGTGATTGTCACCTTTCATAAATATTATCCAAATCGAAAAATTCGTGAGGATTTTATGTTGATTGGTTATATGACACTGTTTACTATCCCTGTCCTGATTTTGTTGGCCTTACAGAAAGATTTAGGAACTTCCTTAGTATTTGTAGCAATCTTTAGCGGAATGCTTCTATTATCAGGAGTTTCTTGGAAAATTCTATTACCGACTGCCTTAACGGGGATCGTTTTGGTTGGTGGATTTATGCTGATTTTTATTTCTCCTGGTGGAACAACATTTCTCCACAATTTGGGGATGGATACTTATAAAATCAATCGTATTGCAGCCTGGCTTGATCCCTTTAAAAATGCCCAATCAACGACCTACCAGCAAGCTCAAAGTTTGATAGCTATCGGAAGTGGTGGCTTAAAAGGACTAGGTTTCAATAAAACAAATCTTCTTATACCTGTTCGAGAAAGTGATATGATTTTTACGGTGATTGGAGAGGACTTTGGTTTTATTGGTGGGACGGTATTGATTGGACTATACTTGTTGCTCATTTATCGAATGCTGCGGGTAACGTTGAAGTCAAACAATCGATACTACACCTACATATCAACTGGCTATATCATGATGCTCTTGTTCCATGTGTTTGAAAATGTTGGCGCTGCAACTGGTTTGTTACCTTTAACAGGTATTCCTTTACCGTTTATCTCCCAAGGTGGCTCGTCCATGGTTTCAAATTTGATTGGTGTTGGTCTAGTGCTGTCAATGGGGTATCAGTCACGATTAGCTGATGAGAAGGAAACAAATCGATCACGTCGCTATAGAAAAATTACGATAAAACGTTAGAAAGTTGGTTTATATGACAAGAGTTGCGGTTGTTTTAGCCGATGGTTTTGAAGAAATCGAAGCATTGGCCCCTGTAGATGTATTCCGTCGAGCTCATTTTGACTGTCAGATTGTTGGTTTAGATAGTCATGAAGTGGAGGGATCGCACGGTATTCGTGTTCAAACTGACCAAGTCTTTGATGGAGACCTGTCTTCCTTTGATCTGATTGTTTTACCAGGAGGAATGCCAGGTTCTGTTCACCTTAGAGATTCAGAGTCACTAATTACGGAATTGCAAAGAGCGGTTGCATCAGGAAAATCAGTAGCAGCAATTTGTGCGGCACCAATTGTTCTGGATAAGGCTGGTTTGTTAGATAGTCGTCACTATACATGTTTCCCAGGGAAAGAAAAAGACATTCCATCAGGTATTCATCTGGAAGAGAATGTGGTCGTTGATGGTCCAATTATCACTAGCCGAGGTGCTGGAACAAGTTTGGATTTCGCCTATAAATTGGTTGATTTATTTGGTGGAGATGGGGAAAGCCTAGCTCAAACAATGGTTTATCATAGTTAAAGTAATGAAGAAGGGCTCTATAATTTCTGTAGTGGGTAAATCCACCATGGAAATTATGGAGCCTTTTTGAGTATAGAAAAAAGTCCCATATGACCTATAATGAAAAGTGTTCAACCA
>NZ_JANFME010000021.1:0-38533 GCF_029616525.1 Streptococcus suis | reverse complement strand
TAAAAAACGGATTTTGATTGCTTTGAACATAAAGAAAGAGAGAACGAAGTTCGTCATCTCTAGGTGTTAGCTTTTCATCTACCCACTACAGTTGACAAAGAGCCGAATTTTATAGTTATAAAAAGAATGTCTCCGCTTTTTTGCAGAGACATTCTTTGCATTTATATACTAAGGAGAGCACCAATAATGATAAAAACTGGTAGTTTTTATTCTTCAACACATAGGAAGAATTGATCTGATAAGTTTTGGAGTGGTTCAATCAACTTTCCTACTAATTGTTGGAATTCAATTAGTTACTGTGCCAGATGTCTTGATTGTACTGTTCAATGGTACGGTCAGATGAGAAGAATCCAGCTTTAGCAATGTTATGAACAACTTTCTTGTTCCATGAATCTTGATCTTCGTAATCTGCAAAGACTTGTTCTTTTACTTCAATGTATTCAGCCAAGTCAATCAAGGTCATGAACCAGTCTTTCGAAATCAATTCATGGTGCAGACGACCAAGACGTTCTTCGTTACCAAGTGCTTTTACCTCATCGCTAACGATAAAGTCAACTGCACGTTTGATATTGGCATCGCCATTGTAGTAGTCCGCAGATACATATCCAGCCTTATCGTACAAGTCGATGATGGTATCTGAGTCTTTACCAAATGTATAGATGTTATCCATACCAGCCAACTCAGCAATCTCAACGTTGGCACCGTCCATGGTACCAAGTGTCAATGCACCGTTCAACATGAATTTCATGTTACCAGTACCTGACGCTTCTTTAGAAGCCAATGAGATTTGTTCTGAAATATCTGTTGCAGGGATGAGTTTCTCAGCAACTGTCACATTGTAGTTTTCTACCAAGTGAACATTGAGGTATTTATTTACTTCTGGGTCATTGTTGATCAACTCTGACAAGCAAAGAATCAAATGAATGATGTCTTGAGCGATAATATAAGCTGGAGCTGCTTTACCACCGAAGATAACAGTGATTTTACGTTTCGGAAGGTTACCATTCTTGATTTCAAGGTATTTATGGATAACATACAAGGCATTCATTTGTTGGCGTTTGTACTCGTGGAAACGTTTGATTTGTGTATCGATGATAGAGTTTTCATCCAGCTCGATACCTTTATTGTCTTTCAAATAACGTTTGAGAGCCAATTTGTTGTTGTGTTTGATTTCCGCCAACTTAGCATGAACTTCTTTGTCATCAGCAAAGGCCAGCAATTTCTCAAGCTTAGTCGCATCTGTCAAGTACTCATCACCAATCAATTCTTTGATGTAGTCAGCGAGGTCTTGGTTGGCAAATTCCAACCAACGGCGGAAAGTGATACCGTTTGTTTTATTGTTAAATTTTTCTGGGTAAAGCTCATAGAAAGCTTTCAATTCAGAGTTTTTGAGGATTTCTGTGTGAAGCGCAGCTACACCGTTCACTGAGTTAGAGAAGTGGATATCCATGTGAGCCATGTGTACACGACCTGATTCATCAATGATTTGGACTGCTGGGTCTTTAATTTCTGCACGAATAAGGGCATCCAATTCTTTGATAATATCAACCAAGTGTGGCACCACTTCTTCAAGGAAATCAAGTGGCCATTTTTCAAGTGCTTCCGCCAAGATAGTGTGGTTTGTGTAACCAGTCATATTCTTAACGATGGCAACTGCTTCCGCAAATTCAATACCATGTTTTTCAGTCAAAAGACGGATCAACTCAGGGATCACCATTGATGGGTGAGTATCGTTGATTTGCACATAAGCGTAATCAGCCAAGTCATGCAAGTTTGAACCGCGCTCAATTGCTTCATCAATCAAAAGTTGAGCAGCATTTGATACCATGAAGTATTGTTGGTAGATACGGAGCAATTCACCATTCTTATCAGAATCATCTGGGTACAAGAAGAGTGTCAAGTTTTCTTTAATATCAGTCTTGTCAAATGAAATACCGTCTGTAATCAAGTCATAGTTTACTGACTCAATATCAAACAAATTGAGGTAGTTCTTAGTCTCTTTTTTATAGCCAAGAATATCAAGACGATCCAATTTTGATTTCAAAGTGAAGTTTTTGAATGGAACATCATAGCTGATAGTTGTTGGAATCAACCAAGAATCATTTTCAATCCAGAAGTTTGGCTCTGCTTCTTGCTCATTTTTCTTAAATACTTGGCGGAAAAGACCACAGTGGTAGTTCAGACCAACACCCTCACCGTTGATAGCAAGTGTTGACATAGAATCAACGAAACATGAAGCTAGACGTCCCAAACCACCGTTACCAAGTGATGGTTCTGGTTCAACATCTTCAACTTGCGCCAATGATTTACCAGCTGCTGCCAATTCTGCTTGAACGTCTTTGTACACGCCCAAGTTAATCAAGTTGTTTGACAAGAGTTTACCGATAAGGAACTCAGCTGAGATATAGTAAACTTTACGTTTTCCTGTGTTTTTTGGTTTTGTCGCCGCAGCTTCTTTTACGTAGTTTAACAATTGAAGATAGATTTCTTCATTTGTCAAATCAGCTAATTTCTTCGAAGTATTTGTTTCTGCAAATGTTGTAAATTTAGTCATGGTTTTCATTTCCTCGTTGGTATAGTAATGTCATTTTTGTCAAGAAGTCTTTGCATTCTTGGGTCAAGTCTTCAGCTTTCATGCGCCATTCCCAGTTTCCACCGATAGTTGACGGCATATTCATTCGACTTTCTTCACCCAAGTCTAGGACGTCTTGCATGGTTGCAATAGCTGTATCACTCACTGTTGCAAACAGCATACGGAGCATAGCTTGGCTAACTTTTTCAATCGGCTTACGGTTGCTGTAGGCGTCCACGTATTCTTGTTGTTCTGGATCAAGATTGTTGTACCAGCCATTGACAACCTCATTATCGTGAGTTCCAGTGTAGGCAACTGAATTTGGAATGCAACGGTGTGGAGCATCGATACTCTTACCTGTTACATCAAAGAAACCAAATTCTAAGATTTTCATGCCTGGATAGCCACAATCTGCAAGCAATTTGCGAGCTTTAGCGTCAATGTTTCCAAGGTCTTCTGCAATGATTGGAAGGTCTCCAAGTGTTTCTTTGACAGCCTTGAAGAGATTGTAGCCAGGACCTGGTTCCCAGGTACCAACCTTAGCTACTTCTGCCTTACCATCAACTTGCCAGAAGTCTGAGAAACCTTTGAAATGGTCAATCCGAAGGACATCATAAAGTTTGAAACTTTCATGGATACGATAAATCCACCAGTTATAGCCTGTTTTTTCATGTTCTGGCCAATCATAAATAGGATTTCCCCATAATTGACCATCTGCCGAGAAGTTATCAGCTGGTACACCTGCTACATAAAGCGGCTTGCGTTCACTGTCCAATTTGAATAGTTGGGGTTTTGTCCACACTTCAACGCTATCAGCAGAAACATAGATTGGCATGTCTCCGATGATTTTGATGTGGTGTTTGTTGGCATATTCTTTCAATTGTTTCCATTGGCTGAAGAAGAAATACTGTGTTACTTTGTAGTAGTCGATTTGATTTGCCAATTCTAAGCGGTACTTATCAAGAGCTTCCTCGTTGCGAGCTACAACTTTTTTATCTTCCCATTCTTGGAGAGCTTTATTACCAAAGTATTCCTTGATAGCCATGAACTCAGCATAATCTGTCAACCAAGATGAGTTAGCCTTTTCAAACTCTAGAAAAGCAGCTTTCTTCTTATCATCTTGTAAAAATGCTTGAACTGCCTTCTCCAAAATTGGTCGGCGAACTTGATAGATAAGAGCATAGTCTACTTTTTCAGGATTATCTCCAAAATTTACATCTTGGAAATCTTCTGTTGCCAATAAGCCATCTTCAACCAAGAGGTCAAAGTCTATCAAGTGTGTATTTCCTGCAATAGCAGAGAAAGACTGGTAAGGAGAATCTCCATAGCTTGTAGTTGTTAGTGGTAAAATCTGCCAGTAGGTTTGCTTGGTTTCCACCAAGAAATCTACAAAATCATAGGCAGACTGTCCAAAAGTACCAATACCAAACTTACCTGGAAGTGAGGTAATATGCATCAAAATTCCACTGGTACGATTTGTCATAAAAACGTTTTCCTTTCTGTCGGTTACGAATATAGTTTAACGCAAACGTTTGCACTTGTCAAGGATTTTATAAAAAAAGTTTTAATGTGCTCTAGAAAGCCTATTTTATAGCATTTGTTAGCGAATAACAAAAAAGAAAAAATCAGATATTTCTATCCGATTTTTCAAATTCTTCACTATTTTTAAGCAAAGCTTTGCTCTTTTATTTGGATGCTTCCATCAACCACATCCGCTTCCAGATATTTGACCTCAACATGATCCAAATAGTAATCTGTTACCTTGTCTCGAATCTGATTTTCAATCACACGGCGCAGAGGACGGGCTCCCATTGCCTGATCATAGCCTTCTTCCATCAAGAATTCTTTGGCAGCTTCCGTTACCGTTAATTGGATGCCTTTCTTCGCCAGGGTATTATTGACCTGGGCCAAGAGTAATTCTACAATGGCTTTGAGATCATCTTTATCCAAGTGCTTGAATTCGATAACTGCGTTGAAACGGTTGAGAAATTCTGGACGGAAGTATGGTGCGATGCGGTCCATGATGTCTTGATTTTCTTCACCTTCTGCCATTCCATAACCAAAACCTGCATTAGATGTAGCGATGATAATGGTATTCTTAAAGTTAACTTGGTTGCCCTGTCCATCAGTCAAATGACCATCATCTAGCACTTGCAAGAGAAGGGTAATCACTTGCGGATCTGCCTTTTCAATCTCATCCAAGAGGACAATGGAGTAAGGATTGCGGCGGACACGTTCGGTGAGAGTATGGGAATTGTCATCATAACCAACATAACCAGCTGTGGTACCGATTAATTTGGAAACGGCTGTCCGATCGCTGTATTCAGACATATCCAGGCGGATAATGGCATCCTTGTTACCAAACAAGTCTAGCGCTAACTGTTTTGCCAACTCGGTCTTACCTACACCTGTCGGACCGACAAAGAGGAAGGAACCAATCGGACGGTTTCCGTCATCAAAACCTGCACGATTCCGACGAATGGCACGAGATACAGCTTCCACCGCATCGTCTTGACCGATAACGTTAGCTGCCAGACGATTTTTCAATTCCTTGAGTCGTTCAATGTCAGAAGCTCCCATTTGTGAGACTGGGATGCCTGTCATTCGCTCAACTGCCTGAGCCACATCATTAACAGTCGCTACCACTTTCTGTTGCTCTGTATGAGTATCAATCTGTTTTTGTAGCTTATCAATACGGACTTTTTCATTCAAGGCTTTTTCATAATCCTCTTTTTCAGCTGCTTCCAACTGCAACTGTTTTGCCTCAGCCATTTCTGCTTCTAAGGTCTGAATATCTGTCACAGGATGTTGTGCAGCCAAGTGAGCAGCGGTCACATCGACCAGGTCAATGGCCTTATCAGGCAAGCTACGTTGTGGAATATATTGGACGGAATAATCAACCGCAGCTCTCAAGACCTCATCTGGCAATTCAATATTGTGGTGGGCTTCATAAAGCGGCTTAATCCCTTTCAAAATCTGGTAGGTGTCTTCTGCGGACGGAGCATTAACCTTGACTTCATTGAAACGACGAGCCAGAGCGGCATTCTTGTGAATGGTATTGCGGTATTCGTCCTGTGTAGTGGCACCGATAACCGTCAATTCTCCACGGGAAAGAGCTGGTTTGAGAATATCCGCTAAGCCCTTGGAACCTGAGTCACCACCAGTGCTACCAGCTCCCAAAATCTGATGAATTTCATCAAAGAAGAGAATGATGTTTCCTGCTTTTTTGACTTCATCCACAAGATTTTGCACATTTTCCTCAAAAGCTCCGCGGTACTGGGTCCCTGCCTCCAAGCCAGAAATGTCAATGGAGATGATTTCCTTGTTCTTAATAGCTGCTGGCACATCTCCGTTGACAATGGCTTGAGCCAATCCTTCTACTACCGCAGTTTTACCAACACCAGCATCACCGACCAAAACAGGATTATTTTTCGTACGGCGAGCCAAAATTTCCGCTGTTTCTTGGATTTCCTTGTTTCGTCCAATGACTGGATCCAACTTACCTTCACGCGCATCTTGGGTCAAATTGCGACCAAGTTTTGCAAGAATCCCGTCTGACTTTATCTGACCTTTAGCCTGTGTTTGAGCCACTTCTTCTGTCTGTGGCAGACGACCAGTCTGACGGTACATAGCGAATTCCTCCGGTGTCACTTCACGCCCATTGATAGAATAACGGCGACGTTCTGTGCTGTAACCACCCATATTGCCCATAAGTTGATTGAAAATGTCGTCCATATTGTTAAAGTTATTGAAATTGTTGTTCATAGTTTTTACCTCGTTTAAGTTTTATTTGTTTTTAACTTTTACTGACCTTTGTTTTAAAAAAATTGATTTAGTCTTTTAGTTTGCTTTTAGTACTAGCTCAAAAGGTTTGAGGAACCTTTTGAGCTGTGCGGGGGTGGGAGTGAAACAGTCTGGGGTTAGACTGTTTCAGCTCAACAACTGGAAATAAGGACTTGTTGACTAACTCTTCTATGAATGGTCGAATTCTTTCACACTCCCCATTCGCTGCAGTAATAAAAGATAAACTAAATGACGCTAATAGGGTATAATCCTGTCTTTCATAGTAACCTCCTCGGAAGTTTGTCTTTTACTGACCAATAGATTCAAGAGTAAGTCAAACCGTTCTCGTTTGACCTAAACTGATCTTTTGTTCAAAGAATTCGTAAGGTCCTTTACCTTACGTAATCTTATTCTACACCATTGGTCAGTAAAAGTCAACAGTTTTGTTTGACCTTTTTTGACTTTTTATAGTCGAATGAATTTGCTTTCAGACAAGGAACAAAGGCGCAGGCTATACTAAAGTATGGCAAGGCGAAAGTGACGATGTATCAAAGTTAATTCAAATGACTATAAAAAAATCTACCTGACGGTAGATTTGGTAGCTACTAGATGATAATCCCTTCCAAATGATCTAGTTCATGCTGAACAATCTGGGCTTGGAAGTCTGTCAGCTTTAGGCTCTGCTTTTTCCAAGAAGCATCAAAAAACTCCACTTCAATCTCCTGATAGCGAGTGGTCGGACGGATACCTTCGAGCGACAGGCAGCCCTCTTCTGTCTGATAGGGCTTGACCTTGCTGATGAGGATGGGATTGTACATGACCAGGTTGGTGAAGCCCATGTTGACGATGATAATCCGCTTTTTGATGCCAATCATGTTGGCCGCCATGCCCACGCAGGCGTGAGCGTTGGCTGTTAGGGTGTCCTGCAAATCCTGACCGACCTGTACATCTAGCTGAGTCGCAGGCTCAGACTTCTGCTGCAGGAAGAAAATATCTTTCATAATGGGTTGAATCATGGGAACCTCTTTCGATAAAGTATATAGTATTATTTTACTATTTTTTTGATAATTTGAATTATTTTATGCTTTATCGGATGAGGATAGTAACGAAAAGCACCAGCTTTTCTCAAAATATAACCATTAAAGTTCTGTTTAAACCGAAGAACACCATCTGAGCTGTCGAATAAGCCTGTAATCCCTAAGAAATTATAAAACTTGGTAGATTTTTTTATTGCCTTCTTCATTGCGAATTCTTGTAAAACGATTGGAGCATAGAAACTACTGAACTCCTCAAGTGAACCACTAAATAAATACACCAATTCTTGTTTAGTATATATAAACAAACTAGCAGCAATATCTATATCAGATGTCCCATATTTGTTAATCCAGTGTTCAGCATTTTGTTTTCGTTGCTCAAAACTCTCTATTTGACTTTTAATTTCGCGTAGTTCATTCCCTTTTTTTCTAGATTTCGGATTTATACTCAAATCTTGCACTAAATTCTCTGCTATTTTTTTCAATTTATCTTCTTGAGAATGTAATAAATCTAGATAGGTAGTCAGATTCAAACTTGCAATTAAGAAATCCGCTCCATCACTAAATGTATCAAATAGATCTTGATAATATTCTAACGGTTTATCTGTATAATCTCTTCTGTTTGAAGTAGTTTCTGTTATAGCTTTAAATCGCGGTAGTTCATCCTTTGTTAATCTAGTAATTTTCAGTCCAAAGCTATTAGCCTTCTTACTAAGAACTTTCCCTTTTTTACTAAAGGAGGATACTAAGGTATCTTCAGTAATCCCCTCCAAATCCTTCACATAATGCCAAACCGGCTCTCCATCTGGATAACCTGTTTGTAAGCCATCATGTTTAAATCCAACTTGCACCATCTTCTCAATTAGTTGAGTATCTGCTTCACTAATTGGATTCCCTACACTATCAAAGAGTTGATAGGCTTGGGAAGGCTTGACCACCAATTCAAGTACGCCTTCACGCTTAGCATAGTTTTTTAAAGATTGGTAAAATTCCTCCAAATAAGCATCATCGGTAACCAGCGGTCCAGAATTCAATTCCATATACAAACCACCAGCCATCTTCTTACAGAAAAGCAAAGTAGAAATAACAATCTCTGATTGTGAATTTTTAAAGCCAGCATAGCGAACATCATATCCTCGCTTGGATAGTAATCCAGCCATCTCAACAGATTGAAAAAATGATTTTTCATTTACTTGTTCACAATGCTTTAAAAATTCTTCTTTAGTTATTTGACAAAAAGTCATTATTTTTTCTTCCTTAATTTTTTTCTAATTTCCAGTAAAACTTGAAAAATCTTATATAATATTGGCGAAACAATCAGGTCGAATTCCCCAATATACTCTTCTACTACTGGATTCAAATGTGATTTAAAGTGATAAAGGCCTCCGTCTAAAGTTGGCTCTATTCCTCCTAAATTTTGCCATTTCACACCTCGTTCGAAAGCATACTTTGCTGTCTCCACCCATGTTAGTAAAGCAGGCTGATAATGTTTAAACTTTTCATCCATACCAGCATAGATATTTTCAGATGTTCCTGCAAAATTAATTGTCAAAGTACCAGCCAATGGAACTAACTTACTCCCGTTACAAGTCAGAGAATTTATCATTTCTAATTCTGTATTTATTCTTCGGGTTTCTTTTTTATAATTTTCAATCTTCGATTGTCTCGTAGTGGAGGTGAAAGTCATGGCTTCTTTTACTAATTTTTCTTCAAGATAAGATAACTGTTCATATCTCTTTGCTAAATCCAAATAGGCAACTACAATATAAGAATTTTCTGGATAGGCATTCAATATTTTTTGATAATACTCTCTCCCCCGCAAGCGAATAGATTTGCGCTCCTCAGTCTTTTTTAATAGCTCTGAAAAATCTCTTAACAATTCCTCACGACCAATTCGAATCTCAATACCTTTATTACGCGCCGACCGAATATTTTGTCGAACTCGTTTATTTAGTGATTCCTCTGAGAAGGATTCGCTATATAATACTGCATGACAAGTAGGTTGGATTGTAGCCGACATGGTCTGCACTCGACCAGACCAAATACCTCCCAAATCAACAATCCTATCTTTGACGGCAAGTACATTTAATTCTTCTTCCCTATCTCCTGTTATAGTTTTACTAGATAGTCGAATAAATGGATCGAATTTTATAACAACACTGCGTTCTCGGAGGGCAAATTCTTTAATGGACTTAAATACAAATGATACTAATTCAGCATCTTCATAATCCATTACAGGACCTCTTGGTATATAAATCATCGTAAAACCAAATGGTACTACCAACCTTCTGATAAGAAGAGAAGCAACTGCCACTAATTTCCCATCTTTAAAAAAGCCTAGTCTCTCATTTCGCCACTCACTTTTTACGGTTGCCCACTGGCTACTCTGCAAAAGATTGGCCTGTGGTGATTGCTTTACAAATGAATCATGTTCCTCAGCAGAAATACCTATTTTATAAGTGTAAGACATTGATTATTTCCCTTATTCATAATTACTTTTAACGCTAATTAGGAAGGGCTTGCCCGTAGTGTCAAGCCCTGCTATACTAGTATAGCAAGCGATTTTGTCAAGTATTTTTACTCAATCATAAAAAATAATAATGTTTTACCATATATGCCACGAAATTACTTAGAAATATATATAATCGTTTCCTTTTGCTTCTAGTATTTTAAAATTTCGCAATGTACCTCCAAGTCATAATTAAATTGATATATACATAGCCAAGATGAACATAAAAAGCCTAGTTCTCACTAGACTTGTACTCTTTATTCTTTGCAGTAGACCGCGATGGCCTTGCTGACAAAACTGGCTGTGCCTGGTCCACCTGCTCGGTCAATATTGGTTGTAAATCGTTCATCTTCAACATACATAAGACCTAGATTTTGTAAGATTTCCTTGGTGCAGGTGTAGAAATTTTCCGTGATATAGGCCTGCAAAGTAGCTACCTGAGCCTGTACATCTGGATGACTTGCTTCCAAGCTCTGCATTTTTCCAAAATCTTCAAAAATGGCCTGCATCTCTTGGGCAAACACTCGGTCCTTACTGGCTTCGTAACCTTCTTCAAACTCAGCATAGGCCGCGGTCTGTCCCCACCGCTCCTTGGCCTCCGTCTTGTAGGCTTCTAGTTGACTGCTGTCAAATGCGTGAAAGTCCATGACTTCTCCTCCTTTTTCTGTGAGCAATCTGGCGTGATTGATGATGCGGTCCAACCGTTCCCTTTTGAGCTCTAAAAGGGCGACATGTTCCCGCAAGACCTGCTGACGATTGATCTCCGTCACATCCAGAAGCTGCTGAATATCTTTGAGAGGAAAATCCAATTCACGAAATAAGAGAATTTCCTGCAGACGAGCCAAATTCTCTTGATTATAGTAGCGATAACCATTTTCTGCCACAAATGCTGGTTTGAGCAAACCAATCTGGTCATAGTGATGCAAGGTCCTCACCGTCAAGCCCGTCAGCTGACTAACCTGCTTAACTGTCCAATTTTCGTTCATCGAAATCTCCTCTCTATGCCCAGTATAAAGGATAACGTAAGGTGAGGGTCAAGGGAAAAATGAATTTTTTATCCCTTCTTTGTAATTTCATTCATATAGCCAGCCGTAATAATCCCCGCAGGTAGAGCAACAATCGCAATTCCAATTATCGAGGAAAACATTGTAATGATTTTTCCTAGTATTGTTGTTGCAAATATATCACCATAACCAACAGTAGTTAATGAAATTGTCGCCCAATAAATTGCATCAAAAAATGTTTCAAAAGTATCAGGCTCAACCGAAAAAATCAATAAAGCAGTAAAGAAAATATAACCAACAGCCAGGCTTGCTACTAGCAATAATGACTCTTTTTGATTTTGCAAAACGTTCGTCAAAATCTGAATGTTTTTTGAATAGCGGATAACTTTGAAAACTCGAAGTACTCGCCCCATCCGTACAATTTTCAATAATCGAAGACTGTTATTAAAGTATAAAAAAGTCGGTAAAATGGACAATAAGTCCACTATGGCTAATAGGCTAAATGGGTAGAACAGAAATGATAGTTTTCCTTTTTGCAATTTGAAATCAGCTGTTAGTATTCTAAAAAGATAATCCAAGCAAAAAATAGCAGTCGAAATATAATCCATTAACAAATGAAAAGAATTCGTATGCTTAGACATCAAAGGAATCAAACTAACCACTATTGCAAATAACATTATTAAGTTATAGCAACGTGACAATAAACTATCGTTATCATTTTCTAGAATACAAAATAATTTTTCCCTCATCTCACTCCACCCTCACCGGTACGCGCCCGTAGCTCTGCTCTGCTATTGCGTCAGCGCCCAGTTGATAGACCAAATCCGCCTGCTGGGTCAGGCTGTCCCAGGGCTCTTTGCCGATCCGCGTCACCAGGTCCACCCGCTCCTTGACGGTCTTGAGATAGGCCTGGCCTCGAGCCGAAAAGCCTAGGACATGGATCGCTTCTGGCAAGGGAGTTTCCATCGCATTGACCAGGATGTAGGTCAGCACCCGCCGCACCCGCGCCTTGGTGTAGCGCTTGGTCGCAACGGCCTCCACCAACTCCTCCACGGTCGCTACGCTCCCAATGGCAGAGCGGATACGACTGGCCAGTTCTTCGTTGACCTGAAAGACCTGACTGAGATCTGAGTGGGTCGCAATCTGGTAGCGGAGCAGCGGAAAATAGTTTCTCCAGCTTACCTTGGTCGCCTCTTCGAAAAGACTGACAGACGGTAAAAAGCCGCGAACCAAGTCCAGCTGGTCAGCCCCCTTGCGGATAGCTGTCGCCGAGGCGTAGGACGTTTCCACCTCTTCCGAATGAAAACCAGCTCCCTGCCGTTGAACAGGGCTGAGCTGAATGCCTGTTCCAGCCACCGCCTTAGCATAAGCCAGAGCCAGAATATGGTTGGGCGTATCACCTGTGAAGGTTAGACCCGCAAACTCCTGCCACATAGCCTGGGTCTTCTGTGGATAAGAGAGATGGTCAGGCAAGTTTTTCACAAAATTTTCCATCTCTTCCGACTTATCCACATAGATATCCGCAATTTTCTGGTAATCCAGCATTTCTTCCGTACCGAAAACCAGTTTTTCCACACCTAGCCTGTGTAAAATGCTGATGGCTCCCTTGGCGAAATGGTCAGCCGACTGGACCGACACTAAAAAGGGCATCTCGACAACAAGATCTGCCCCGTGTTCCAAAGCCATCTGAGCCCGTGTCCACTTATCCACAATAGCTGGCTCACCCCGTTGCATAAAATTGCCAGACATAACCACAATTTTCAATCCTTCCGCCTGTTCCAGCAGGTACTTATGCCCCGTGTGAAAGGGATTGTATTCTGCTATTATCCCTGAAATCATGCCTTGACCGCCTTGAAAAACCACCGCTGGCTTGTTTCCGTAGGAGCCTCATCTTCAAAATCCGCAAAAACTTCCACAGACTTGAAACCAGCTTGTTTCAATAATTCCACATAGGTTTCAATCGGATAGGTCCGCTCTTCATGCACTTCATCCCGACGGATAAACCGCTCCTCTTGACTGTCCTCATCTTTGACAAAGAAGGTCAATTCATGCACAATGGAATGCTCATGCTCACCTTCGTAGGTGTCCCAGACAAAGGCAAAATCCTCGTAGTTTTCATGGTAGCTATAGCCTGCAAAGACCTCCTCCATTTGATAGATGGAGTGAACGTCAAAAAGGAAAGTACCACCTTGATTGAGAACAGAGTGAACGCCTTCAAAGACCCGCAAAACAGCTTCTTGGTCCGCCATGTAGCAAAGGCTGTCCGAGTAACAGGTCACCGCATCGAAATCTCCAACACCTTCCAGAGCCATCATATCTGCCTGGGCCAATTCCATCATGACACCAGCAGCTTCTGCTTTTTTCTGGGCCAATTCCAACATTTCATAAGACAGGTCAAGCCCTGTCACCTCATAACCCTTTTGAGCAAAACGTACAGCCTGAATCCCTGTCCCACAGGCCAATTCTAAAATTGTCTTGGTGTCTTGTGGCAAGTTCCGCAAGCTAAAATCTGTCCATTTATCATACAAGCTGTCATCCATGATTTCATCATAGACCGCCGCAAATGTTTCATAAGTTGCCATATTTTCCTTTCATAAAAAGCAGCCAATCGACTGCTTCATTAACTCATGCTGTGTTCAAGAAGTTCATCACTTCTAATTACATAATAGTGAACTCTATTTGGTCACTTTCGAATTTTATGGTGACCAGCTGAAACAATTCCCCAAACTGTTTCACTATTCCTCTTCTAAAAAGTCTGCGACTTCCAGGAAGTTGCCTTCATGCCATAATTTTTCAAGGTTGTAGAGGTCACGCATTTCTTCTGAGAAGATATGAATAACTACGCCTCCAAGGTCCAATAGGACCCAGCCACCGTTACTATCGCCTTCTACACGGCTACTCTTGATTCCAACTTCCGCTACCTTTTCACGGATGTTTTCCGCAATAGCCTCCAACTGGCGACTGTTCATGGAGCTGGCAATCACAAAGTAGTCTGTCAGGCTGGTCACGCCTTGAACATCAATTACAACAAGGTCCTCAGCTCGCTTGTCATCAGCAGCCTGAACCACAACTTTTACTAAATCTAGTTCTTTCATCTTATCCTCTAATTATATTTTCTAATTTATCCACCTGGGCAAAATTCCATGACCAGATGTTTTGGTAGTGGTCAATCAAGTCTTTGGCATCCAATTGGCCTGAATAACCTGTCGTCGTTCCGTCCTGAATCACAGCTACCTTGTAGCCTAGTTCAAAGGCTACTTTAATCGTCGTATCAATGCAAAAATTGGTCGCCATGCCCATGATGATGAGCTGCTCAATTCCCTTTTTCTGCAAATAAGCATGAAGCCCCGTTTCCTTGAAGGCACTGTTAAAGGTCTTATCGAAAATCTTCTCACTAGCTAAGGGTGCAACAATTGAGTGAATCTCCCAGTCAGCAGTCCCCTTGACCAATTCCTGATCATGATGGCGGACATGGATGACTTCTAGCCCCGCTTGACGGGCTTGTGCAAGGCTATCTTGCCAGAGGGCTAATCGCTCTTCAATGGCATAAGGTTTTTCCTCCACTAGAAGGTTCTGAATGTCAATGACTAACAATGCAGATTTCATAGCTTAACACCAGGCGTTTCCAAACGGAAGACCAATTCCCTTTCTTCTTCAACATCTAAGACAAAATCATTTTTCTCCAAGAGATGAGCCATCTTCTGATTGCCCTTAACGTATGCTGCAATCAAATGATTGCAGACAGGATGTGATTGAGCCATTGCTATTACGACCTCCAAAGCAGCCTGGCCATAGCCTTTCCCCTGAAATTCTTGACCAATCATAAACCGCCAGAGCATATACTGCTGTATGTCTTCATCAATGTCAATCAAGGCAAAACCAACCACCTGTTCATCCGCCCAGATGGCATAGGGGAAGACATCCCCGTTTTCTCTGTAAAGCCAAGCGTCAGCGAGTGAACGCACGTTTGGAGCCACGAAGACCTTATCTGCCTCGGCTACTGTCAAGTCCAAGACTGCTTGATAGGAGCTTTCATCCACAGATTTTAATGCAATCATCCCTACTCCTTCAAATAAGAAACATAGCCATTATAGGTTTCCAAAGTTTGTGGATAAATGGGAATCCCCTTCTTGGCTAAGTAGGAAATGGTTTGGGCAGTTTCATAGGCTACTGCCTTGTCCAAGGACTCTTTTGCGATACGACGCGCCTCGTCCACCCCAGGAAAATCCCGATTGGGTTCGATGTAGTCCGCTACATAGAGAATCTTGTCCAGCAAGGTCATCTGCCCCGCCCCAACGGTGTGTCGTTGAATGGCTTGGAAAATCTCCTCATCTTCCAAACCAAAATCTTCTGCGATTTTATAGGCGCCAACCACACCGTGCCAGATGTTATTATCCCAGTTGAGCAGGTCCTTGTCCAAATCATACTTGGCAATTAAGTCCAAAAAAACTTGGTCTTCCACTTCCTTAGCATAGTCATGCAAGAGTGCTGCTAGACTGGCTTTTTTCGGATCACAGCCATATTGGTCTGCCAAGACAAGCGCCGCCTGCTCCACACCCAAAACATGTTGGAAGCGCGCTGGCTTCATGGCTACACGGATTTTTTCCAAAAGAGCCTGACGATCAAATGTCAAATCTGCTGCAATCATTGGTAAAGTCCTTTTTCTTCGATATAGTCCAGAACTTCATGAGGCACCATAAAATTCGGCACCCGTCCTTGCTTGATAAAACTACGCACCATGCTGGAGGAAATGTCCATCAAGGGCACATCTACCCAGATAACCGGATAGGAAGTCCCTGCCTTGTAACGAGGGCGCTGGACACCAACAAACTGCACCAACTGGACCAATTCATCAATCCTGTGCCATTTTGGTAGGTAGTCTACCATATCTGCACCGATGATGAAATAATAATCCGTATCAGGATTTTTTTCCTTCAGCAATTTCATGGTGTCGTAGGTATAGCTGACACCACGGCGTTCTAGTTCAATGGTTTCGATCCCCAAGCCCTCAATACCTGCAATAGCCATCTTGAGCATGGAATAGCGATGGTATTCGTCAATGGTTTCTTTTTTATCCACATGAGGCGGAATGAATTCTGGCATGAGCAAGACTTCATCCAGCTTCAACTGTTGACGGACCTGGTCTGCCACAATCAAGTGAGCATTGTGGACAGGATTGAAATTCCCTCCCAAAATTCCCACTTGTTTGCGATTGGTTTCTTTCTTTTCAACCTCTAATTCAACCTTGGTAAAGGGTGTTAAGAGTTCAATAGCCATAGGCTCTCCTTCTTAGATTTCTTTGACCTGTTTGGAAATTTTACGGTTCTCTTTCTTGCTAGATTGTTTGAATAAAATCAAGATGCGACCGATTTTTTGGACCGTATCCACACCGATTTCTTCTTCCAAGATTTCAGCTACTTCGTGGATGTTTTCATCCGTATTTTGTAGCAAGGTTACCTTGATCAATTCACGCGCATCCAGCGCCTGACGAACACTGGTTTTAATCTGGTCATTTAGACCATTTTTCCCAATCTGAATAATGGGTTTGAGACTATGTGCCTGACTGTTCAAAAAGGCACGTTGTTTTGAAGTTAGCATAATTTATTATACAAAGGGCGTTGTAACAGACTGGGAGACTGTTACAATCGAGAAATAAAGAAAACAAAGTTTTTCCTTATTGCGCCGATATACTTAGCCCATGTTCAAATCAGAAGACTTGAACTTCCTTTCTCTTTAATTGTAAAAACTGAAATCAAATACCTATTATACTCAATGAAAATTAAAATCAGACTAGGCGACGCAGATGCAGATAGAACTGGAGTTCATCAAATCAAGTCAACAACGTCTGCTTTTAATTTTCGAAGAGTATTAGATAATGGCCTTGCGAATGACCACATCCACACCCTTAGGCGCCCAGGCAGCAATCTTGGCTTTTTCATTGACACGAATCCAACCAAGTCCTGAGAAGACCACATCCGTCTTCTCGTTGATGGTAAACTCATGACGGACCAATTCAGGAAATTCTTTCAATTCCTTGCTGGTTGGCGGCACTAAAAGTGAGCCCGCATGTTTCTGGTAAAATTCACTAGCTCCCTGCAGTTTGGTACGGTGGAGCTGCAATTCATTGTCAAAGAAGGCCGTAAAGCCTTGGCGTTCACCAGCCACAAAGTCAAATCGTCCCAGACCAGCCAAGAACAAGGTTTGTTCTGGATTGAGCTGGTAGGTCTTTGGCTTGATTTCTTTGCGAGGGCTGATGTACTTGAGGTTTTTAGCCGTCAAATAATGAGCCATCTGGTGACGGTGGATAATTCCTGGCGTATCATAGATGTATGAACCATCGTCCAGAGGAATTTCAATCTTATCCAGCGTCGTTCCAGGGAAACGTGAAGTCGTAATGACATCCTTGTCCCCTGTGATTTCTTGAATAATAGCGTTAATCAAGGTTGACTTGCCGACGTTGGTCACGCCGACCACATAGACATCCCGTCCCTTGCGGTGTTGTTCAATCTTTTCAATCAAGTCCTTGATAGCCTGCTTGTTTTGAGCAGAAGTCAAGACCACATCAACTGGTCGCATGCCGATTTCATGTGCCCGCTCGGTCAACCACTGAGTAACCTTGCCTGTCTTGACAGACTTGGGTAAAATGTCCTGCTTGTTGCCGACCAAAAGCACGTCATTTCCAGAAATAAAGCGAGGTAAGCCTGGAATGACCGAACCATTGAAATCAAAAATATCAATAACATTAACCACCAGGGCATCGCTTTCTCCTACGCTATGGAGGAGTTTCAAGAAATCGTCATCCGAGATATTGACATCTGAAATCTCATTGTAATGGCGCAAACGGAAACAGCGTTGGCAGTAGAGTTGCCCTGTTTCCAGGCCTTTTTCTAGGGCTGATTGAGGTGTAAAACCAGCGACAGCCTTGTCTAGCGTCTGAATCTGGGCACCACAGCCGATACAAAATAATTCTTCCACTTACATCTCCCTCTTGTAGTCTATCGCTCCATATTTAGCGATGATTTTTTTCATGGTCCGTCGCTCACGCCAACGGTTAATCTGCGTATTGATAGAGTCCGTCTTTATCAAGGGTTTAACCAAGACAGACTTGAGACCAGCTCGCTTAGCAGCCCGAATATCCGTCATCAGCTGATCGCCAATCATAATTACCTCATACGGCTGGACATCAAAGCGTTTCAAAGCACGGTTAATCCCAAAGGTGAAAGGCTTGAGAGCGAAGGCTTCAAATTCAATCCCAAATTTTTCAACCGCCCGTTTGACACGTTCGTATTTATTGTTAGACACCACCACAACAGGAATACCTGCGTCCTGCAAATCATGTAACCACTGGCGCATCTCTGGCGTACCATCGGGATTATTCCAAGCAATCAAGGTATTATCCAAGTCAACAAACACTACTTTTATGCCATGTTTTTTCAAGCTTTCGACGGTCACATCATAAGCCTTTTCCAAGGCAAAATCCGGCATGTAATTTTCTAAACTCACTGTCGTCTCCAAAGTTTTTTATCAGATAATTATACCATTTTTCTAAGAAAAATGCGAATCGATAACCAAAAGGAAAACACCCGGTAGTACCGAGTGCCTTCTGGAGGTAATGTAATGGTAGTTGTGAATTAAATCTGACTTTCTTCCAAAATCCAATCCTTAGGAATGAAAATCATATGGGTTAGCAACCAATCAATATCAAGAGTAAATTTTGAAAAAGCAAAACCTATTTGCTCTACTCCTGACTCATCCTCATCCAACCCCAAAATGGTAAGAGCATGTCCATAATCTGCATGACTATCATCGAATAGACGCCACGCGAGAGCGCGATAAATTAACTTCTTAGCATCATAGAGACTGTAACGCTGTCTGTACTCTGAAAATGATTGACAATCCTTACCTTTCGGTTCAACTCCTTTGGTTTTAGCAATGGCAATCAAGCTGTCATAATTATGATAACGCAAAGTACTATTCAAGGATTGGGCTAAACGAACAGCATAGTCCAAAGCAAAATCACTCATCTCCACTGCTACAGTCCCCAACTGTTTACGCAATGGATTCAGAAGTGTTACGGCATATTGAGCCAACTCTTCTCTGATTTCTTTATCTAAATTCTCAATATCAGACAGGATAATTTCCCTATCTGCTTCCTGACCCTTGTAGACATTAAGCAACAGCCCCTGCTCGCCAAGTCTTTCCAATTCCGCATCGAAACCAGTTTTCTCAGCTTGTGCATACTCTAAAAGCTTTTCATAATAGCCATCTGGCAATAGAATCTTATCTGAAATTTCGTGATTTCCAACCATCCCCATGGCATCCTCCCCCACTTGTTTATTTATACCATTATTGTAACAAGTTTATACATTTTTGTAAATATTTTCATATCACAAACTCTTTGTGCAATATGAACAAAAAGCACCCACTTAGGTGCTTTCTAGGAGGGGTATGAAAAAGAATAAACAGAGTATACTCCCTCTTCCTTAAATAAAGCTAATATAAACCCAGAAAAGTAAATAGTCTGCTGAGCTGTTTAGAGGCAGACCTGTCCTACCAAAACAGTCTTGTCCCATGAACTTGGTCAATAGCTAGTTTTTCTAGTAAAGTCGGCACATTGTCCACAGTCAATCCTCCACCAATCAAAATCTCAATTTTACCTTGTGCATAGGCGACAATTTCCTGTAACCACTCCACATTGTTCAAGGCAGACCCTGTCAGACTCCCACGCGTCAAAATCCGTGTCACTCCACGTTCTACCAGCCAATCAAGAGCCTCAAATTGGCGTTCGCGAGGAATTTGGTCAAAAGCCATGTGAAAGACAATCTGACAGTCCTGCGAAACAGCAAACAGTCTTTCCAAGGCTGGTTCGTCCAACCAATTTTCCTCGGTTAACAAACCATAAACCAGACCATCTGACCCCAGTTCAATCGCTACTTTACAATCTTCAACCATCATTTCCACCTCTGCTTCATCGTAGCAAAAATCTCCACCGCGAGGGCGAATCATGGTCATGACTGTGGCTTCATTCTCATGAGCCAGTTGACAAACATGTTTGACCACTCCATAACTCGGCGTCGTCCCTCCGACTGCCAAATTATCACAGAGCTCAATCCGTTTAGCTCCTAGGGATAGGGCCTTCATCACACCTACATGATTTTCGGAACAAAATTCTTTAATCATCTTTATTCCTTTCAAGTTTTTTCTTTAGTATAACAAAAAAGAGTATATTAACCAATACTCTTTTGGGCAACCAATATATCTTTTAAAGAAATAAGCAAAACAGCAAGTAAAATCAACAACATTCCAACAAAATCAATTGCATAAAATTGTTCATTGACCAACCATACTGCAAAAAAGACAGATGCAATCGGCTCAATCGAGGCCAAAAGACTGCCATTGACAGGACCAACCATACTGACGCCTTTAAGAAAGGCAGTATAGGCAAAAATCGTCCCGACTCCGACAATACCTAACAGGCCCAGGAAACTTCCACCATCAATAGGAAGACGATGCTGCCAAGTTTGCAAACCAAGCGTAACCACAAAGCCGCCCATTAACATCCCTAAACCAATCACCGTTATACTGCCGTATTGACGGATCAATTTACCTGGCAAAATAATATATAGCGCATAAGTAAAGGCTGAAAAGATTCCCCAGAACAAACCGATTGGAGTCACTGCCAATTCATCTAATTTGCCATGAGTCGCAATCAAAAAAGTTCCTGCTACGGCTAAGATAATTGAAATCAACTCAATCCCTGATGGTTTTTCCCTATTTTTCAAACAGGTATAAGCCAAGACTAAGATAGGGCAAAGGTATTGTAAAACCGTAGCCGTTCCCGCATTGGTATGATAGATGGCTTGTAAATAAGCCATCTGGTTAAGAACCAGACCCAATATCGCAAAAACAAAAATTCCCAACAAGGCTTTTCTATTTTTCAACACTATCAACAGCTGTTCGTTCGCTGTAGCATAAGCCAGGCCAACGAGAAAGAATCCCGATACCAACAAACGCAGGGAGGTAATCATATCCACTGAAACACCACGTGACATCAAGTACTGTCCACTCACTCCAGACAAGCCCCAGGCTATACCTGCTATTAATGTAATCAGTGTCCCAAATCTCTTTTCCGCCATCATATCTCCTTCTCACACTGTGAATACTTCCATTATACCAAAAAGAGTAGGAATGGAGGAAAAAGGCAGGCCGCCCTCCCTAAGTTCGCGTCAACATCTCAGCGCAGTGGTTGATTGGCAGAGTTGTTCGCGTTTTACGCTCCAAATATGACCTCTACGACTGATGCGAACAGAGTTCGCTTCATCCCCAACCTCAAACTGTCTCCCAGACAGTTTGAGCTGTGCGGGGGGTGGGAGTGAAACAGTCTGGGGATAGACTGTTTCAGCTCAACAACTGGAAATAAGGACTTGTTGACGAACTCTTTAAATCGGTCGAGTTCTGTCCCACTCCCACTCTTTCTTACATTTATATTGCTAAACCGACAAACTCCACAAAGCGTAGAAAGGCTGCCTGTCCTTCTGGAGTGCGTTTGTAGACCCCTGCATCTTCCAATACACGCGCAAAAATTTGTCCCACTGACTCACGAACAACTTGTTCGACAGTTTCTTCCGTCACATCTGGGTGAGCCGTTTTCAGGCTTTCCGCCCAAGGCTGATGATAAGCTGCTACCTGACTAGCTTGACCCAGTAAGTATTTCTTGACTTCAGTCAATTCAGCTTTCAAACGTGGAGGCAAAATCGCCAAGCCCATTACCTCAATCAAGCCGATGTTTTCTTTCTTTATATGTTGCACATCTGGATGTGGATGATAGATGCCATCCGGAAACTCTTCTGAGGTCTGATTGTCGCGGAGAACCAAATCCAGTTCGTACAAATCGCCTCGTTTCCGAGCAATTGGGGTGATGGTATGATGAGGAGTTCCATCCGTCTCAGCCTTTATCTGAACGCTATCATCTGAGTAGCTCCGCCATTTTTCCAAAATCTTAGTCGCTAAACCAAGAAGCGATAGCTTGTCTGCCGAACTCAAGCGAATCACCGACATAGGCCATTTGACAATTCCTGCCGAAACGGACTCAAAGCCGTCGAAGACCAGCCGGCGCTCAATCGGCGCCTTTTCCATGGCAAAACTGTGCCGCCCACCCTGATAGTGATTGTGGGTCAAGATGGAGCCACCCGAGATTGGTAGATCAGAGTTGGAACCGACAAAATAGCCTGGCAATAAATCCAACAAGTCCAAGAGCTGCTCAAATGTTCGCGGACTAATGACCATGGGCACATGCTCTTGGTTCAAGAAGATGGCATGTTCATTGTAGTAAGCATAAGGCGAATATTGGAAGCCCCACTGTTCCTTGCCAAGATCCAAGCGAATAATGCGGTGGTTGGCGCGTGCAGGATGATTAATCCGACCCTGATAGCCCTCATTTTCCATACAGAGTAGGCATTTGGGATAATTGCTTGCTTCAGCTTTCGTAGCAGCTGCAATAGACTTAGGATCCTTCTCAGGTTTGGACAGATTGATCGTGATTTCCAAATCCCCATACTCTGTCGAAACTGGATAATAGATATTTTTCGCAATTGCAGCCATCTTGATATAGTCATTGCGCTTGCTCAATTCATAGAAGTCACCAATCGCTTGCTCTGGACTATCCTGATAGGTCTGCCAAAAATCACGATTGACCTGACTTGGACTTGGTGTCATCAAATCCATCAAACAAGACCCAACCATGTCCTGCTCTTCCAGCAATTCACCCACAAAACCAGTTCGAACTCCATGTGCCAATAGTTCATCTTTTAATTCAATCAAGTCCTCTAAATCTGTTTGAACAGTCAGAACCTGGTCTCCCACCAAAGCCAAGACCCGATTGTGCAGGTAAAGAGCATCCATTTCCTCAAAATCACTGTTGGCAATAACCTGCTCAACAAAACGATCCACCAATCCAGCCATCATTTCTCCAATCTATTTTCGAGATAAAACGCGAGAGCCTCCAGCAATCTCCGCTACATAGAAGCTTGGTTCATAGCCAACAACCTCTGTATAGGTCTTGCCGACATTTTCTGTAAAGGCTTCAACCTTATCCTTGTGGACAATAGCAATACCACAGCCACCGAAACCTGCTCCTGTCATCCGAGCACCAAGAACGCCTTCTTGCTCCCAAGCTGTGTGAGCCAAGGTATCCAATTCCAAACCTGTCACTTCATAATCATGCTCCAGGGAAACATGGGAAGCATTGACCAGACGACCAAAGGTAGCCAAATCTCCTTCTTCTAAAGCCTTACGAGCTTGCAAGGTCCGTTGATTTTCTAAGACAGCATGGCGAGCACGCTTGATACGGTTCTCATCTTTAATCAAATAACTATATTGATCAAAGGTCCACTCATCCAATTCTCCCAGAGTTTGAATATTCAAGACTGCATTCAATTCTTCCACAGCTTTTTCACATTCTGCACGACGCTCATTGTACTTAGAATCTGCCAATTCACGGCGTTTATTGGTGTTCATAATGACAATCACATGGTCTCCCAAATCCAATGGCACCAATTCATACTCCAAGCTATTGGTATCCAGATAAATGGCACGTTGGTCTGCTCCCATACCGATCGCAAACTGGTCCATAATGCCAGAATTGACACCGATAAAGTGATTTTCCGTTTGTTTCCCAATTTTCACCAAATCAAGTCGAGTCAGCTCAAGACCGTATAATTCTTCTGCGATAATGCCAATCAAGAGTTCCAGAGAAGCTGATGATGACAAGCCTGAACCATTTGGAATGTTACCGTAAACAAAGACTTCCATACCTGTATCAATGGTATGCCCTGCTTCTTGCAAGAACTTGAGAACACCCTTGGCATAGTTGGTCCAGTTATCTGCCTTATCAAAGACCAGATTGTTCAAATCCATTTCGATAATCCCAAGTTCTTCAAAGTTTGCGGAATAAAAGCGCAAAACTTGGTCATCACGTTTGCGAGCAGCACCGTAAGTCCCCAAGGTAATGGCCGCAGGAAAAACATGACCACCGTTATAGTCCGTATGCTCACCAATCAAATTAATCCGACCTGGCGAGAAGAAAGACGCATCTGCCTCTTGACCAAACACATCGAGAAAGGCCTGCTTGAGTTGTTCTTTGTTCATAAGAACCTCCTAGATTTTGTAATCGTTTTCTTTTATTGTACAACTCAACAATTTAAAAGTCAATATTTTTACTAAATTTTTACTAATTTTATCTTTTTATCTTTTGTGCTATACTAGAGACAAATAAACAGGAGAAGAACATGGTTACAATCAAAGACATAGCAAAACAAGCCCACCTTTCCTCTGCCACCGTTTCCCGCGTTCTCAAGGGAGACCTAACCCTATCCGTCAGCCAAGAAACCCGCGACCGCATTTTCAACTTGGCACAGGACCTGGGCTACACCAAACACCTCAAAAAACAAGCTCCTCAACAAAAAGGCACCATCGGCATTGTCCAATGGTACACGGAGAGCGAAGAGCTGGCTGACCTCTACTACTATTCCATCCGTGCCAGCATCGAACAGACCGCCAGCCTTCTCGGCTATCAAATCATCCGCTCCTTCAACGACTTGGCCAATCCCCTCCTTCAAGGATTGGACGGCATCATCGCAGTTGGCAAATTTTCTTCTGGGCAAATAGCAGAGCTGGCTAGACTATCGACTAAGCTCATTTTTGTGGATTCTGACACATTGACTGAAGGATTTTCCTGCGTCACGACTGACTTTGAACACTCTGTTCAGACAGTTATTGA
Source organism: Streptococcus suis (assembly GCF_029616525.1). Taxonomy (GTDB): domain Bacteria; phylum Bacillota; class Bacilli; order Lactobacillales; family Streptococcaceae; genus Streptococcus; species Streptococcus suis_AF. The sequence continues at coordinate 13,854 of NZ_JANFME010000021.1, read as the reverse complement.
CCACTTCCATTCACAAGGTCTGACAGATATTGGCCTCCTAGTTGGACAGGAAGAAACCACAGATGGTCACCAATTGCCAACAGACCCCCGCCTGACTGCCTTTCGTGACTACCTGAACACCTTGGGCATTCTCCAAGAAAATTATATCTACCAAGGAAAATTCTCCACCCAGTCAGGCTATGAGCTGATGAGCCAGGCTATTGAGGACCTAGGTGACAAGCTCCCCCCTGCCTTTTTCATGGCAAATGATACCCTGGCAGTCGGTGCCCTGCGTGCTTTACAAGAGCGACAAATCGCAGTGCCTGATAGAGTCCAACTCATCACCTTTAACGATACCGCCATCACGCGCCAGGTCTATCCAGCCCTGTCTTCCATCAGCGTCTTCACCGAGGAAATGGGCCAGGAAGCTATGCAACTGCTGGACCGTGTCATTGCTAGTCCGCAGCCCCACCATCCCCGTAAGATTAAACTAGGTACCCAGCTGGTCATTCGTGAGAGTTCATATTGAAAGCAAAAAACCGAGAGTTCTGATGAATTCTCGGTTTTCTTCTGTTTATCCAATACTCAATGAAAATCAATTTAGCCGTGGTCCAAGGTTCTGGGAACCTTCAGAGGTTTGTAATTGAATGAGCCTATTCACATCACTGCTATTTCTGATTACAAGTAGGAGGCTGTAAAGCTCAACTGGAGCATTACACTCTTCAAATCAAGTCAACATGGTTTGAGTTTGATTTTCGAAGAGTATTAGTCTAACAACTTAGCCAATTCCTGAGCCAAAAGTTGTTGAGCAACTTGTGGGTTGGCTTGTCCCTTGGTCGCTTTCATCAAGAATCCTGTGAAGGCCTTATCGGCATTGCGTTTGCCAGACTTGAAGTCAGCTACGGCCGCTTCATTATCCGCAAAGACTTGGTGGATAATCGGAATAAGGACTGCGGGGTCTGAAATCTGTACCAAACCAGCCTTCTCAACGTAAGCCTTGGCAGAGCCGCCTTCTTTCGCCAAGTGAACAAAGACTTTCTTGGCGATTTTAGATGAAATAGTTCCATCCGCAATCAAGGCAATCATCTCAACCAAGTTTTCTGGTGTCAAAGCGATTTGCTCAATAGTCTTACCTTCAGCATTGAGGAACTGAGCCACCTCACCCTGCAACCAGTTAGAAACTTGTTTAGCATCGCCACCTGCTGCCACCGCTGCTTCAAAGAAGTCAGACAAGGCCTTGGTAGACGTCAATTGACCTGCATCATAGGCGGTCAAGCCCAAGTTTTCTACATAGTGAGCACGGCGAGCCTTTGGAAAGACTGGCAATTCTGCACGCACTTCCTCAATCCAGCTATCATCAATCTCGTAGAGCGGTAGGTCTGGCTCTGGGAAGTAACGGTAGTCAGCTGAACCTTCTTTGACACGCATGAGAATGGTTTCACCAGTAGATTCATCGTAACGACGAGTTTCCTGCTGGATTTGACCACCTGAACGCAAGATTTTCGCCTGACGTTCAACTTCGTGCTGCAAGCCCTTGCGAACATAGTTGAAGGAGTTGAGGTTTTTCAACTCAGTCTTGGTACCGAATTTCTCCTGACCATAAGGACGAAGAGAGATGTTGGCATCCACGCGCATAGAACCCTCTTCCATCTTCACATCTGAAATACCAGTGTACTGAATGATTTCTTTAAGGGCTGTCAAGTAGGCATAGGCCTCCTCAGGCGAACGCATATCTGCTTCTGATACAATCTCAATCAAAGGCACACCCTGACGGTTGAGGTCTACATAAGAATAGCCATCTGTCCCGTGGGTATTCTTACCAGCATCCTCTTCCAAATGCGCACGCTCAATACGGATTTTCTTGGTTGAACCATCTTCTAGCTCAATCTCAATCCAGCCATTGTAGCCAATCGGCTCGTCAAACTGAGAAATCTGATAGGCTTTAGGGTTATCAGGATAGAAATAGTTCTTACGGTCAAAGTGCATGTCCTTGTGAATGTCCATGTTCAAGGCCAAGGCAGCCTTAATACCAGCATCCACAACACCCTTGTTAAGAACAGGAAGGACACCCGGGAAAGACCAGTCAATCACGTTGGTATTAGCATTTGGATCCTCACCAAAATGAGCAGATGAAGGTGAGAAAATTTTCGAGTTGGTATTCAACTCCACATGGACTTCTAGACCAATAATCGTTTCAAAGTTCATTAGTTAGCACCTCCAAAAATCACTGGTTGTTGCTTGTGGTAATCTGTTGTCGCTTCAAAGGCAGCAGCCACTTGGTAAATGGTCTCTTCTGAATATTTTGGACCAATCAACTGCAAACCAACTGGCAAGCCTTCTACAAAACCAGCAGGAATAGAAATACCAGGCAGACCTGCCAAGTTTACAGGAATAGTCAAGAGATCCGCCAAATACATAGCCACAGGGTCATGGTTGAGCGTGTCCAAACCAAAGGCAACCGTCGGAGCTGTTGGCCCCAAAATCAAGTCATAGTCCGCAAAGACTTTCTCAAAATCTTGGATAATCAAGGTCCGCACCTGACCAGCCTTCTTGAAGTAGGCATCGTAGTAACCAGATGATAGGCTAAAGGTTCCCAACATAATACGGCGTTTGACTTCCTCACCAAAACCTTGGCTACGGGTTTTCACGTAAATCTCATCCAAGTTGGTCGCATCTTCTGCACGGAAACCATAGCGGATTCCGTCAAAACGTTGCAAGTTAGAAGATGCCTCTGATGAAGCAATGATGTAGTAAACAGCGACCCCATACTTAGAATGTGGCAGGCTAACTTCTTCAATGATTGCCCCCAAGCTTTCCAAGTGCTTAGCCGCCTTGAGAATAGTTTCCTTGACCTGCGGATTAATCCCTTCGCCCATGTATTCTTTTGGCAGAGCAATCTTCATACCCTTGATGTCCTGACCAATCTTGCTAGTGAAGTCAGCAATTTCATTGATGGTTGATGTTGCATCCTTGACATCATGACCAGAGATAACATTGAGCAACTGGGCATTTTCCTTAACCGTCTGTGAGAATGGACCAATCTGGTCAAGAGATGAACCAAAGGCAATCAAACCGAAACGTGACACCCTTCCATAGGTCGGTTTCATGCCAACGATACCATTAAAGGCTGCTGGTTGACGGATAGAGCCACCTGTGTCAGAACCGAGTGATAAACGGACTTGACCAGACGCAACAGCAGCAGCCGAACCACCTGAAGAACCACCAGGAACCTTGGTCTGGTCCCAAGCATTCTTAGTCGGTTTGAAGGCAGAGTTCTCATTAGAACCACCCATGGCAAACTCATCCATGTTTGTTTTACCGACAATAATCATATCCTTGGCATAGGCCTGAGCAACCGATGTCGCATCGAAAATCGGCTCGTAGTTATAGAGCATTTTTGAAGCTGCCGTGGTCAAAATCCCCTTAGTAGAGATATTGTCCTTGACTGCCAAAGGAATCCCTGCCATAACATTGTCCGCATCAATCCCTTTTTCATCAAGGGTAGCAGCCTGCGCCAAGGCCTCATCTTCTGTGATAGTCAAGAAAGCATCCACTGCTCCCTCACGGCTCTTGATGTCTTCCAAGGTTGCCTTGGTCAACTCAACCGCAGAAATCTCCTTTTTGACAAGGAGGTCATGCAATTCATCAATGGTTTTATTGTTAAAAGTCATTAGGCATCTCCTCCCCCGTCTAGAATAGCTGGTACCTTGATAAAGTTATCTTGTGATTCAGGCACATTTTTAAAGAGCTCCTCACGGCTCTCACCTTCTTGGGCAATATCTGCTCGCAAGACATTCTTACGGTCGGCCATAGTGGTCGTTACCGCAACACCTGTCGTATCTACTTCATTGAGCAATTCAACCATATCGACAATCTTGCTCAAACTTATCGCAAATTCCGCTGTTTCCTGGTCCGAAAATTCCAGCTTAGATAGCTTAGCAACGTGACGGACTTCAGCTTCAGAAATCTTCATTCTTACTTTCCTCCTAATGGAAATCTATCTTCTCATTATACCATATTTCCAGCCTCAGACAAAGGTAGAAATGACCTAATATGTTACCAATTTACCACCTATTTCCTCCTAAAAATCCATTCTTTAAATTGCGAAGTATTCCTAATCTCACACCGTAAAATGATAAAAAACAGCAAGTTTCATCTAGCAATAAAACTTACTGTTTGCTTAGCCTATCTTTTTATGAGCTAATCCTTTGCATGTTTGCGGTATTTTTCCATTTTCCCTTTAAAAAGCTCCCCATTACTTGGTGCTGTATAGGAGACAGCATTGGCTCCAGCTTCGATAACCCGACGAATAGAGTCCTCAGTCGGACCACCAGTCGCAATAATTGGAAAGTCAGGGAAAGCTTCTCGAATCTTCTTCACAACCCTTGGCGTTTCCATACCGCAAGAAACATTTAGAATATCTACTCCAGCTTTAATCCGTGAGGTTAAATCAGACTTTTCAGAAACAACGGTATAAATGATAGGAATATCTACTACCTTATTGATTGCCTCAATTGTTTTTACATCCGTTGGTCCATTTACCACAACAGCGTATGCTCCCTCCGACTCAGACAATAGACTCATATTAGCTGAACGCATACCTGTCGTCAAGCCTCCACCAACACCAGCCAAGACTGGAACTGACGCAACCAACATAATACTTTTGATAATAGCTGGACTGGGCGTAAATGGATAAACAGCCAAAATAGCATCTGCATTGTGATTGGCAATAATAGACACATCCGTTGTAAATAAGACTGAACGAATGCGACGACCATAAATACGAATTCCACTACATTCCTTGATAACTTCTGGCATCTGAACAATATCCTGTCGTAAATCTGATAAAACAGATGGAATAAACTGTTCGCTCATCCGCAACCTCCTCTATACTAGCTACAATAATATATAGTATAACATATTATTTCATGGAAGATACACAAAAAAATCCATTTTACCACTGCTTTCACAATTTGGTACTTTTTCAACAGATTTTTTTTAAAAAAAGAGACAGCTTTCGCTGCCTCCCATTCTCCGACCAAAATAGTCTGTAGGACTATCTTAACGACGGATTTCTTTGATACGTGCTGCTTTACCTTGCAATGCACGTAGGTAGTACAATTTAGCACGACGTACTTTACCGTAACGTACTACTTCAATCTTATCAACACGTGGAGTGTGGATTGGGAATGTACGTTCAACACCTACACCACCAGAGATTTTACGTACAGTGTACATTTCTGAGATGCCTTGACCTTTACGAGAGATAACAACACCCTCGAAAATCTGGATACGTTCGCGGTTACCTTCGACAACCTTAGCGTGAACACGCACAGTGTCACCAGGACGGAATGAAGGGATGTCAGTACGAAGTTGACCTTCTGTCAAACTTTGGATCAATGGATTCATTTTATTCTCCTATCTTTGTCAATCTTAGGTGCTTTTAAACCCAGCGGATAAACTGTATTTTTGTGCGTCCATTACACACAGACTATATTATACACCAAGTAATCACCTATGTAAAGCATTTTGATAAATTTATCATGGTCAATCACACCGCTTCTTTTACAAGTTAAGTCAACAAGGTCTGAGTTTGATTTTCGAAGAGTGTTAATAATACAGATTCCTATTGGAGAAAAACGAAAAACCAGTCCACAGACTGGTCACTATACTATTAGTCAATGATTGTCGCACCGAGTACATGACGCAAATGGTTAAGAGCAAACTGATGATTCTCCTCCGTCAATGCAGCAATGGCTGATGAGACCACCTCAATACGATACCCCTTATTATAAGCATCAATAGCTGTATGAAGAACACAAATATCAGACAAAACACCCGTCAAGACAACCGTATCTACACCACGCTCTCTTAGTCGAACATCCAAATCCGTCCCAGAAAAAGCAGAATAATGACGTTTATCCATCCAACGAACACGCGCATGCCCTTTATGTTTTTGATAAAAATCTGCTAAAGGACCATACAAGTCTCGCCCTTGCGTCCCAATGATATTATGACTTGGGAAAAGCTGAGCTTCAGGATGAAATTCATCCCCCTCCTCATGACCATCAATCGCAAAGAAAATGTAGTCTCCATTTTCAAAAGCTTCTTGCGTAACCTGAGCAATTCGTTCAGAAATAGCCTGAGCTGATTTTCCAGCAGTCAACTTTCCTTCATCTGCCACAAAATCTATTGTATAATCAATCGAAATCAATGCTTTTGTCATTTTAGTAGTCACGTTTCTTAATTTCATCAAAAATAGCTGGGATAAGAACTTTCAAATAAGTCCCCTTCATTCCCAAAGAACGACTTTCAATAATCCCTGCACTCTCCAACTTACGCAGTGCATTCACAATCACCGAGCGTGTAATACCGATACGATCTGCAATCACAGAAGCAGTCAATTGCCCCTCATTGCCATCCAATTCACCCAAAATAGCTGCAACTGCCTTCATTTCTGAGTAAGATAGCGTATTTACCGCCATATTAACTGCCGCACGACGACGGATATTCTTCTCGTCTTCTTCCCGTTGGAAATTAAGTAACTGAATACCAACTACTGTTGCCGCAATCTCAACCAAAATCAAATCATCATCGTGAAACTGCTCATCATTCCGCCAAATAATAAGCGAACCAAAACGAATCCCCGTTACGTGGATAGGCGCTATCGTTGTCAGCCCATTTGGATAAGTCGATCTTGATTCGACAGGGATGGCAGTCAACTCGCTCTCGACAGGCAAATTAACCTGCGTATCGTAAACCTGCACAACTGCTTTTACATATTCTTCTGGGAATTGTTTATTTTGGAAAAATTCTTCCACACGATCATTGTTCGTCTCATAGTTCATGTGGTATCCCAAAACTTCACCTTCACTATTAATGATGCACGAGTTGCAGTCAATAATAGCTGATAAATGCTCAGCAATGGCATTGTAAGGCAATTCTTCTGCCAATTGCTCTTCGGAACGCTTCAAAATAGAAGTAATATTCCGTGTCTTCTCTAATAATGTTGTCATATTTTCCTCTTTACTCTGTAATTGCTTTCAGTATAGCAAAAAATACATAAAATTTCAACAATTATCAGAATATTTACCCTTGTTAGAAAAATACAAACAATTTCATTCAAGTAAAAAGAAAAGGCTGATTAACATTCAGCCCAAAATTCCATTACCTACGATATTGCCGCAAGAATCGTGACATTTTTTCTTGAATTTCTGCCAACTCATCCACACGTGGTAAATACACAATACGGAAATGATCTGGATCCTTCCAGTTAAAACCTCGACCATGGACCAAAAGTACTTTTTCTTGCTTGAGGAAATCCAATACAAATTGTTCATCATCCTCAACTCGGTACATCTCACGATCAATTTTTGGGAAGACATACAGACCAGCCTTAGGTTTTACAGCAGAAAGTCCCGGAATATCATTAATCGCCTTGGTAATGAACTCCCTTTGTTCATATAAGCGTCCGCCAGGCATCAAGAGTTCATCAACCGATTGGTAACCTCCCAAAGAAGTTTGAACAACCTGTTGAGCCAAAACGTTTGAACACAAACGCATATTGGACAACATATTCAAGCCTTCAATGTAACCTTTTACATGCTTTTTCGGACCAGATAAGACCATCCAACCTACTCGGAAACCACAAATACGATGCGATTTAGACAGTCCATTCATCGTCACAACAAATAAATCTGGAGCCAGTGTTGCAATAGGGATATGAACAGCTCCGTCAAAGACCATACGATCGTAAATCTCATCAGAGAAAATGATCAATTCATGTCTACGAGCAATATCAATGATTCCTTCTAAAATTTCTTTCGGATAGAGAGCACCAGTTGGATTATTTGGATTGATAAGGACAATTGCCTTGGTTCGAGAAGTTACCTTGGACTCCATATCTGCCAAATCTGGATACCATTCAGCTGCTTCATCACAAACATAGTGAACAGCTTTACCACCAGCCAAACTAACTGCGGCAGTCCAGAGAGGATAGTCTGGCATTGGCACCAATACCTCATCACCATTATCTAGTAAACCTTGCATAGACATAACAATCAGCTCACTCACGCCGTTTCCAAGATAAATATCTTCAATGTCAACATTTGGAAATTTCTTTAGCTGACAATACTGCATGATAGCCTTACGTGCAGAAAAAATTCCCTTACTGTTCGAATATCCCTCTGATTTACGGGCGTTATGAATCAAGTCACGAATAACTTCATCTGGAGCAGTAAAACCAAATTCTGCAGGATTCCCCGTATTCAAACGTAAAATCTGCTCTCCATTGGCACGCATACGCATGGCTTCTTCCAAAACAGGCCCACGAATATCATATGCTACATCATCCAATTTTGTTGACTTGTTAAATTGCTTCATGCCGTCACCTCGACTTTCTATCTTTTCTATTGTACTGTAAAAGCTAAAAAAGTACAAGAATCCTTTACATTTTCTCTCAAAAGGCTTATAATAAAAATGTAAGGAACTACTCTACCTATTTCGGGACAAAGCTCTTCTGAAAGGAGTGATTATTATGACACAATCTTACAAAACAATACTCGTAGCTGTAGACGGCTCTAAAGGAGCAGAATTAGCTCTTCATAAAGCCATTCATGTCGCACTACGCAACCAAGCACGTCTGATTATCGCCCATGTGATTGACACCCGTGCTCTCCACAATGTTGTTGCATTTGACGCCTCTGTCTATGAATCTTTAGAAAGAGAGGCGGAGCTCCTCCTCGAAGAATACAAACAAGAAGCTCTCAACGCCGGTCTGACCGATGTACAAATTCGCATTGAATTCGGTAACCCTAAAACCCTACTGGCTATCGATATTCCAAAGGAAACCGGTGCTGATCTTATGTTACTTGGAGCAACTGGTCTAAACGCCTTTGAACGTCTCCTGATCGGATCCTCATCCGAATATATCATGCGCCACGCAACTATCGATTTACTCATTGTTCGCGATGGAGAAAAAAGTTTATAAACCAAAAGACTTGATTTACGAATCAAGTCTTTTCATCTGTCTTTTCAACTCTTCCTGAATCTTTTCCTCCGGCGCAAACCGTTCTTCCCAATCATCAGGTTTTAAAATTTTATGGGTAATTGGATCAAAATGGGCCTTCCCATCTGGAAATGTTTTCCCCATATTTGCAGTATGGACTATCTGAAAAATTGGTTCTGGATCAACCCCCATCAAAACAAACGAACCATATGTAAAATAAAGAATATCCAGCAAAGCATCTACCTGATCCTGCATCGAACCCCCGAAACTTCTCTTGCCAGATACCTTATCAGCAGCAGTATCTAAATCCCGATGAAGTTGTTGGATAAAATCATGAAACTCAACTTCAGATTCTGAAGCTGCATGTAGAAATTCTACCAACTCCTCCAATTTAAAACCAGCGCGATGCAAAGCCGTCTGTCCATCATACACACTGGGAAGTTCTTGGGTTTCACCATCCATTAAAAAATGAAAATCCTTTACCCTATTAAAATTATCGTCCTTGCTCTGAAACATCTTATCCCTCAATCACACCAAAATGAATTAATGCCTTATAAATCCCATCACGATTATTTGTATCTGTAACAAAGGAAGCAGCTTGTTTAACCTTTTTCGTCCCATTTCCCATCGCTACCGAGTGCTGAATTTCATTCAACATTTCAAAATCATTATTAGAATCCCCGAATACCATAACTTCATCTAACTCAAAACCATACCGATCTGCAACCTTTACAATACCCGATAATTTTGAATTTCCCTTACTGATAATATCAGTCGCATAGGGACTCGAACGCGTAAAAGATAAGTTTGGAAAGAGCAGCTCCAATGATTGTGTCTCCCTTTCCGTCGTCAGCAACATCAGCTGATAGATTGGTTGAAAGAGAAAACCTTTCAAATTCGTTTCCTGTTGAGGACTGATCCAACGTACCAAGCGATTGAAAATAAAGTTTATGATTCCAGCCCAGGACTCCGGAATCATACGCGTCACACGATATGCAAAATTTCCTGTTCCAGCACTCATAATCTTACTACCAAATATGCCTTTAGCAGTTCCAAAAGATAAATCCTTATGGTGAGTTTGCGCATACTCCATAATTTGTTCAATTTGCTTTGGCTCTAAACTCTGACTATAAATAACTTCTTCTCTTGAAAAAATATATTGACCATTATAAGCAATGGCCAAATCTAGCCCTAAACTAGCCATATACTGCAAAACAAAACGAGGGTCACGTCCTGTAGCTAAACCAACTAAAATCCCCTTCTCTTTCAAAGCATTAATGGCGAGAATAGTTGAACTACTAACCATACGATTGTCGGTCAATAAGGTACCATCAATATCGAAAAATACAGCCTTTATCGTCAACCAACTCACCTACTTTCTAAGAATTATGTTACAATCAGTATATCACACTTTGAAAGAAACTGAAAATTTATGAAAAAAATTCTAGTACTGCATACAGGTGGAACCATTTCTATGCAAGCCAATCATCAGGGTGAAGTTGCATCGAGTAAAATCAATCCAATGACCCAAATTGATAGCCCACTAGAAGAAATTCAAGTGACATCCTTGGATTTTCTCAATGTTCCAAGTCCACACATTCGCTTAGAACACATGATGACTCTATACCAAAAAATTAAAGAAGAACAAATGAACTTCGATGGTTTTGTCATTACACATGGCACAGATACTTTAGAAGAAACTGCCTATTTCCTTGATACAATGGCTATTCCAGAAAAACCAATTGTATTGACCGGAGCTATGCGTTCCTCAAATGAACTGGGTAGCGACGGGATTTATAACTACCGAACAGCCCTACGTGTGGCTGCTGATGGTAAATCCGCAGATAAAGGTGTTCTAGTGGTCATGAACGATGAAATTCATGCTGCTAAATATGTTACAAAAACGCATACCACCAACGTCTCAACCTTTCAAACACCAACCCATGGACCACTGGGATTAGTCACCAAACGAGAGATTCTCTATTTTAAAACTGCTGAACCACGTGTTCGATTTGACTTATCAACAGTCACAGGAACGGTCCCAATCATAAAAGCTTATGCAGATATGGACTCCATTCTCCTTGATTCTCTCACTGCAAGCTCAATTTCCGGTTTAGTCATTGAAGCACTCGGCGCCGGAAATCTTCCGCTTACCATCCTTCCAGCCATTAAGAAACTCCTTGATCAAAAGATACCCATTATTCTGGTATCTCGCTGTTTTAACGGAATTGCTGAGCCAGTCTATGCCTACCAAGGTGGTGGCATCCAACTGGAGAAAGACGGCATTTTATTTGTTAAAGAATTGAATGCTCAAAAAGCCCGACTCAAACTCCTTATCGCTCTCAATGCAGGCTTGGAAGAGCAAAGCTTGGCAGATTACATCCAAGGTTAATCGCTGACGAACTATACAATATGTCAAAAGACCAACACATGTGTGTTGGCCTTTTTTATATGACTAGTCCAATTCCTCTCGATCTTTCAAATTAGCAAGCAAAATCGACCAATTAGGGTCCTCCTGCCAATTTTCCACGCTAACAATCTGACTAGCAACTCGTCTTGCTTCCTCTAAAATTGGATAATCCTCGATAATATTTGCAACTTGAAATTCTGGCAAACCTGATTGACGAGTCCCAAATATTTCTCCAGACCCACGCATTTTTAAGTCAGCTTCAGCCAAAATAAAACCATCTGTCGTCTCTGTCATAATTTTCATGCGTTCCTTACCAGACTCTGTTTTAGGATTAGCAACTAACACTGCATAAGACTGCTTATGACCACGTCCTACACGCCCTCTCAACTGATGTAATTGGCTTAAACCAAAACGATCTGCATCCATAATAACCATCACCGTTGCATTGGGCACATTGACTCCGACTTCAATAACAGTGGTAGAAACCAAAATATTCGTTTTTCGCTCCTTAAAAGCCTGCATGATGGCATCTTTCTCGTCATTCTTCATCTTACCGTGTAACAAATCCACTGTAACTTGCTCTCCAAAATGCGCCTGTAAATCAGATTGTAGATCTACAGCATTCTTTAAATCTAGAGCCTCAGATTCTTCAATCAACGGAGAGATAAAATAAACCTGAGCACCCACTTCTAACTCCCGCTCCAACCAATCTAAGACTGTGGGTAGCTGTTGATGTTTGACCCAGCGAGTGATAATTGGCTTCCGACCAGCAGGTAACTGATTAATAATCGATACATCCATATCTCCAAAAGCTGTAATGGCTAACGTCCGAGGAATAGGTGTAGCAGTCATCATAAGCACATCCGGATTATCACCCTTCTCACGAAACAGACGGCGCTGTTTAACACCAAAACGATGTTGCTCATCCGTCACAACCAAACCAAGCTTATGATACGACACACTTTCCTGGATAAGAGCGTGAGTTCCTACAATGATGTCTACCTGACCACTAGAAATCGCCTCTAAAGCAGTACGACGCTCAGCAGCCTTCATTCCCCCTGTCAAAAGAGCAATAGAAAGTTCTGGAAAAAGCTGGCGCAAACTCTCAAAGTGTTGCTCAGCCAAAATTTCTGTCGGCACCATAATTGCAGCCTGCATCCCCGCAGTCACAGCAGCAAACATAGCCAATCCAGCAACTACTGTCTTCCCTGAACCAACATCCCCTTGTAACAAACGATTCATGTGCCCATAGGACTTCATATCTGATAGTATTTCAGCCAAAGCCCCAGACTGAGCATCTGTTAAGACAAACGGCAATTGTCTTATTTGCATAGCCAATCTATCAGCATCATAGGCAATCTTCAAACCATTCGAAATATCACGATTGTTGGCTTTCAGCATTTGCAACTGTAATTGAAAATAAAATAATTCCTCAAACTTCATACGTCGCAAAGCTTGTCTATACTCTTCTAAATTTGTCGGAAAATGCATCGCAAAAACCGCCTCTCGGCGATTCATTAACCGATAGCGCTCTCGTAAAACTGATGGCAAGTTCTCCTCTAATAAATGCAAATATCCCTGATCAATAGCTGTTTTAATAGCCTTAACCAAATTTACTTGCGAAATCCCTTGCGCCACATGATAGACAGGTTGGAGCTCATCTGATACTTGAGCCAAAATTTTCATTCCTGTCAAACTTGCCTTAGCCTTATCCCACTTTCCCCAAACTGCAATATCCTGCCCCAAAACAATCTTATCTGCTAAATAAGGCTGATTAAAAAACGAAACTGCTAAGACAACCTCACCCTGTTTCATTGAAAAACGGAGTCTATTTCTTTTGTAGCCATAATACTGTACATTAGCTGGAGATACCGCCTCCCCAACTACCACTGCCTTCTCCCCATCCTGCAAATCATAAATAGACTTACTCTCAAAATCTTCATATCTAAATGGATAGTAAGTCAGCAAATCATTAATATTCTGAATGTTAATTTTTAAGAATTTTTCAGCCGATTTTGGACCAATCCCTGGCAAAACCGATAATTCATCACATAGTCTTTTCATATCTCTATTATATCAACAAACAATGAATAGACAAAGTAACAAGAAAAGAAAAAAGAGGCAAATTAAAGCCCATACACCTCAAAAAACAAAAAAAGAGACCTAAGCAGCCTCCAAATATAGTCCGTACGGGATTCGAACCCGTGTTACCGCCGTGAAAAGGCGGTGTCTTAACCCCTTGACCAACGGACCATACATTAAAGATTTCTCTTTACTCCGCCAACAGGGCTCGAACCTGTGACATCATGATTAACAGTCATGCGCTCTACCAACTGAGCTATGGCGGAATATGCTAAGCGACTACCGTATCTAACAGGGGGCAACCCCCAACTACTTCAGGCGTTCTAGGGCTTAACTGCTGTGTTCGGCATGGGTACAGGTGTATCTCCTAGGCTAT
>NZ_JANFME010000020.1:0-40691 GCF_029616525.1 Streptococcus suis | reverse complement strand
TCAAGCTATTGCTAGCTTTCCGTTTTATTGTTTTGTTTTGTCATTGACGATTTATCCTTAGATAAATCACCCTGCACGTTTGGTTCGTCTTCTTTAATTTTCAAAGGTCTTGTTGTTATCGCGCTCTCGCGACAACTATCTTAGTTTATCATTTCTTGTGAACTTTGTCAACACTTTTTTGAAACTTTTTTTCGTTCCTCTGTTAACCAGTCCCTCAAGAGACAACTCAATCATTCTATCATCTTCTGTTGGTCTTGTCAACACTTTTTCGAAACTTTTTTTCGTTCCTCTATTAACCAGTCCTTCAAGAGACAACTCAATTATTCTATCACGACTTATATACATTGTCAACAGGTTTTTTGAGATTTTTTTACCTTTTTTTAACACTCCCTATTCTCTCTATTCTTCCAGTTCGTGATTCCCTTCTTGTAGAACCCATACGGACATGCTCTCTCGTACAACTCTTAATGTCAATCCAAGTTTAAATGTTCGATCTTGGAAAAATCTTCCACATCAATACACAGTTTATTTTTGACAACGTTCCTTCTTTGTTAACTTTTCAACAGCAATGTGAAGAGCTATATAGCTGATATTCTTTCCTGTTTATTATGTAGTGGTCGAATTTGCTCCTCATCGACTTTATAACTAGGCTATTTTTTCCAAAAACAAAAGTCGCTAGATTTTTCTAACGACTTTGTCATTATACGCGTTCAACTTTGCCTGATTTTAATGCACGTGCTGAAGCCCAAACTTTTTTAGGTTTACCATCAATCAAAACAGTTACTTTTTGAAGGTTTGGTTTAACTGCGCGTTTAGTTTGGTTCATAGCGTGTGAACGGTTGTTACCTGATACAGTCTTACGACCAGTGAAATAACATACTTTAGCCATTGTATCTTCCTCCTCATTTGATCAAATATATCGGATGTGCTAGCACCACATACCATACTATTCTAACAGAAAAGATTGGACTTGGCAAGAATTATTTTCATTTTTATTTTTTTAAAGTATCTATACTCATAGGTAAATATTTTAACACTACCGTTTGCGCCCCATCCATAATTCTTCGTTCTCTAAGTTATTACAGTCATGAAAACTTTGGAGCGGTTTATATTTTAACTGTTCTCTGCTCACTTCTATCGTAGATTTCTTCATAGCGAGAACTAGATCAAACTTAATCAACTATTATAATAAAAAGGATTCTCGAAAGAAAATCCTTTTTGGTTTAATCTAAGAAACTTATGCTTTGTTTGCTTGAAATCTGAGATTTCTTCGCAGTTACATTAAGCTTTGTTCGCTGAACCGAATACGTCGATACGCTCTTCAACAGATGCTTGGATAGCTTTCACGCCGTCTGCCAAGAATTTACGTGGGTCAAAGAGTTTTTTCTTATCGTATTCTGCTTCGTTTGCTTCATAAGCTGCTGCAAACTTACGAGTTGCGTTTGCAAATGCGATTTGGCACTCAGTGTTTACGTTAACTTTAGCAACACCCAATTTGATTGCTTCTTGGATTTGTGCATCTGGAATACCTGAACCACCGTGCAATACGATTGGGAAACCTGGTACAGCTTCAGTTAATTTACGCAAGTGGTCAAGGTCAAGACCTTCCCAGTTTGCTGGGTATGGACCGTGGATGTTACCGATACCTGCTGCCAAGAAGTCAATACCAGTTGCAACCATTGCTACTGCGTCTTCAATTGGAGCCAATTCACCAGTACCTACGATACCATCTTCTTCACCACCGATAGTACCAACTTCAGCTTCAACTGAGATACCTTTAGCGTGCGCCAATTCTACAACTTCTTTTGCTTTTGCAAGGTTTTCTTCTACTGGAAGGTGTGAACCATCAAACATGATAGAAGTGTAACCAACTTCGATACACTCAAGTGCATCTTCGTAGTGACCGTGGTCAAGGTGAATAGCAACTGGAACTGTAATGTTCATTGATTCAATCAAGTTTGCAATCAAGTTACGAGCTACTTTGTAACCACCCATGTACTTAGCTGCACCCATAGAAGTTTGAATAAGAACTGGAGCTTGTTTTGCTTCTGCTGCACGCAAGATAGCTTGAGTCCACTCAAGGTTGTTTGTGTTAAATCCACCAACTGCATAACCGTTGTCACGAGCTGCTTGGACAAATTTTTCTGCTGAAACTAATGGCATTTCGATAGCCTCCTAATATTTTTTGAGGTTGCACCTCATACTCTTCTATTCTACCATTTTTATTTTGAAAATGCTAGTTGAAACCGTCTAGTTTTGAGAAAACTTTCACATATCTTTTCATGAAAGCCATAATAACGCCTGTTTCGTATCATTCTTGTAATTTATGAACTAGCATATATCGTGCTCTGCACTTATCTAGACAAAGCAAAAGGACTAGCCTTAGCTAGTCCACTATGCGGAGAGTGGGACTTGAACCCACACGACCTAAAGCGGTCACAGGATCCTTAGTCCTGCGCGTCTGCCAATTCCACCATCCCCGCTTAACACAAGAACTAGTATATCATTAGGAACTGGCCTTGTCAACACTTTTTTTGAATTTTATTTTTTATTTTCACATTTTTTGCCAAAACGTATTAATTTAGCTGATTCTTTTGCAATATTCTACTATATGTAATACTTAAAACAATCTAGACAATGATGCCATATGGGGTGGTATTTCGTATTTTCTTCTATAAATACTAACATCTTTTTCGTTTATTTATATGAAATATAGAAGAAGATTGAATAATACCAATCTTCTTCTATAATGGTTATACTTATTTTTCATTCTCCATAGCTGCTGAAACAAAGGCTGTATACAAACCTTCAGGGCGATTAGGACGAGATTGTAGTTCTGGATGATATTGGCAGGCAACGAAGAATTTATTTTCTGGAATTTCAACAATTTCTACCAAACGGTTGTCTGGTGACACGCCTGAGAAAACAAAACCTGCTTTTTCAAATTGTTCACGGAAGTCATTATTAAACTCATAACGATGACGATGACGACGTTGTACAACTTCTTGATTATCATAAGCAGCTGCAGCCTTGGAGCCACGTTTGAGCTTGCTTGGATAAAGACCTAGGCGGAGAGTTCCTCCTAAATCTTCCACTCCAATTTGATCACGCATGATATCAATAATTGGATATTTGGTTTCTGGGTCTAATTCAAAGCTGTTAGCACCTTCTAAACCGAGAACGTGACGAGCAAATTCTACACAGGTCAGCTGCATTCCCAAGCAGACCCCTAGCATTGGCACGTCATTCTCACGAGCATAACGAATGGCTTGTATTTTCCCTTCTGTACCACGTTGTCCAAAGCCACCAGGAACGATAATTCCTTGTGCTTGTCCTAGACGTTCAGCTACGTTTTCTGCTGTCAAATCATTTGCATTGACCCAGTCCAATTCGATAGCAGCATCATTTGCATATCCTGAGTGTTTTAGAGCTTCAACTACAGAAATATAGGCATCTTGTAATTCTACATACTTACCAACTAAAGCGATTTTTACTTTTTTCTGGAGATTAAGAACCTTGTTTACCATTGCTGTCCACTCTGTCATATCTGCTGGAGGTACGTCGAGCTTCAAGTGATCACAAACAATTTGATCCATATTCTGCGCTTGCATATTTAATGGGATTTGGTAAAGATGTTCGACATCCAAGGACTCAATAACTGCTTCTGGAGCGACATCACAGAATTGTGCCAGTTTATTTTTAATTCCTTGTCCAGCAGGCTGCTCTGTCCGAATTACCAACATGTTGGGCTGAATACCTAGACCACGCAACTCTTTTACAGAATGTTGTGTTGGCTTAGTTTTCATTTCGCCTGCTGCTTTGAGATAAGGCAAGAGAGTTGTATGGATATACATAACATTGTCTGAACCGACATCTGCCTTCATCTGACGAAGCGCTTCAAGGAATGGCAAGCTTTCAATATCACCTACTGTACCACCCACTTCTGTGATGATGACGTCTGCATCTGTAGTACGAGCTGCACGCTTGATTTTGTCTTTCAAAGCATCTGTAATGTGTGGAATAACTTGAACTGTTGCCCCTAAGTATTCCCCTTTACGCTCTTTACGGAGGACTTCGCTATAAATTTTACCTGTTGTAACATTTGAATATTTGTTCAGGTTAATGTCGATGAAGCGCTCATAATGCCCAAGGTCCAAGTCGGTTTCTGCACCGTCATCCGTCACAAAAACTTCACCGTGTTGATACGGACTCATTGTTCCCGGGTCAATGTTGATGTATGGATCAAATTTTTGGATTGTTACCTTGAGACCTCGGTTCTTCAATAAACGACCTAGGCTGGCTGCTACAATCCCTTTGCCGATAGAGGAAACAACGCCACCTGTTACAAAAATATACTTTGTCATGCAAACTCCTTTTCTACGATTCAGGCTAATAGGAAGCAATTTATGGGGATACTTCCTGTTAACTTGAAGAAAAAACAAAAATAGCTCCCTATCGCTAGGGAGCTCCGACCTCAAAAGAGGTGCCCGATAGTATCTTATCGTAATTTGGTAGTCTTGTCAAATTATTTTTAAGAATCTAGGGGGATATAATTCTTATTCGTCGACGACCTCTTCATCTGAATACTCGTCGTCATCTTCACCTAAATCAACATCCTCTTCATCTAATTCGTCATCTGGGATAATTTCGTTGATTTCTGAATCATAGGACTCAACTTCATCTTTTTCGTCATCTGGATTTTCATCATCGTATTCTGATGATGCACTACCCGGATAGTTGTCCTCATCTTCTGGATCGTCATGTCCGTAGTCAATTGCATCCTCATCACCGTCCATGAAGGCATTGACACGTTTCTTCTTGCGTTTTGGTGCATCTTCATCATCTTCTTCAAGAGTAATCACTTCTTCGTCAATCTCATCGATTGCGTACCATGAACGTAATCCCCATTTGTTTTCGCCAAGTGGAATGAAGCTTCCATCCACATTCAAATCAGAATAGAAGGTTGGGAGGGCTGCGCGAATCTCGCTGTTTGATTTTTCAAGGTAGTTTTGAATTTCATTGACCAAGTCGTTGAAATACATTTCGTTGTCACGTCCACGTTCTTCCAAAATAGCACGGGCTACTTCAATCATGGAAAGTTCGCTTTTTTCTTGTCCTGCAAATACGTTAAGTTCCAAGGCTGTTCTCCTTTTTTGTCTTTCCTTTCTATTTTACGCTAAAAAAGGCAAATAGTCAAAGATAATCTTTATCGTTTTTCTGTAAAAAAATACCTGCAGAGCTCAGCGCTACAGGTATTTTGTTTACTATACTTGTTCTTCTAAACTTGGAAGGGAGATGGTCCGTTTGACCCCATCCTTATCTACAAGTCGAACAACTTTGCTTGTTGCATCATATTCGAAAGCTTCAAATGAGACTTTGTAACGGTCTGAGAGTATGACCAGACTTTGTTCAAAGGTTTTGAAGTCCATACCAAACTCTTCTGCTCTTCGTTTTAATTCTTCTGTAAACTCGTCAATTTCCTCGGTTTCTTCAGAAATAATTTCTTCATCACTCTCTTCCGTCTCTGTTTCTTCTGTTGATTCAGATGGTGTATTTGGTGTAAATACTCCCCAGCCATCGTCTGAAACTGGGCGTTCTTGTGGATTAGTCATGTAGTATTTAACCGTTGCTAGGAAATCTTCTAAATTATACCCTTCAGGACTTCTTGCACTACCTTGGTCAAACCATTTAAAGGATACATAGTGATAGTGATCTTGATGCGGAATTACCAGAGTCCCGTTACGTACTTCGGTCGCATAGCCAGCATTGTAGGTCAGTGCTTCGAAAGGCACGACTTTCTTCGCTTCCACTCGGTTATAAATTTCCTCTGCTGTTTCTTTGGCAACTTGTGGCTGTTCTGGCGTTGTTGTCTCGCCTGCACTTGCTCCTGTTTCAGTCGGTACAGGTGTTGACGGTGAACTAGAATTAGATTTCTCACGTTGAGCCACCATAGCCTCTGCTGGGATCAGCTCGCTTAAGTAATTCAAATCACTCTTGTTAATCCGATGATAACCATCTGTAATCACACGTGGAATGCGATAGTTATCCGTACCTATTTTCACTTTGGGATCTAATAGGTCTGCTGGATCAAAAATATAGCCATCTTTCGTTGTATATTTTCCTGCTGCCTTAGCTTCTGCCAACTCTTCTGCTGAGTGAACAATTTGCCAATTTTTCAAACCTGCACGTTTCTCAATCGGTGTGACATTTTTCGCCAATTCTTCAGCATCTCGTTTATCAAGAAGAGTTTGTACAGCTTCCAATTCTTCTTTAGATAAATCTTTCTTGGAAATTGAACGTAGAGAACCTCCTGTCGCTCTTGGTAGACTGAACGCTTGACTAAAGACAAAACTTGCTGGATCTAGTACGTCTTCCGCCGAGAAGATATAGCCATCATTTGTCGCAAATTTCCCTTTTGCACGTGCATCCATGACTTCTTCTGCTGTGTGAATGATTTGCCAATTTTTCAAGCCTAAGCGGTTTGCTTTAGGTGTTGCATTTAGAATTGGGGGAACAAGATCCGTTGCTTCTCCATCACCATGTCCACTTGTAGTCCAAGCAGATGGACGAATTTCAG
Organism: Streptococcus suis; assembly: GCF_029616525.1. Classification (GTDB taxonomy): domain Bacteria; phylum Bacillota; class Bacilli; order Lactobacillales; family Streptococcaceae; genus Streptococcus; species Streptococcus suis_AF. Next base: position 34,114 of record NZ_JANFME010000020.1, on the reverse strand, counting down.
GATGTTGCATGATATAGCGGATCGTTGCAATTTGTTCCTTACTCAACCATGTGTAAGGTAGGACGTGGATGTGATCAATGTGTGGAATAATAAAGGATTGTCCAGTATCATAGGTTGCATTCGCTCCCTTCATCGGAATTTGATCCATACCGACCAACATGGCTGGCTTAAGATCTCCTTCTGCAAGCGGTGCAATATCAAAGATATACTGCTTATCTTTTTCTGCCAAGGTCAACTCAGCAAAAGAGATCTTCATCAAATCTAGTTCGTCACGACCATATGTATAAGTTTTTCCACCTACTTCCATTTCATAAACAACTTTTCCAGCCAATTTACGTTTAGCCGTTACTTGTTTGTATTCAAATGCAGGGCGGTTTTCTTCTTGAATTGGTTTTACAGGTTTTGAATCATTCCCTTGACTTGGTGTTGTGGGTTTAGCATCGTTTCCTACTTGTTCAGATGTTTTCGGCGGCACTTGTTTGCCTGCCTTCTCATTAACCCATTCCTCTACTTGCTTGATTTCAAAATCTTCGAGTTCGCCAAAACCAACATAATGGAAATGATCTCCATGACTAGCTATCAACCCTTGATCATCAACTGAGGTAATAGAGTCTTTGCTAAAGGTGTATCCATCACTTGTAAAATATGCCTTACCATCTAACCCTTTTCCGTAAGCAGGAATTTGACGTCCCATATAAGAAACCACTTTCCCTGTTGACTGCTTCGGTTGTGTTGGTAATACTGGTTGTGTAGGCGATACCGGTTGCGTTGTAACCGTGCCGATTGGTGTTGCTGGACGATTTGGTTGTGTTGGTGTATGTTGGGAGTGACTTACTTGTGCGCCAGAAGAAACACCTGCTCCATTTACACCAATCATTCGAGAAATCTTCTCTTCTAGAGGAGACATCTGGCTGTATGGAATAAAGTGGTAATGATCGCCGTGTGGAACGATGACACCTGCTGCGGTTTTCTTCGTAATCGTTCTTGGGTCAAATACCAATCCATCTGCTTCTACATGGCGTTGAGATAAGGGTGTTGCATCCAATTGAGCCAATAAACTAGCCAAATCCTGACCTTGCCCCGCACTAATTGTTGTCTGTTGAGCTCTATTATTTCTATCGCCATATTGACTACCACTAGCCGAGCTCACACTTCCTTTTTGATTCCAGTAATCTTGAGCAGCCTTCAATTCGGCAGCTGATAAATCTTTTTTAGGAATAAAGTGGAAATGGTCGCCGTGCGGAACGATAAAACCATCTCCCGTGTCTTCAATAACATCTGTCGGATTAAAGACATAGCCATCGTCTGTTCTGTAGCGGCCGTCTTTACTATTTCCTGCTACCTGATTTTTGCTGTCAGCAGAAGAGATTCCTTTTTGCCGCTCCACTTCTTCTTTGCTACGAACATTTTTATGTTTGCTAGGGTCTTTTAGATAGAGATAGTATTTCCCATCAACTTTTATGACGTAGCCATCCTGGACTTCATTGATGATGTGACTGTCTTGTAAGACATAGTTTGGGTCCTTCATGACCAACTCTTCACTAAAAATCGCATCAAAAGGGACTTTGCCATTATAGTAGTGGAAATGGTCACCGTGTGATGTCACATAGCCTTGATCAGTAATTTTAACGACTATCTGCTCAGCGTCAATATTTTCCTTGGCAGAAACTTGATCAGGTGTTAATTGTTCAGCAACGGTAGTTTGTACACTTTGATTATCTTCAATATAGGACACACGATTTTTTTGCTCTTCCATCGCTTGGAAACGTCCAAGCTGATAGCTACAGAGACTCATCCCTAAAACAAGGGCGGCTACGGAGCCAACAACTGCTTTTTTCTTCATTTTTTCTCCTTTCGGTCGATAGAATTCGGCCTTTTATTTTAACTCTTGAGCTAATGTTTCTAAGACTTGCTCTAGATTTTCTAGATAGGTTAAATTATTTTCTGGATCTGCTTCAAGAGGATCCAACACTTTTAAATCTACACCTGTCGAACTCGCCAGTGCCTTGGCAAGTTTATCCGAGGCACCTTTTTCTGTAAAAATTGTTTGCACATTGTAGGTGTCAACAAATTCTTTAATTTCCGCCAACTGTCTAGGACTTGGTTCTTCCTCTGAAACTCCTGCGATCCCTAACTGCTTCAACCCGAAGCGTTGTGCAGTGTAAGAGAAGGCTGTGTGTTGAGTGACAAATGTTTTTGATGTGGCTTTTAAAAAGATTGGGCCATACTTGTCTGCCAACTTTTGCGCCTTTTCCTCTAAAGTTGCGGCATTTTGACGATAATAATCCGCATTCTTAGGATCACTTTCTGCTAAAAGTTCACCAATCGCAACAGCTTCCTGACCAACCAAAACCGGATCCAGCCATGTGTGGGGGTCATATAAACTAGCTTCATCAATCCCTTGACCAGCTTCCATGTCTTCTAACCCTGGAACCTTTGTCAGCGGTAAATTTGTCGAAGCCTCCAAAACCTTGACAGATGAACCTTGCAAATTAGGTTCCAAACGTCCTGCCCAGGATTCCAAAATTCGCGAATGATAGATAAAAACATCTGCATCGTATATGGCCTTTATGTCCGCAGCCGATGGTTCATAAGAGTGTATGCCCTGTCTTGAGCCAATCATTCGAACATCATTTTTATTCCCTGACACTTCCTTAACCAGTGAATAAATCGGGTAAAATGAGGTGACTATTTTCATTCCTGGCTGCACTTGACTCGCTTCCTTCTGAGCCGAGCAAGCTGCTAAAACAAAACCGAATAAGGCAACAAAACAGCCTCTTATCACTTTCTTTAACATAACTACCTCCTTTATTAACCAGTTAACTATATCACAAGAATATTAACCAGTCAAGTATTTTTTTAAAAAAAGATAAGACTTTCTTTTTATAAGCCAGTCTTACCTTTACTTAAACGAATTGTTTCACTCGTTTGATTTCTCCCCACTCACGCTTTCTCTTTTTATATCCAATAAAACTTGTCAGACGGACAATATTCAATACCCAATGCAAGAAAAAATATCTAAACAAGGTTGCCAGAAAGGCTTTACACAAATCCATAGGTCCAATAAATAAATCTTGCGAGTAGACGCGTTGCAAAAATGACGCAAAGGTGATCAGTGAGCAAAAAGTACTATAGAGGAAAAAGAGCGATATGAAAAATGAGATGTTTAGTTGATGATAGATCAACGAAAGTAGAATCACGAAACAACCGAAAGTCTCTATAAACGGAGCCAAAAATTCAAATAGCATATAGTAAGCATAGGAAAAATATCCCACCGCCCCAAAACGAACTCGCGATAACATTTTTCGGTATTTTTTTAGACATTGATAGAGTCCCAAGAACCAGCGACGGCGTTGTTTGCATAAATCACCGATAGAGCTCGGTGCTTGACTCCAACAAATGGCGCTGGTTTCATAGCAGATTCGATAAGGAATATTGTTATTTCTACAGAAATAATGCAATTTCATGACTAGCTCCATATCTTCTCCCAGTGTCTGCCTATCATAACCCCCAACTGCTATGACATACTCCTTGTAAAATAACCCAAAGGCACCTGATATGATGAGATTGGATTGCAAATAGTCCAATAAAATTCTACTCCCTAAAAAAGAACAGTCATATTCGATAGCTTGTAAACAGGGGAGCACCGACCACGGCAACTGGTAATGGCTGACCTCTCCGTCAGTTATTCGTACCCCTTGTGAAACTTGGACGACTCCACCAACAGATATGACATTCTCCCATTTCTGCATGGGACGGACAAGATTTTTCAGAGAGTTTCTTTGTAACATCGAATCTGCGTCGATACACAAAAAATATTCATGCTTTGCTGCGTTGATACCGAGGTTAAGAACATCCCCCTTGCCTCCATTTTCTTTTTCAATCAATGTCAGACAGACAGAACCAAACTCTTGTTCTGAGATTCTGTGATAAGGACGACAAGAAAGCTTGTAGTCAATTTTTCGTTGACTGTCCTTCATCTGAAAATACTCGCGAACTAGTTTTGCTGTTTGATCTTTTGAACCGTCATCTAATACAATGATTTCATAGACAGGATAGTCCAATTTCAATAAGGATTCTATGGTGGAAATAATAGTAACTTCCTCGTTGTAAGCTGGGACCAATATAGATATCGGTGGATAATTGCCCTCACTCTCCTCTAGCTTCCTCCGTCGCTTTCTATAGCGTTCATGGAGATGGATACCTCCTGTCACTACAGAAAGCAACAAAAAGCTTGCGTACAACACCAGGTAAGTTAAAAATAAGAAGCGTGAAATTGTTAAAAAAATGCTTAACCAAGCCATCCTTGTCCCCTTCTAATCAGCGCTTACGCTCGACCATTCGTGGTTTCTTATAAAAAAGTCTACGTTTGATAATATAAGCCATATTAAAGATTAAAATAGCAATGCAAATAATAATATAAAAGTACAACACATTATGTATCATTTCTCTTCCTCTTTCCAATAGTCTTTTAGCATGGTGTATGAAGTTTTTAGAACTCCTTCTACGGTAGGTCTATTCCATTTTTCCAAGCGATAGTTTTCCATCCGAATATACTCCCCTTTTTTCCACTCACCTAAACCAAGCCGGATAGAATCAATCGCTATCTCCGAAACACCATAATGTTGATAATAGTCATCGTGTACCCTTCCTTGTGAGGGGTTTGAAAAATTCAACAATTGCCACGGAATCCGAATTTCTATAACTTTCTCTCCAAAGTAAATATCCGCCTGCGAATCAAACTCTTTTGCTCCCCTCTGACTGTTTCCAGAACGTAGCCGTCCCGTTTCATAAAGCGGATTCCATTTATCTTCTCGTTCAGCTTTTTCCAAGTCTTCAAAAATCCGATTGTGTTTCAATACAAGCGATGCCGTTGTAAAGTGCGGTGAATCTTTTTTAGGAATGTCAACAAATGGGTCACTTCCGCTTGTTTGTTTGAGATAGTTAGCTCGAACTGCATCATATCTCTCCTGGACCAATAAACGGCTGTTGCTTTCCCCATCTATAGCTAGGAGAAAATCTGCACCCCCTAAAAAGTTCACTCCTTCAGCCTTCCATTCCATACTGCCGATCTTCGGTGTAATATCAATAGGAATCAGCCACCGATTTGCACCATCGGTCTTTACGGCAGTCTTTTGAATAGCTAAATATAAATAACTTTCATCCCCATCAACAAGTAATTTATTCCCGTTATTTTCAGTAATAGCTTGCTTTTTCCACTCCTCAAGCGAGCCATCAAGACTGTGATTCTTTACTCGATTTTCAAATGCCATCAAGCCGAAGCCTTGATTATTTGATTGAGCATCTCCCCATTGGAAACGGCTATGCCGGTCTGTTGTAAATGCTGTATTCCAAGTACGAGCACCCCAATCATCTTGCCAGGACTCAATGATTCCTCCTACAGCGCCCGTCTTTAAAAATGCACGAAAATCCCTAATCAACATTTCTCCCTGCTGTGTTTCTGTTAGGGGACCTTCTATTCCTCCCTGATTCAGGGCTGTAATGGCTCTAGAAGTCGAATAACCATAGCCAGAAATCAAGACAGGAACTTGATGATAGTGCGTTAGGAGACCGACATAATTTTCTGGGTAGTTTTCTTTTTTTATTTTTGTAACATCTTCTATCGAAAGACTTGGATTTTCCCCAAGGTAATCAAGTGCTTTAGGGTGATAGTCCAATAATTGATAGGAAGCAAATACGCCTGTTCTTAGGCGATCGCTTACCAATAGATTTTCAACGTTTAATTGAGCATATTTTGAAGCTTGCGCTGCGAAGGGTTTTCGATAGATAAACGGGTCTGTTAGGGTCGAACTGGCAAAACTCACCAAGTGTTGCCAGCCATATTTTTTAGTCTCATAAACAACCATTTCATCCAACACTTCAGCTAACATCGCCTCAAAAGTCGTGGCAGTCTGACCTGTACTGATATACTCTCCCTTATAAGAAGTCTGCTTCACTTGATGATTGGTATAAGCGACTGTCGAACCATTCCATTGGTCACCAACGATAAAACCAAGCACCCATTTGGAAACATCTTTCCGGTAGTAATGACTCCCCAAGTCGGTATTCCAGACTTTTCTTCGACCATGGATGACATCAACGGCATCTTTTACATCCTCCAATAGTCGTCCTCGATATTGGGGATGGTAGGCATCAATAGCTGTATTATCTCGAACATCGTCCACTCGAACCCCTTGTAAAAGATAAAGCGGCTTATCTGACTGACGATTGTGCTTATCCAAGGCAACATAAAAATCAACATCCATAATCGTTTTTACACGAATGGTATTGGCTCCCATGTCTGAGATACTCTTCATCCATGACAGGTAACGTTTCTCTCCAATAGCAAAATCATTTTGATGGTAGCCAGCTATGCCACTATCTATTGTTACCCCTTTGACAATAAAGGGATGCTCTCCACCCCTTGTTTTCCGTACCAATTCCTGATTGCGAACCTGAAAAGTATAATTAATAGTCTCTTCCGAGTACACCTTAGGGATATACAAACTTCCATCAAAATAATACAAATAACAACCGACCGTCAATATGCAAACCAGTATACTGACAACTATCAAATACTTTTTCATAGTCCCTCCTAATAATCGACTAGCGTATTTGTATTTTTGGATGGAGCACAATATTGATACAAGGTTTCAATATGCTCATCCAACCATTTCCCACGATCTTCAATAAAGGATTTTACAACATGCACAGCTTCTTCATAACTTGCTTGATTGCGTTCATAGGGCTGTAGATAGTTATGTTCATCCATTTTTTGCAACTGAAAGACATAGCCCCATTTATCATTATTTCTTTGAATGGCTGGACCTAAAAATTGAACTGTCTTGTCAATATGATCGTGAAGACGTTTGGTACTGAGCAGATTTTTGCGTAGTTGATGGTACTTATGAACCACTAAATCGATAAACTCCTTATCCTTGATCATCATGCTAAACCACGGAACCTCCAACATCGAGAAACCTGCTCGATCGTACTCTACATCGCTGTGGTTATCAAATGCGTTGTTAAAATCCCATACAGCAATCTTCATCTTGTCTCGCAAATCCTTGTAGAGATAGGTGGAGAATATTCCTGCATCCGTATTGCGAAAAAATTCATTGATAACAAAATAAGTCGCAAAAGCATTCTTGTCTACGTAGTGCCCGTACTGTTTTAAATCGTAGGAGTATAGGATTCTCTCAATCTTACTAATATCCTGCTGGATAAAGTCTTTTTGAGCTTCTGTTATTTTTCGGACATTTGGGTAGCGAATATCTAGCGATGACTGATCTGCTTGATAGGTATAGCCAACATAGTTATCGACTGGATTTTTTGCCTTATGCGGTCGGTCCCAAACAGCAATATATGATGTTTTCAAGGAGCGTTTGTCACTTTTTTCAACAGGAATTCTATGTACTCCCTGCTCTATACTCTCAACAATTAAATACAAACCTTGGTACTCTCCGTTAATCATCACTTCACTATAACGGACATTGGGAGCATACTCCATCAATTCGCCAGCTAGGTTATAGGATATATAATTTCTCAGCAGACTCCTATCCAGAAATGGACCATGCAAGACCCACTCGGATTCCTTTGGCATTCCCGCAACCGTGTGTTCTACATCCTCTCCTTTTTTATCGACAAAACGTAGTTTAATTGATTTCTTATCAAAATGCCGAGAGGAATTGCCACGATAAGCTATTTCCGCCAACGTTTCAACACGCGCCCCATCCCCGACACGGTTTACTTCATCTAATCTATCGTACAGCCGAACAGTTCCTCGTACAGATTGTTGTCTTGTGCCTCCTTCATTTTCTCCTCTTTCTAGAGGAATTACCTTCCCATCCAGAGTGTCAATTTCAATAATCGGTAGGTGGCTGGCCAAGTGCTCAACCGGACTCACTGGTTGGGCAGATATAGAAACTTTATGATGGTAAAATCGTTCTTTATGCTGTTTTAGGTCAAGTATCTGTAGACTAAAAACACCAAGCAGCAACCCGATAAAAACTAAGTAATACAGTATTTTTTGTTTCATAGATATTATCCATTGATATCATCACTTTGCGTCACGACATTAAAATAGTCTACCTCACCCAACTGATAGACTTGTTCAACTAAGCTATTATCTGCTGAATAGTATTTGTCATAAACACGCCGATTGACCTCAAAAATTAGCTCCAACATATCTGCTTTTGTATTTTTTACACGTTGAACAACATGTCCGTTAAAATACTGGAAGAAGAGTCCTTCCAAAGGAACTTCTAACTCTCGATTAGCTCGTACAATTAATAACATCCGATTTTCATTTTTAACCCTTCCCCAGATGAGAAGCAGCAAGAAAATCACACTACTTCCAATCATTGCCACTATATAATCTCCAACACCACAACAGATTCCAACTACAATCGTCCAAAAAATATAGGTTGTATCGCGAGAATCCTTCACTGCTGTCCTAAAACGAACCACCGAAAGCGCACCAACCATACCCAAGGACAGTGCCACATTATTCCCAATAACGGTCATAACAGTCGCAGTCAGTACCGTCAGTGTCATGAGCGATATGTTAAATTTTTTACTATAGGTCGTTCCAGCATGCGTATAGGCATAAGAAACGTAGATAACACCTCCTAAAATAGCTGCCACCACAATATGCATAATCATATCTTGGATTGTCAATGTTCCATGTTGTTCTAAAATATTTCGTAATAAATCTTTCATCTATCTTCCCTCTTAAAATCTATAATGTTTACTGATCATTCTTCCCATACAATATTTACTAGCACTCAATTCACTGCCATCCACCTCTGCCAACAAATCTTTGATATGCGACAATAGAAATCCATTGTACTTTACTTCTAAAATAACCAGATGAGGATCCAACAAACTGTATTGCAGCAGATGGTTATTAAAGATGTCGTAGGATGCTTCTGTCCCGCGTACTTGAAAATCAAACGTGATTCGAATATCGTTTTCAGGAGAAATAAAAGCTTTCCGACGGTATTCAATAATCGTCTTAGGTTTGTAACAGTACTGGTTCATACGGCAATAAAGTTCCGTCGCCAATTTATCTGGATAGGTCAATAACACTGAAGTGTTCCCTTCAACCAATGACATCGCATCACTTTTTGTCATCAAAAGAGAACGTTTCCGCTGATTATCTCCCTGCTTCTGCTTCAACTCTAATTTGGCATTTTGCGAACCATTTCCATAATTCCTTAAACGAATCTTCCGACGATTTTCAAGACCATCTTCTTTTTCCTGCCAATCAACATCTTCTAAAGAATCAAAATAGAGGGAACGTACACAGTAGCCATCTGCTTTACCATAACCATCTACTTTTAGTATTTTTTCTAACTTTCCGCTCAAATAATAATACATTTCTAACGGAAGTAGATACTTCTTCTCCTTCCGCAACACTTCATTAATCAAGCCATGTCACTCCATTCCTTTTGCCATTTTCTATAATAAAAAATACAATTGTATAGTTGTCTTATGATTATAGTATAGTTTTTTGCTAATTGCTTGACAACCCTTTTACTCAAAAAAACATATAAACTACAGAGGTGTGTATTTTGTCTATGCTATGCCATCTCTGCTCCAACATTTACTCCTCTCCTAGCACTCACTTACTCAAAAAACAAAAAACCCGACCAAAGTCGAGTTTTACAGACAAGTTGTTTCAATATAGCCTATCATCCTAGATGACCATCATTTTAATTATCCACAAAGCCATTTGCTTCATTTTTTATAATTTGAATGTACTTATAAATACTTACTTCTGACATTTTGAAAGCTGTAGCCACCTGTGGAATAGCATCCTTGAAATCAAAGAAACCTTTTTGATACAAGGAGCGTACAACTGCTATTTTTTCTGTTCTTGATAGTTTGAATCGCTCAACATCTTTCCCATGTGTTTCTTGTTCAATCGCAGCCTCAATCATACTACCAGCAGTTGTATAGAAATTTTCAACGATATTTGGTTCTTCATGTTCTACTTGCTCATTAGCCAGTTCTTCATTGACATCTTCCAAGGCCGACTCGAACAAGCGCTTCAAGGTTAGCATCTTTGATTTATCAGCATTGACACAAATCATGCCAAGCAATTCACCAGCATCATCTTTTATAAAGAAACTAGAGGAATACAATTCCTTTCCGCCCAAAGTTTTTGTACGATAATTTACCAGATAATCCTTTTCCTTATAAACCTTCGACTGGAGTACATCCAACACAAAATCCGTCGCCGGAGCACCAATATCACGGCCGGATAAATTATTTTTTATATAAATCAACGAGTGATCTAGTCCCTGCGAAAAGTCTTGTAGCACAACTTCGGTCTTCTTCCCCAAAATTTGAGCCAAAAAATCAACCAAGGGAATATAGTGATTTAATTTTGAATTCATACTCATATCCAGACTCCTTATACATTACTTGTATCACACCAGACTGAAAATCGCAAATTTTTAACACGAACATGCCAAATTATAGATTGTTTCCGAATAAATGGCCACAATCCGCAGTAAATCTTCCACTTCCATGTATTCATTCGCCTGATGCATGGTATCTTCCCTATCTGGAAATAGCGCACCGAATGCGACTCCTTCTTCCATCAGGCGAGCATAGGTAGCTCCTCCAATAACCAGCGGAGCTTCCTGTCCACCTGTTTGGTCTCGATAAACGTTTTGCAGGCATTGAACCAGCTCAGATGATGGAGAAACAAAATGTGGGCTCAACTTCTCATATCCAGTCACTTGGAAACATTCTCCCAGTTTTGATGCCACCAAAGTCTGAATCCTAGAGAATTCAATCCCTTTTGGATAACGGCAATCACACGAAATCAGCCCTCCAGCTTCTTTGGTGTAAGATACCTGACCAACATTTACTGTCAATTTACCCATCTCCGGATCCTGATAAGCAATTCCGAAACTTTCTCCAAATGAATCTTCATGGCAGTCAGCCAATAATGATAGAAAATCTTTTTGATTTGTAGAAACTCGTGAATACGCATCCAAAAAACGAGCCAGGTGGGTTGCTGCATTCTCCCCTAAAAATGGTTTGCTACCATGAGCGGATTGCCCTAATAATGTCAGGGTAACATTCTTCTCTCGTCTGCATATTTCACCAGTAATTCCAGAATAGGCATTTATAAAACGATAAAATGCTTGGGATATTTTTTCAGGTTCCTCTGCTTCAAGCACTACGACCGCCTTGTCAGGAACCATATTTACCTGCATACCGGCACGAAATTCTTTCAGATAAAAATCAGGACGATTCACACTACCAGTCGTGATTTGCAAAATACTAGTCCCCTTTTCACCATGTATAACAGGGAAATAGGCATCAGGAACCCAACCAACCTTGGGAAAACTACGGTATTTTTGATAAGCCTCCATACATTTCCATTCGCTTTCTTCATCACTTCCAATGATAAAACGAACGGTCTTCTTTGGATTTATTCCTAACCGTTGCAGTATTTTTATTGCAAAGATGGCACAGACCAACGGCCCCTTGTCGTCCAATACTCCTCGACCGTACAATCTTCCTTCTCGTAAAGTCGGTACAAAGGGATCTGACAACCACCCTTCCCCAACAGCAACAACATCAACATGTCCCATAATCCCAATAACTTCATCAGAACTGCCCCAGTCTGCTTGAACAACCAGATTATCAATTATCTCTGTTTTCAGCCCTGTCTCATTCAATAATGTTTCGACCGCATATAGAGCACGTTTAGGACCTGGTCCGACCGGACACTCCTCACTCGCTAGACTATCGTCTCGAACAGAGTTAATACTCACCAAGTCACAAATATCTTGTAACAACTCCTCTTCATACTTCTTTATTTCATTTAACCAGTTCATACTAACCTCTTATCTAAAAATAAAAGAACCAGATGGGAACTTCCCTATACTGGTCCTTTATACATTAAGCAAGTGCTTGTTCAAAATCTGCCAGTAAATCTTCGACATCTTCAATACCACAAGATAGGCGTAGAAGACTATCACTAATCCCTTGTTCAGCTCTTTCTTCTTCACTCAGACAAGCATGGGACATGGTTGCTGGATGCGATAAAATGGACTCTACACCACCTAGACTAACTGCTAAAATCGGTATCTTAATCATCTTAGTAAAGGCTAACATATCCTCTTTGGAGTAAAATTCAAAGGAAAGTACCGCACCACCATTTGCAGCCTGTCGCATCTGTACAGAATGATTTGGATGATTGACCAGACCTGGATAATGAACTTTTTTTACTTTTGGATGAGAAACTAAGTAGTCTGCAATTGTCTGCGCATTGTGTACAGATTGCTTCATCCGAAGCCCCATTGTTTTCATACCACGCAAAATCAGCCAAGCATCCTCAACACCAACAATTCCTCCGAAATTTTTTTGAAATAGTTTCAGCTTATGATAATATTCTTCGTTGTTCGTTGCAATCAGCCCTGCAACAACATCGCTATGGCCATTGATAAATTTCGTTACACTTTCAACAACAATGTCCACACCTAGTTCCAACGGCCTCTGATACAAGGCTGTCATGAAGGTATTGTCAATAACGGAAATCAAGCCATTTTCTTTAGCCACTTCAACCAAGGCACGAATATCTACTACCTTTAATAAAGGATTTGAAGGAGTTTCTATATAGAGCATCTTCGTCTGGTCCGTTATCACCTTACGAACCTGATCCAAATCAGCCATATCTACGAAACTTGTTGAAATGCCATATTGTGGCAAGATCTTCGTAGCAAATTGACATGTTCCACCATACACCTCAATAGGAAAGATGACATGGTCCCCAGCTTCCAATAACATCAAAACATTTGATATTGCGGCCATACCCGATGCAAATGCTATCGCAAAGGTGGCTTGTTCTAAGCAAGCCAAACCACTTTCTAACGCATCTGTTGTGGGGTTCGAAAAGCGTGTGTATAAATACTTTTGATGGTCGCAATACAATTCCGAATTATGAAAAGTTGAGGTTTGATAGATAGGAATCGAGGCCGCCCCTGTATATTCATCTAACACTGGATAACCATGTAACAACCTTGTATTGTCTTTCATTCCCTATACCTCCGCAATTGCTTCGATCTCTACAAGTGCTCCAAAAGGCAAGCGGCCTACTTCAAAAGCCGTTCTAGCAGGGTAGTCCCCATCAAAGAAAGTTTGATAGACAGCATTGAAACTTGCAAAATCCTCTATATTGTCTAAATAGACTGTTGTCTTGATAATATTTTTCATGGAAGAACCATTATCTTCTAAAATAGCTTGCACATTTCGCAATGACTGCGCAACTTGCCATTCGATTGATTCTGGCTGATCAATTTTGCCTGTTTCAACATTAATTGGTAGTTGTCCTGATGTAAAAATCAAATTTCCTACCTTACTAGCCGCAGAATAACTTCCTACCGCAGCTGGAATTTTTTCACTTGAAATACGTTCTACCATATTCGATTCCCCTCTTTGATTCCCCTTTTAATTAGTCGCTGTAGCAACTTTTGTTTGACTGTTTTTCCAAATCATCAGCACAATCGGCAAGATAACATAGCCGATAACCATGGCTGTGATTGCAAATACATTGGCTACGACCTCACCATTTTCCAGAGTGATGGTAAATTGTTGAGCCCAGCTAAATTTATAAAGCAATAATAATGTAAAGGCTAGTGCAAGACTTGGAATGAAGACATCAACAACTGGATTTTTCTTAACATCTTGCAATGCTTCTCCCCGTTCTTTGCCCAAATAGAAAACGATAACTGCCAATGGTACAATGATAAATTGAATAAAACGTGAGATTGAGCTAAGAACAATGATACTGCTCATATTGAAACCAAAAGCCATCGGTAATAAAATAGCAATCCCAATCGTGATAAGGAAGGAAGTCAGTGGGAAGCCATTTTCAGTACGTTTTGTAAAGGCACTTGGAATTTGTCCCTGCAAGGCCATCGCTTCCAAAATACGAGGCGTGTGGAAGGAAGCTGCCACATTGATACCAAACATAGAAACTAAAGCACCTATTACAATCATACTACGAATAATATTATTGTCAAATACTTCTGCCAAGGCTACAACTTCAGTAGTAGAAACAATCGCTTCTGGGTTAATCATCATAGCAACCCCAACAATACCAATATAAATAGCTGCCACAATAGCAATTGCCAATGGGATAGCTCGTGGTAAGTTTTTCTCTGGCGCTTCCATATCCTCAGAACCACTCGCTACACTTTCAAAACCAGTAAAGGCATAGAAAGCTGCAATAATCGCCATACAATAAGCACCCATGTCTAGATTGGCACCCAGAGTTTCGCCTGCACTATTCATAATGGAACTAATCGTACCAAATTGGTTAACATTGCCAAATAAGACAATAGCCAAGCCAACAACGATTGTAGTGACCAAAGCACCAACTTTTCCGATAGTAGAAAGGTTGTTGATGACTTCAAAAATTCTTGTACCGAATATATTTACAAGTAAGAGTACCGCCATCAAACAGATAAATCCGAGAGTGATATAGGTCATATTTGTATTATCCAACCCAAATATACCAAGGACAGTTTTTACTACCGCAGTCCCCATAACACCCCAGGCAATACTTGCTGCAATATAGCGAGTAATTCCGACATAAAAACCAACATTATCTCCGAATGCTGCCTTGGCATACGCATAGGCTGCGCCACCTTTAGAAACGTACTTAGCCGCTGCTGCAAAAGTAATCGCAAGCACTGAAGCAAATACTGCTGCCAGTAAATAGACCAGCAAGGCTTGTTGCCCCGTAGAAGCAACTACCGTACCTGGTGATAGGAAAATTCCCGTCCCGATAACGGAATTAATAGTCAGCAATACGATGGAATAAAAACCTAATTTCTTTTTCATGACCTTTTCCTCCTACTCTCAAACGGCCATTTCATATAAAATCTTTTCACTTGACATACCTTGCGTTGCTTCCACCAAGGCTTTAAAGAGACGACACATACCCGCATCGCAATGGTGTAACATTTCAGGATGCCACTGCACACCAATCATAAAAGGATAGTCAGTGCTTTCGATTGCTTCAATCACACCATCTCTTGCTCTCGCTACAACTCTGAAACCATCTCCAACCTTACGAATCACTTGATGATGGAAAGAGTTTACCATCACTTTTTTCTCTCCCAGCACGTGATAAAGTACAGAATCTTCTTCGATCTCGATGGAGTGAGTTGCCAAGTCTGGATGATGGGCTTGCCAATGCTTGATTGTCACACCTTCTGCATAAGATAAATCTTGCCAAAGACTACCACCGTGTGACACATTGATGATCTGACATCCACGACAAATCCCTAAGATTGGAATTCGCTTTTCTTTAGCTTTTTGTAAAAGTTGACTGTCGAACCAATCGCGCAATGGGAAAATATCCCCTAATTTCTGATCTGGTTCTTCATCATAATTCAAAGGATTGACATCGTGCCCCCCTGAAAGAATTAATCCATCAATACTACCAATATAGCCATCAATGACCGTCTCATCTTGACTAATCGGAATAATGAGCGGAATCCCTCCATTGCATATCACAGAGTTTACATAATCTTCATTTACATAAGCTCTATGATAACCAGGAAACATCCCTCCTGAATCAACGATAATACTCGCTGAAATCCCAATAATCGGCTTAGAACACTTTGATTCCATAGCCATCCTCCTTGTTTTATAAAATATTATATTTTCTTATAATTGAATTATAATATAAAAAGAAAACGATTACAACACTTTTTTATAAAAAAATATATTTTTTTATAAAAAAGTATCGTATCGCATTAAAAGATGATTAAACAAAAAAACCCGACTAGAGTCGAGTTTTCCAAATAATTATTTTACAGTTGCAGTGCTTGTAATTACTTCTACAGCTTTCTTCACAGCGATGTCGTGTTTAAGCATTTCTGGTGAAAGCAAGCTACGTACTTGTGCCACTTCCATATTGTAAGTTGCTGCCAAGTCTTCGATTTCTTTGTTGATTTCTTCTTCAGTTGCTTCGAAACCTTCTGCTTTAGCTACTGCTTCAACAACCAAGTTTGTCTTAGTACGTTTTTCAGCATCTGCTTCGTATTGTTTATGAAGGTCTTCACGAGTTGTACCAGTAATTTGGAAGTACATATCTGGTGAGATACCTTGTTGTTGCATACCACCCAAGAATTCATTGATTGCACGGTGAACTTCTTCGTGAATCATTTCTTCTGGCAATTCAACGATTTCAGCGTTTTCTACAGCCAATTCAAGAGCTGCTGATTCAACTGCATCGTCAAAGGAAACTTCTTTTGCTGCTTCCAATTCTTTGCGGTATTTAGCTTTCAACTCATCAAGTGTTTCTACTTCTTCGTCGATGTCTTTTGCCAATTCGTCATCCAAAGCTGGAACTTCTTTTGCTTTTACTTCGTGGATTTTTGTTACGAAGAGGGCTGGTTTACCAGCAAGGTCTGCTGCTTGGTAGTCTTCTGGGAAAGTCACTTCAACGTTTACTTCTTCACCAGCTGCGTGACCTACCAATTGCGCTTCAAAGCCTGGGATGAATTGACCTGAACCAAGTCCAAGTGAGAAGTTCTCACCTTTACCGCCGTCAAATTCAACGCCGTCGATTGAACCTACAAAGTCGATAACAACTGTATCGCCTTCAGCTGCTGGACCTTCTTTGATAACCAATTCAGCCAAGTTGTTGCGTGCAGCTTCGATTTTTGCATCAACTTCTTCATCTGTTACTTCTTTAGTAGCTTCTACTGAAACTGCCAAGTTTTTGTAGTCACCCAATTTTACTTCAGGTTTTGTCACAACTTCCGCAGTGATTGTCCAGTCTTGACCTTTTTCCATAGACACAACGTCGATTTTTGGTTGTGCAACTACTTCAAGACCAGCTTCTGCAACCGCTGCTTCATAAGCTACTGGTAACAATGCATTTACAACATCTTGATAAAGTGCTTCTTCACCAAATTTTTGGTTGAAAACGGCACGTGGCAAGTGACCTTTACGGAAACCTGGAAGATTGATATCTTTCTTAACTTTGTTGAAAACGCGGTCCAATTCTGGTTTGATTGCATCTTGACCGATTGTGAAAGTCAAAACGCCGCGGTTTGTTTCTTTTGCTTCAAATGATACAGACATTCTGTCATTCTCCTTAAAATTTTATTGCATACTCTTCATTATAACACAATTGACAGGGATTTCAACGATTTTATAACGTACTTTTGGGAAATGGCGGAGCTGGAAGCTAATCTTCTAATCTGGTTGTTGTCCGTCGTGGGCCAGCCACTTGCAGTCTGTTAAACTCATTTCGGAAAAGACCGCTTCAAAAGAAGAATCTTCTGGCGAGCAGGCATAGATTCCAAAATGGATTTTTCCACCGCCTTCATGTAAGTGGCAAATCCGCATCTGCTCAAAATGGATACCGTCTTTAGAGTTTTCAATGCAAAAATCACTGCCCCGTCGGCTCAAGCGGTAATAGGTTGACTTGACAGAAGCTGGTATTTCCTGAGTTGCCCAGTCTGAAAAGCCGTGATTGGTCACAACACTGCCCAAGTGCTGAAACTCCTCATTTTCATACTCAATCGAGCCCTTAATCCAGTTTTCCGAATCCTGATAAACCACGACACCACACTGGTCAAAGCGGGTATGACTATTGGAAAAATCTGTCTTTACTGTAAAGGAGAAATACTCTTCCTCCGTGTCCATCAAGAGCAAGGGAGCATTGTCATTAACAAAATTGTAATAGGTCTTCTGCCACAAGTCCGTATGAGCTTGGGTTGTGATTCTGATTTCCTTATCTGAAATTTGGTAATTTTCAGGTTCTCGTACCCAGTAAAAATTCTTGGTGTTCATTTGATTTCCTTTCATTTTTAGACTATTATACAGGCAAAAGAAAAAGAAGACAAGTAACTCAATCAGCTCTTTCAAGAGCAGGCTGGGGTGATTTTGGGGACTTTGCAGGCCTTGTATCGTCAAGATTAGCGGGTACTATTCCTCCAAAAAGGCTATCAAGGCTGTTGAAAAGACCTCTGCATTTTGGAAGATAGATCCGTGACCCGCATTTGGATAGATAATCAGTTGGCTGTTTTTGATTTTCTCATACATGATATAAGAGTTCTCAGTCGGAACTTGCATATCCTTGTCACCGTTGACGATCAGCGTTGGTTGCGTGATAAAGGCCATATCTTCTTGAGGATCTCTCCCCCAACGTTTGATAGCCTTCAACTGGGTCAAAAATCCTGGGACATTCATCTCCTTGTCTGCATACTCGGCTTTTCTTTCTCCCATACGACCCAGAACTTTTTCAGCTTCCAGTCGGCCTGCTTCATCGTGGTTGTAGAAGATGTAGCGTTTTGGATCCACACGCTCCAGACCAGCCTTCAGCATATAGCGGAAGGTTTTTCCTGTCACCTTATCCACTTCTACACCGCCACGAGGACCTGTCCCTGCAAGAATCAAGCGGTTAACCATTTGACTATCAAGACGAACGATTTCTTGGGCAATAAAACCACCCATAGAAAGACCGAGCAGGTTAATTTTCGTATGCCCCAAGGCCTTGATAATAGCATGAGCCTGCTCTGCCATTCCTGGAATCGAAGGAGCTACCTTGCCTTGACTGGCTCCGACACCAGGCAAATCAAGGACGATGATGTGCTCTTTTTCAGCCAGTAAGTCTAGCAATTTGGGATCCCAGTTGTCCAAGGTTGCGGCCAAATGGACCAACATGACCAAGGGCAGCTTAGACTTGCCCTTACCTAGTTCACGGTAGGCAATCTGATTGCCAGCGACAGTAATGTATTGATTTTTAATTGTGATATAAGACATAAGTACTCCTACTATTTAAAACTAAGGACAGTTTTTCCACGTGAGCGACCGTTGGCGACCTTGTCCAAGGCTGCGTTGACTTCTTCAAATGGGTAAACAGTGTCGATAGACGGTTTAATTTCTGACTTGCTGAAAATATCTGCCACTTCTTGTAGCTGTTGACCATTGCTTTCTACGAAGATGAAATGGTAGTGTACTCCGTAGCTTTCCGCCATTTTATCAAACTTGCGACCAACCAAGCCAAGCAGGATTTGTTTCCATTTTGGCAGGTTCATGCGTTTGGCAAATTCGCCATTTGGCATGGCACGGAGGGAAACCAACTGACCACCTTTTTTCATAATCGACATTTGTTTTTCAGTTTCTGCACCGCCAAGTGTGTCCAGTACATAGTCAACATTTTTAACTGTTTTAGTGTAATCTTCTGTTTTATAGTCAATAAAGCGATCTGCACCTAAAGCCAAGACACGCTCACCACTAGCACCATCTCCGTTGGTAATAACGGTCAAACCTTTAGCTTTGGCAATCGGAATGGCCATGCCACCGACACCACCAGTACCACCTGAGATGAAAATGGTCTTGCCAGCCTCTGCACCCATGAGGTCCAATGCCTGCATAATGGTCAGGGCAGTCAGGGGAACGGCAGCCGCTTCCACATCGGTCAGATAGGCAGGAACTTTGGCAAGGGCAGCAGCCTCTACCACCACATACTCGGCAAAGGCACCGATGTTGTCGAGGGGAAGACGACCAAAGACACGGTCACCAACCTCAAACTTGGTGACACTTGATCCAACTTCTGTAACCAGACCAACGATTTCATTTCCCGCTGTTTGTGGCAATTTGTAAGGGACAATCACTTTGACTTCACCACGAGAAATCATGTTGTCCAAAGGATTGACACCTGCTGCGGTCACTTTGACAAGGACTTGGTCTGGTTTGATGTTCGGTTTAGCAATGTCTGTTAGGTTTAGTGCGATATTGTTTTTGTTATAAGATGTGTGTTGTGCTGCTTTCATGGTTTACTCCTTTTATTCGTAGACTTGTATCTAATACAAGTCTAAGTTGTACTAAATAGAAACTGACTTGTGAAAGTCAGTTGGATTTTTTTGCCTTTTGATACAAGTTGGCAATAACCTGGGCCAAGCTTTCTTGGGATAATCTATCCTGCAAATCCTGCTCAATGGTCGCAAAGATTGGCTGGACAGCTCCTGCAATGTGCCGACCAACTGGGCAGGCTTGATTAGCATGTTGGTGCTGTTGAAAGAGCTGGATATGCGTGACTTCCTGGGTAGCATAGTAGATGTCCAGAAGGCTGATGTCCGCCGGACTCTTGCTCAACTCATAGCCAGCCTTGCCCTGCTGGGACTGGATGATGCCTGCATTCTTCAAGAGAGCGATGACCTTGCGGATATAACTGGCATTGGTACCGACGCTGGTTGCCAAGGCCTGCGACGTCATGACGTCACTACTCTCGCTAATCATCGTCAAGATATGCAAAGCTACTGAAAATTTGGTATCCATGGAAATCCTCCTTTTGAACTTGTATCAACCACAAGAACAAGTTTAGCAAAAAGAAATCCACTTGGCAAGGATTTTGTTTTCAAAAAAATCACAACCGCTTGGCTGTGACTAATTTTTCCGTATCTGATCTTCCTGATAAGCCGCACGAGCACCACCAATCAGTTTGGGGCGGCTGGCAAGGGCGGTGACATGGGCCTGACCAATCTCACGCAGACTGGGCCTGACGGGCACTTGGACGTGTTTGATGTGCATGCCGATAGCTGTGTCGCCGATGTCTACACCAGCCTGTGCGGTGATAAACTCGACTTCCACCGGGTCCTTCATATACTTGAAGGCAGCCAACTGACCGGAGCCACCTGCATGAAGAGTGGGTAAGACATTGACTATTTCCAAGTTCTTCTGGATTGCTAATTCACGCTCCACCACCAAGGCACGATTGAGGTGCTCACAGCCTTGGACAGCTAGATAAATACCTTTTGGCTCCATGATTTCCAAGATGGTTTCAACAACCACCTCACCAACTTCCAGACTGGAATTTTTCCCGATATGCCCTCCGATGACTTCGCTAGAGGACAATCCAAGGACAAATATCTGTCCCTTTTGAAGATTACTGAGGTCTAAAACTTCCTCGACAACTTGCTTAGTTTGGTCTTTAATTTCCTTTAATGACATGATTTACTACACCAATTCTTTCTATTGCCTGAGCCAAGACGTAACCAACTACCAAACCAACTGTGTTTTGCATGCTATTGCTTAGGACACTTTCAATGGCTTTGAGGTCATTAAAATAAAGTCGAGAAGCTAGATAATAACCTCCAACCATAGAGAGGGTCGCCAAGACTAAACCGAGAATCCGTTTCTTACCTGTCCAACCCGCAAAATAACCCTGAGCCCCGTGGAATACTAGACTAAAGAAAGCCCACTGGGGATAGCCTAGCAAGAAATCTATCAAGAGTCCTGCCAAACCGCCAACAATGGCTCCCTCTTTCTTGCCCAAGTAAAAGGCTGTAAAATATACCCCAACATCCAAGAGCGTGACAAAACCAGTTGCAGTTGGCACATAAACAAAGGCTAATACCAAGCTCAAGGCTGTTAAGATGGCTAATAATACTAATTCCTGTGTTTTTTTATTTCTCATATTGAATCACCCCATAATCATCTGATTTTTCAATCGCCGCATGGACAAAATCCTTGGACAGTCTGACTGCCTCGAAAGGTTCTCTTCCCAGCAAAAGCTGACTGGCAATGCTGGACGCAAAGGTACAGCCTGCCCCCACATTGTTTTCTGACAGCAGAGGCGACTGGAGCACCACCACTTCCTGACCGTCGTAGAAAACATCGACCGCCTCTGAGCCACCCAGACGATTACCTCCCTTGATGACCACCGCCTTGGCTCCCAAGTCATACAAGGCCACTGCCGCCTGCTTCATCTCCTCCACCGTTTTGATATCCTTTTGGAGCAATAGCTGAGCTTCTGCCAGATTAGGCGTGATGATGCTGACATAGGGAAGGAATTTCAAGAGTTCGTCCCGCAACTGGCTGACCTCAGTATCGTGCGTTTCCTTGCAGACCAAGACCGGATCCAAGACCACAGGAATCTCCTGGTGAGCCTTGATAAACTCCAAAGCCTGCTCTGCTATGTCCACCGTGGGAAGCAAGCCGATCTTAATCGCTGAAAAGGACACATCCTTCAAACTAGCTAGCTGCTGGGCAAACACCGCCGCATCTATCGGAATGACCTCAAAACCTTTTTCCGTCATGGCTGTCAAGCAAGTCACCGCCACAAACCCATGCAGGCCATGGACTGTGTAAGTGGTCAGGTCTGCATGGAGGCCGCCACCGCTGAAAATATCATTGCCCGAAAGCGCCAAAATATACTTAGTCTTCATAGATAATCTCCTTTAGATAGAGGCCATTTCCCGCCGCAGTCGGACCTGCCAAACCACGATCTTTTTCTGCCAAAATCCGCTTAATCTGCCCCACAGGCATGCGACCATTCCCAATTTTCAAGAGGGTCCCGACCATATTCCGCACCTGCTTGTACAAAAAACCGTTGCCTGAAAAGGTAAAAATCAAGAACTGCCGCCGCTGATCATACTCCATTGTCGCCGCTGTGATGGTCCGCACCTTGTCCTCCACCGAGGTCCCCGAAGCTGTAAAGCCTGTGAAGTCATGGGTCCCCACCAGATCTTGAATAGCTTCTTCTATCAAGCTCAAGTCCAAATCATAGGGATAGAAGGTCGCATAGTGCCGCATCATAGGATTCTTAGGTCGCCCAATATCCACCAAAAACTCGTAGGTCTTGCTGTGCTTGGCATAGCGGCAATGAAAATCATCTGCCACCTGCTCCACCTGGACCACATCAATATCCTCAGGGGTTTGGGTATCCAGGGCAAAGCGGAGCTTCTCCACATCTCGACTGCCAGCCAAGTCAAAGTGTATAACCTGACCGTAGGCGTGTACCCCTGCATCTGTACGACCTGCACCATGAACGGTTACAGGCTGACCACTATTCAATCTTACTAACGTTTTTTCGATTTCTTCCTGAACTGTACGGGCATGGGGCTGGCGTTGGAAACCAGAAAAGTCATGTCCGTCGTAGGAAATAATTGCCTTATATCTTGTCATGTTTTGATTGTAGCACAGGAAAAGTATGTAAACAAGTCATGAGACACCAAACTGTCCTATGACAGATTTCCTGTCTCAAAATTGACACAACCTCCCAAATACACTATAATGAAACTGAATATTGTATCTTAGAATTTTTATAAAATAATAACGAAAGGAGGAAACTATGGAACTCCATTCTCACCTCAATGCAGAAAACCAAACTGCTTTTGAACACGTCATCCAACATCTAAAAGAAAAGGGTGTACGCATTACCGAAACTAGAAAAGCAGTCGTTGCCTACATTATCGAAAGCGATGACCACCCTAGTGCTGAAATGATTTATCAAGATCTAATCCCTAACTACCCCAACATGAGTCTGGCGACTGTTTACAACAACCTCAAACTTCTATTGGAAGAAGGGTTCGTGACCGAATTGAAACGGACCAATGATAATACTACTTATTACGACTTTATGGGGCACGAGCACCTCAATGTTATTTGTGAAGTCTGTGGAAAAATTACTGATTTCATGGATGTAGAAATCCCGAGCTTGAAGAAGGAAGCTCATACCCAAACTGGTTACAAAATTACAAAAGAGGTGCTATCCATCTACGGCATTTGTCCTGATTGCCAGAACTAAAAGACGAATATCAAAGCGGCTTTCTGTCGCTTTTTTTATTTTCCTTTGAATTATCAGAACAATCTTATTTAGAATTATTATAAATAACTTGACTTTCTTTTTATAATTGTTATAATTAACTTAATTAAATGATAATTATTCTAAATAAGGAAGAGCAAATTATGACACTCGTAACCAACCTCAAACAACACAGCCACATCATCACGACCGCTCTCTGCTTGGCGCTCATTCTAATAGGTATCCTTCTGTTTCAGACTG
Source organism: Streptococcus suis (assembly GCF_029616525.1). Classification (GTDB taxonomy): domain Bacteria; phylum Bacillota; class Bacilli; order Lactobacillales; family Streptococcaceae; genus Streptococcus; species Streptococcus suis_AF. Next base: position 10,275 of record NZ_JANFME010000020.1, on the reverse strand, counting down.
GACAGGGATGGGCACCCATCCTCTTCATTTCAGCCTTTATCATCGGTGGCTACCAGTCTGCCAAGGAAGGCATTTCTGAGCTGATTTTCGATAAGCACCTGTCTGTCGACCTGCTCATGATTTTGGCTGCTATCGGCTCTGGTCTAATTGGCTACTGGATGGAAGGGGCTCTACTCATCTTCATCTTCTCCCTTTCTTCTACTCTGGAAGAATTAGCCATGGAAAAAAGCAAGAATGCTATTGCCGCTCTGATGAACATGACCCCTCCAACGGCTCGCAAAATCGAGGAAAATGGTGACATTACTGTCTTAGACACCGCAGCCATCCGCATTGGCAACCTCCTGCAAGTCCGCAAGGGTGACACGGTTCCACTGGATGCTACCCTCATCAGTCCCCAATCCATCTTTGACGAATCCATGATTACAGGCGAGCCGCTCCCTGCGGAGAAAATGGCTGGCGATGCTGTTATCGGCGGAACCATTAACCAAGGTCCAACTGTGACCGTACAAGTTACGGCTGAAAAAGGCGATGCCCTCTTCGATAAAATCGTCCAAATGGTCGAAAACGCCCAAGAATCCAAATCAAAAACAGCTACTTTCATTGAAAATATGGAAGATACCTATGTCAAGGTTGTTTTGGTGGTGGTACCACTCTTCATCCTCCTTGCTCATTTTGCTCTGGGCTGGGACTGGTTAACTGCCTTCTACCGTGGCATGATTCTCTTGACTATCGCTTCTCCTTGTGCCCTCGTAGCTTCTTCTTCACCCGCAACACTTTCTGCCATCAGCCGTGCGGCACGCAAGGGCATGATTATCAAGGGCGGTGACATTGCGGACAATATCGCCAATCTAGAGGCAATCGTTTTTGACAAGACGGGCACCCTAACCATTGGTAAACCTGAAGTTGTAGGTGCGACCTATCTTGGCGATGAGGAGCTTATCAAGCAGGTTGTTCAAGCAGTTGAAAAACAATCTAGCCATCCCATCGCTCAGGCTCTCATGACCTATACGGCTGACAGCTCCGCTATTGCCCTCCAAAGCCTAGAAGACGTGACCGGAAAAGGCTTGGTGGCAGGCTATCAGGACGACAGCTGGAAAATCGGTAAGGCGGGCTTTGTGGTAGATAGCTTGGTCAGTCCCCTGTCTGCGGACTTAGTTGCACAGATCGATGAGGCGGAAAGCACTGGGAAAACCCTGGTCTATGTCAGCCAAAATGATTTCCTTGTAGCGATTTTTATGGTGGAAGATAGTTTGAAACCTGAGAGCAAGCAGCTAATTGCCCAGTTGAAAGAGATGGGCGTGACGCCAATTCTCTTGACAGGTGACCAAGAAAAGACGGCTCGTTACGTGGCGAGTCAGGTCGGTATTGACCGTGTGATTGCCAACTGTCTGCCGACGGACAAGGCTGCTGTTATCCAAAAACTGCAAACCGAGTTTGCATCTGTCGGTATGGTGGGTGACGGTATCAACGATGCTCCTGCCCTGGCCCAAGCCAATGTCAGCTACGCTATGGGAAGCGGAACGGATATCGCTATGGAATCTGCCGACATCGTGCTCATGGAAGACCTGACACGGATTCCCTACTCCATTCGCCTGTCTAAGAAAATGCGGAGCATCATCAAGCAAAATATCATCTTTGCCCTGTCTGTCATCGCCCTTCTCATCATCTCTAACCTCTTCCAGTCTATCAACCTACCGCTCGGTGTGGTGGGCCACGAAGGATCAACGATTTTGGTGATTTTGAATGGGTTGAGATTACTGTATTTTAAATAGCTTCAGACCGCCAGTTGCTTGGCGGTTTTCTTATTATTCTTTTTTAAAAAAACGCTTGCATTTTAAAAATTATTGTTTTATAATAATTTTGCAGATAATATTATCATAAAACAATAATAATCGGAGGTTTGCTATGAAAACAAATCTACTCAAAACAGCAGGATTGGTTGCTGCATGTGTTCGCTTTTTCTTCTATTTTTTGATTGCTCTCTATGCCTTCTCTACATTGGCAAGTTTTAGCGGGGATTCTTTTGTAACACGTTCTTGGGAATACACCTTTAACAAACCCATTGACCAGATTGGTATCTGGCTCATCCTTTTAACAAGTGGATTGATCTTAGTTGTCTTGGCGGCACTCAGTCATATTGCCCACTTGATTCAAAAGCTATGCAAGTTGTTTCTGAAAGAAGATTATTTCGCTTCAGCTAGTCTGGAACTTTATCAGAAACTCTTCAGCAGTTTGCTCGTCCTGACTGCTGGGCAATTTTGCCTAACCAGCTTGATCGCCTTGACAAATGCTGCTGGACCAAACAACTTCCTCAATCTGCGTTGGTCAGATTTCATCCTCAATGCTCTCTTTATCTTCCTGACTTATTTTGTCTGGACCTTAGTACAAAAAGGGCTACAACTTGAAACCGAGAACAGCGAGTTTATCTGATATGGAAATGATTCGCGTAAACCTAGACAAGGTCCTTAAAGACCGACAAATGACTTCCAAGGACTTGGCGGAGCAAGTCGGCATCACCGAAGCCAATCTGTCCATTCTCAAGACAGGTAAGGCAAAAGGTATTCGTTTCAATACCCTGATGAGCATCTGCCGCATCCTAGACTGCCAACCAGGGGATATTTTGGAATATGTGAGTAGGGGTAAACACATAAAAAGAGATTAAGCAAACTGGATTTAAAATAAAAAATAGCTTAGGACCACGTCATTCAAGACGGAAATTCTAAGCTATTTTTGATTGTTCAAATTTTAATTGGAAGGATTTGCCAACCTCTTTTTAATAGGTCGCCAAGCGTTTTTCCAGCTTGAGCTGACCGAAGGCGTAGAGAGTGCAGATAGCCCAATAAATAAGGGCTACACAGATGTAAACTGTCATGTAGTCCGACTTAGCTCCGCCGACTATCTTAGCCTTATTGAAAATCTCTGGTACCGTAATCATGGCTGTCAGAGAGGTACTTTTGACCATGTCTAAGAGGACATTGCTCAGCGGTGGAAGGGCAATCCGAAAGGCTTGGGGAATGATGATTTTTCTGTAAATCACATTGGTCCGCAAGCCCAGGGAACGCGCTGCCTCCCATTGTCCCTTATCAATGGCCGAAAGAGATGCACGAATAATTTCAGAAATGTAGGCACTGGACATGGAGGTAAAGGCGATAATAGATGCGGAGATAGCATCTAGTTGTAGCCCCATGAAAGGCAATCCAAAATAGATGAAAAAGAGAAGGACCATGAGGGGAATTCCACGCATGAGAGAAATATGGGCCATAGCCAACCAACGCAAGGGTCCAAACTTAGACATCCGCATGAGGGCTACAAAAAATCCACAGAAAGTCCCCAAGGCAAAACCAATTAGGGATAGGGATAGAGTGTAGGGAAGTCCCTCTAAAATCTGTGGAATAGCCTCTCTTGCAATATCTGCATTAAAAACTGCCTGCCAGTTAATATACATATCTTCTCCTCTTTCCTAAAAACCAGATAGACCTTGCCAGTCTGTGACTGACAAAGTCTATACAAGATGCATTTAATTTGTTACAAGGTCTTATTCAACTTCGATAACTGGCAATTGGTCTGCATTTTCAACAGGAACTGTCAAATCTTGTCCTGCATAGTATTTCTCAGAAATTGCCTTCAAAGTTCCGTCAGCTTTCATCGCTTCAAGAGCTTCGTCAATTTTTTCTTTCAAGCTTGTGTCAGCCTTGCTCATGACAATACCTTGTTCAGTTGGATTGTATTTAGCCTCACCCATCTTCACTTTGATATCTGGGAAGTTGGCATTGACCCATTTGATAGCCATTACTTGTGTGTAGTAGTCGTTTGGAATGAAGTCTGTACGACCTGTTGAAACATCACGCAAGTAAACATCATTGGTTACGTTGTCATAGATAACTGGCTCTGCGCCTTGCTTTTCAGCAATTTTCATGTACTGAGTACCTGCGCCACCACCTGCTTTTTTACCAGTCCAGTCGCTCAAGTCAGCTGCTTCGATTCCTGATGAACCGTCTTCACGAACAATGTAGCCACCAACTGAATACTTGTAAGGGATAGAGAAGTTGTACTTTTCCTTACGTGCTTCTGTCATGTCAAAGTTGTTAACAGAAATATCGACCTTACCACTATCAACAGCTGTAAAGGCTTCTGCCACACCGATTTCTTGGTATTCGATTTCCAATTTCAAACGTTTACCAATTTCATTGATCATATCAATTTCATATCCGACCAATTCTTTAGCATCGTTGTAGTAAGAAGTTGGGAAAAGGGTACCTGGTGTTGCAACCTTCAAGACACCTGCTTCTTGTACTTTTTCCCATTGAGTCTGTTCAGCAGAAGAACTGCTAGTATTCGAACTTGAGCTAGAACATGCTGCCAAGGTCAAAGTAGAAACCAAGAGAGCTGAGGCCAAAACTTTTTTCAACATAAAACAATCTCCTTTGGAAGCCATAGCTTCCTTTTTACTTTTTCGGTGTTAACCCACCAACTTTTACAGGTTAACATTTTGAAAACGTTTTGGCAAATAATTGAACTGAAAAAATGGAGAAATTATGAATGCAGAAGTTCTGCTTGTTCTAACTGGTCTGCCACATAGAGTAACAAGTCTTCTCGACCTTTTGCTGCTGTGAATTGAACACCGATTGGCAGGTCTTGTGGAGTCTTATAAGTTGGCAAGCTGATAGCCGGTTGGCCGGTGATGTTTGCCTGTTGGGTAAAGGGTGTCCAGGCTAGACTATCTGCAAACATCTCCCAAATCAAGCTCTGCTGCTCTGCCATTGCCAACTCCTGCGTGTGCAACAAGCGGTCCAGCATCTCTTGCGAGTGAGTGAACTGGTCTAGCTTTGGAGCCACATCCGCCACGGTCGGCGTCAGAAGAAGGTCATAGTGCTGGTGGAAGTCCGCCATGCTGGCACTGTAACGGTCCCAATCCTGTAAGACTTTGGAATAGAGCTTGGCTGGGATGGTCTGCCCGCTCTGGTAAATAGCCCAGGTCATGACCTCCATGTCATCAGGGGTCATGGGACGACCCAGCCCCGCCTCAATCTCGTCAAACATCTGAGCTGTTTCAACACTGTTCATCAGGTAATAGGCCCGCATGACTTCTATTCCGTCCAAAACAGGACTTGTTAGCTCGATAATCTGGTGCCCCAGTGCTTCTAACTGAGGCAGAAGGGACAAGACAGCCTGTTTGGCATCAGCGGAAACCGAATTGCCAATCGGCGATTCCAGACTGTAGGCAATTTTCAGAGGTTTATCTTGTGGTGCAAAGAGACTCTGCTCAGACAGAAGAGCCAGAGGAAAGGGAGCCTCCACCTGATAGGTCTGCAAGTGATAGAGGAGGCGCTTGGTATCGCGGACCGACTTGGTCAAGGCAAAGTTGCTAGAAGCTCCCTGCCAGCCACGATAGGAGGTTGGACCAACAGGAATGCGGCCCCGACTGGGCTTAAGACCAATCAAACCATTGAAGGAGGCGGGAATACGGATAGAGCCTCCACCATCCGAAGCTGCTGCCAAAGGTACCATACCGGAAGCTACTGCCGCTGCTGCACCACCACTGGATCCACCTGCATTGCGGCTCAGATCTAGTGGCAACTTGACCGGCCCATGTAGGCTGGAGTCAGATATGTTCTTAAAACCAAACTCTGGCGTATTGGAACGGCCCAAGATGATGAAACCCAGATCCTTGAAAGCCTGAACCAACTTGTCTGTATGCCCTGCTCGGTAATTCTGGAATAGACGAGAGCCAGCTGTTGACAAGTGCCCTTCTTCATTTTGCCCCAAATCTTTCAACAAAAGAGGAATGCCGCCAAAGGCCTTATCTTGAAAATTCCCCGTTTCTGCTTCTTGCAGGGCTTGCTCGTATTGCTTGCTGACAACTGCATTGATAGCAGGATTTTCCTCTTCTATTCGTTCAATAGCTTCTACTACCAATTCTTTAGCAGAAACCTGACCTGTTCGAACAGCCAAGGCCATTTCCGTCGCATCTTTCCACATAGGCTTCTCCTTGTATTTTTTATTAGCTTATCATGAAAGTAAAAAATCAGCAAGCCACGCTTACTGATTTTGAGTATACCGATAAAAGCAATTTACAGCTCATCAAAAGCATCTTTTACCTTGTCAAAGAATCCTTTTTTATGAGGTTTGACATCAATATTTCCTGCTGCCGCAAATTCTTTTAAGGCTGAACGTTGGCGGTCATTCAGACCTGTAGGGGTAACAATGTTGACCGTCACATACTGGTCGCCAATTGCACCTCCGTTTATACTCGGTGCCCCCTTACCTTTTAATCGGAAAGTCTTACCAGTCTGTGTTCCTTCAGGAATGACCATATCCACATCACCATGAACCGTTGGTACATGAACAGTATCACCAAGAGCAGCTTGGACAAAGTTAAGATCTAATTTGTAATAAATCGTCGTCCCCTCACGTTCAAACTTGTCTGAAGCCTGAACTTGGATAATAACATAAAGATCTCCATAAGGACCACCATTAAAACCAGCCTCTCCTTGACCTGCCAGACGGATACGTTGTCCGGTTTCAATACCAGCTGGCACTTTGACAGTTACCGTATGAGCTTGTTTTTCGTGACCGGTTCCGCGACAAGTTGTACATGGATCCTTAATTTGTTTCCCACGACCATGACAGACATCACAGGTCATTTGACGGCGCATGGTACCAAGTGGTGTTTGCGTGTCCACATTAATAATCCCTGAACCGTGACAGCGTCCACAAGTTACTGGACTAGTACCAGGTTTAGCACCTGAACCCGTACAAGTCCGACAAGTCGCTTCACGGTGATAAGAAACTTCTTTCTCTGCACCGAAAATCGCCTCTTCAAACTTAAGGTTAACCCGGTATTGGAGGTCATCCCCCTGACGAGGAGCATTCGGATTGCGCGTCGCACCGCCACCACCAAAGAAGCTAGAGAAGATATCCTCAAAGCCACCGAAACCAGCTCCGTCGAAACCACCAAAGCCACCAGCTCCACCGCCGAAGCCACCATTGGCACCAGCAGGACCAAATTGGTCATAGGCAGAACGCTTCTGCGGATCACTCAAGGTTTCATAAGCCTCTTGGACTTCCTTGTATTTATCCTCCGCACCAGCCTCCTTATTGATGTCAGGGTGGTACTTCTTGGACAACTTCCGATAAGCTTTTTTTATCTCGTCCTGAGAGGCATCCTTAGAAACCCCCAGACGATCGTAAAATTCTGTGTTGTTCATAGTTTATGATACAAAAGGCGTTAAGAAAACCGTATGAAAATAGGAAACTGACGCAGTGTGTAAAACACACTAGGAAGTTTATCTTTTTCACTAGGTTTTTAGCCTGTGTTCGAATAAACGAACTTGTATTCCTTTCTTTAGAATGTTGAAAGTAGCCCGTGTTCGATTACGAACACTTTCCTTTCTGTAAAATCGAGATATGAAGTACAGTAATACCAATCCTCGCTAGAAGTTACTTAGCAAGCGTTTGGCAACTGCCCTACCTGACATTGGATTTTGCCCAGTTACAAAACGACCATCTTGTATAGCAAAAGAAGTGTAGGGAAGTTTCTTTTGAAAATCGGCTCCACGTTTTTTGACCTCAGTTTCCGTGATGAAGGGAACTTTTTTCAGTTTTCCACTTAAAATCTCTTCCCATTTGGTGAAACCAGTTATCTTCTTACCCTCGATAAGATAACGACCATCCCTAGCACGGATATTTAACAAGCCTGCAACACCGTGACAAACTGAGGAAATATATCCGCCTTGTTCATAAATAGAATTAGCAATTTCTTGCAATTCCTTGTTATCCGGAAAATCCCAAATTACACCGTGGCCACCCGTATAATAGATAGCGATGTAGTCCTCAGGTTGAACATCTTCTGGTTTAAGAGAATGTAGCAAGGCACGCTCCTTAAAATCAGCGCTTTCAGATAGTTGTAAATCTTCTTTGGAAACATAGGCCTTTTTCAGACTTCGCGGATCGATTGGAACACTTCCTCCTTTTGGACTGACATAATCCACTTCAAATCCTGCTTTGGTAACTTCATCTACAAATTCTGTCGCTTCTGCTAGCCACAGACCTGTTTTTTCTTCATCATTTTTGTATTGAGATACATTGGTCAAAACGACCAGTATTTTTTTCGTATTCATTTTACCCTATTTTCTATTTACCCAAAAACAGAGGCTGGGTTGCAACCTCTGTGATTGGAAATTTTATTGACGAATGATTTCTATTCTCGGGAAGGTGAGAATTGAGTTCGGGCTAAGAACTTCGGAAAAAAGATAACTTTCCATGTTCTAGATACTCAAAGAAATTCAAGACTAGGCTAGGCAACTGGACGAAGATTGAACTGGAGTTCATCGAGGAGAGTTAACGAAGCTTAGTAAAGAATTTCGAAGAGTACTACTTTTCAGTAAACTCGCCATCTACAACATCATCGCCTGCGTTGTTGGCTGTTTGAGCACCTTCTTGGCCTGCGGCTGCTTGTTGTGCTGCTGCAGCTTGCTCGTAGAGTTTCACTGCGAGGGCTTGGGCTTTTTCGTTGAGGTTTTCAAGTTTAGCCTTCATATCGTCCAAGTTGTTAGCTTCTTGGGCTGCTTTCAACTCGTCAAGTGCTGCTTGGGCTTGGTCGCGTTCTGCGTCGAAGCCTTTGCCTTCCGTTTCTTTCAGAGTTTTCTCAGTCGCAAAGATTGCTTGGTCAACATCGTTACGAAGATCTACTTCTTCCTTACGTTTCTTATCTGCTTCAGCGTTTGCTTCTGCATCTTTCATCATGCGGTCAATTTCTTCGTCTGTTAAACCTGAGTTGGACTGGATAACAATAGTTTGTTCTTTTTGTGTACCAAGGTCTTTGGCTTTTACAGAAACGATACCGTTCTTGTCGATGTCAAATGTTACTTCGATTTGTGGAATACCACGAGGTGCTGCTGGAATGTCTGTCAACTGGAAGCGACCAAGAGTCTTGTTGTCTGCTGCCATTGGACGCTCACCTTGAAGCACGTGGATATCAACAGCTGGCTGGTTGTCCGCCGCAGTTGAGAAGACTTGTGATTTAGAAGTTGGGATAGTTGTGTTACGGTCGATGAGTTTTGTAAATACGCCACCCATTGTTTCGATACCAAGTGACAATGGAGTTACGTCAAGGAGGACAACGTCTTTGACATCACCAGTGATGACACCACCTTGGATTGCCGCACCCATGGCAACCACTTCGTCAGGGTTTACAGATTTGTTTGGCTCTTTACCTGTTTCAGCTTTTACAGCTTCTACAACGGCTGGGATACGAGTTGAACCACCGACAAGGATAACTTCGTCGATTTCTGACAAGCTAAGTCCAGCATCTGAAAGGGCTTGACGAACAGGAACTTTTGTACGTTCTACAAGGTCGTAAGTCAATTCGTCGAATTTCGCACGTGTCAACGTCATTTCCAAGTGAAGCGGACCTGCTGCACCTGCAGTGATGAACGGCAAGCTGATTTGAGTTGATGTTACACCTGACAAATCTTTCTTCGCTTTTTCAGCCGCATCTTTCAAACGTTGAAGGGCCATCTTGTCAGCTGACAAGTCGATACCGTTTTCTTTCTTGAATTCTGCTACCATGTGGTCGATAATCTTTTGGTCAAAGTCGTCACCACCGAGCTTGTTATCACCTGCTGTTGCAAGTACGTCAAAGACACCGTCACCAAGCTCAAGGATAGATACGTCGAAAGTACCACCACCAAGGTCGAATACCAAGATTTTTTCATCTTTGTCAGTCTTGTCCAAACCGTAAGCAAGGGCTGCTGCAGTTGGTTCGTTGACGATACGTTCTACTTCAAGACCAGCGATTTTACCAGCGTCTTTGGTTGCTTGACGCTGTGCATCGTTGAAGTAAGCAGGAACAGTGATAACGGCTTTAGTTACTTTTTCACCAAGGTACTCTTCAGCGTAGCCTTTCAAGTATTGAAGAATCATAGCTGAGATTTCTTGTGGTGTGTATTCTTTGCCATTTGCTGAAACTTTTTCAGAAGTTCCCATTTTTGATTTGATAGAGATGATGGTATCTGGGTTGGTTACCGCTTGGCGTTTTGCCGCGTCACCAACGATGATTTCACCATTTTTGAAAGAAACAACAGATGGAGTTGTGCGGTTACCTTCTGGGTTTGCGATGATTTTTGATTCAGTTCCTTCAAGAACTGCAACTGCTGAGTTTGTTGTACCTAAGTCAATACCGATAATTTTAGACATGTGTGTTACCTCTTATTTTAGTTTTCTTTTATTCATTCATAGTTTACCGTCATTGCAGACGAGGTTTTTTCATAGTTT
>NZ_JANFME010000002.1:0-181284 GCF_029616525.1 Streptococcus suis | reverse complement strand
CGGGTTTTCGGTCTGTACTGAAATCAAGGTATTATTGGGAATCCCAGCTTAAATCATAGATACCGTAAGGGATTTTATTCTTTATTTAAAACTTTGCAACAGAACCACTTTGTATAAGGTGAAGTGAGGAAAGTGAATGACAATTTACAATATCAACCGAGGTATCGGTTGGGCCAGTAGTGGCGTTGAGTATGCTCAAGCCTATCGTGCGAGCATACTAAGAAATATTCAGCAAGACAGTAAATTTATTTTTACGGATATGTTCCAAGGTGAAAACCTTGCACATTATACAGCTAATATTGGTTTTCAAGATGAGGAAGTAGTGTGGCTGTATGGATTTTTTACTGATGTGAAAACCAGATCGACAACCTATACCATTGGTCAGTTTGAATCGAGTTTATCATCTGGTATGGTTAAAATCTCACAAAACAATGACTCTATCCGCTATGAAGATAAGGAAAAGGGCATTGTAGCCATTGGTTTTTTGAGAAAAGATCACCCAGACTATGTGCAACGTGTCGAATACCTATCCAAAGGGAAACTTATTCGTAAAGACTATTTTAGTTATACAAAAATGTTCTCTGAATACTATGCACCTGTAGACAATCAGCCTAAGTTGTATCAACGGACATTCTTCAATGAAGATGGCAGTGTAGCCTATGAAGAAAACTGTGATGGTGAAAAGTCTCTATTCCGTTTCAAGGATACGATTTTATTTTCAAAAGAAGAATTGATTGGCTATATGTTGGATTGTTTGCAGTTGACCAGTCAAGATATTATTCTTGTGGATCGAGCGACGGGAACAGGTCAAGCTATTCTTCGTCATAAGGGAGCTGCAAAGGTTGCTGTGGTGATTCATGCAGAACACTACAATATTAATTCAATGACGGAGGATACCATTCTCTGGAATAATTATTATGAATATCAGTTTACCAATGCTGATAAAATTGACGCCTTCATCACATCCACCCAGGCGCAGAAAGATACGCTGTCTGCTCAATTTAAAAAATATACAAATTTAGATCCAGCTATTTTTGTCTTGCCAGTCGGTAGTTTAGATAAATTGCGTCATTCAGCCGAAGGAAGACGGCCATTCTCGCTTCTTACCTGTTCACGTTTAGCTGCAGAAAAACATATTGATTGGTTAGTTGAGGGTGTCGTCTTAGCGCAGAAGCAACTACCTGACCTAACATTTGATATTTATGGTGCTGGTGGTCAGCAATCGAAGTTGGCAAGCATGATTGAGCAACATCAAGCGCAAAGTTATATTCATCTCAAGGGACACCATGATTTGACTGATATTTATCAGCAGTATCAAGTATATCTGACAGCCTCAACTAGTGAAGGCTTCGGTTTGACTCTGATGGAAGCTATCGGCTCAGGTTTGCCGATTATTGGTCTGGATGTTCCGTACGGGAACCAAACCTTTGTTGAAAATGAAAAAAATGGTTCTCTTATTCCGAGACAGGACCCAGATGATGCCATTATCTATGCACAAGAATTTGCGAAGCGTTTGATTCAACTGTATCAATCTAACCAATTGGATGCCTGGCATCAGGCTTCTTACAAGCGGGCAGAAGAATTTCTAACCAGTCGTCTAGAAGAAGCTTGGCAAACATTTATCGAGGAGGTGTAAGCGATGATTTTATTATTTGATTATTTTCATACAGCTAGTCAAGATTTGTACTACTCCTTGAAGCAAGCAGGGCTTACAGGCTCTACTGTTGCCATCAACGATGATGGTTTTTTGCCAGAAGGTGTGACATCCGTTTATTCATACTATTGCCAGATGGAAGCCGGTCACGGAAAACCTCTTTATTTTAATCAGATAAAGGTGCCATCATTCTGGGAAATTACAGGGACTAACGGTGAGGGAGAAATCTGGGAATATAGCGAAAAACGTGCGAAAATTTTCTATGCAGAGCCCAAGCATTTGCGACATGTGAAGAATGTTGATTGGATGGATAAGAATGAAAAAGTTCGTTTTACAGACCATTACAATCAATATGGCTGGCTCTATGCTCGGACCTATTTTACTGCAGAACAAAAGGCAACAACGCGTAGTTATTTTACTCGCGAAGGCTTGGAAGTCATTGTAGAAAACTTTATGACTGGCGATGTTATCCTAAATTGGCAAGGAAAGACTCATTTTTTTGAAAATCGTGTAGCATTTTTAAAACACTACTTTAAAGAGATGGGCTGGGACACTTCGCAAATTTGGTATAATTCCCTGTCGACTCCTTTTTTCCTATCTTACAATATGCCACAACCAGGACAGGATATTCTTTTCTGGCAGGAAACGATAGGAGATGACATTCCTGGTAATATGAAAATTTTACTGGCTAGTGCTACTCAACGCACCCAGACCGTCGTGGTTCAGGATAAGGCCACTTTTGACAAGATGCGGACGCTTCTGCCTGCAGAACAGGCTGAAAAGTTAGTGTATCTTGGCTATATCTACCCTCAAAGACGTGAGAATCAGAACCGGCAAGACATTTTCATTTTTACAAACTCGGATCAGATTGAGCAACTGGACTATTTGACGACTTCTCTGCCGAATTTCAAATTCCATATTGCTGCCTTGACTGAAATGTCACAGCGTTTGATGGCTTTTGATACCAGGGACAATGTTCAACTTTACCCAAATATTTCACAAAGGGCGCTTGAACGATTATATGATACCTGTGACATCTATTTGGACATCAATCATGGAAGTCAAGTAATGGAAGTGGTTCGGAAAGCCTTTGAGCAAAACATGGTGATTTTTGCTTTTGAAAATACTGTTCATAATGCTTCGTTAATTATTAAAGATCATATTGTACCGCAGGCAGAACCACACAAATTAGTAGAACTACTGAATGCGAATGCTGGGCGACTGACTGACAAGGTCGTTGAACAGCGCACTCATACAAGTAATGAATTTGTAGAAAACTATGTAGCTATCTTAGGCTAGGGGAGGCTTTTGATGACAAAAAAAAATCAACTATTAGAAGATGAAATCACTCAACAAATTCAAGAAGCTCGTTACGTTGAACCAAAATCGGATAAGAAAAGACGAGGTCTTTTCTATAAAACCATCATTTTCTTAGTTACACTAGCCATTCTCTATTCTCTATTACGTCGATTCTAGAGAAGGCTAATCATTAAAAAGAGGTTTCGTTCAAACCTCTTTTTTGAATATTCAGAATTTGCAAATTTTTCTTGAAAATTGATAAAAAATATGAGAAAATGATACAAATTAGAAAGATGAGAAAGCTAATGAGAGAAGATATTCAGATTAATGAACGAGCCTTAACTGTATCAGAACAGTTGATAGAGGTTTTAGAATCCATTTACGATCCTGAAATTGAACTAGACATCTACAATTTGGGTTTGATTTATGAGATTCATTTAGATGAAGCTGGTTTTTGTAAGGTTATCATGACCTTTACAGATTCAGGTTGTTCTTGTGCGGATACTATGCCTGGTGAATTGGTTGCAGCTTTGAAAACGATTGATGGTATAAGCGATGCACAGGTAGAGATTGTCTGGTCTCCTGCTTGGAAGATGACCCGTATCAGCCGTCTCGGACGCATTACGCTTGGCATCAGTCCGAAATAAAAAGAAAATGGGAGCTGGAAAGAACTCGACGATCAAAAGAGTTCCCCTCGCTTCCAAATATGTTGGTTCGGGCTAAAATAGTCCACTGGACTATTTCACTCCCACCCCCGCATAGCTCCAAAGGTTCGGGGGCTGGAGATAGGGCGAATAGAGTTCGCTACAAAACTGTCTCCCAGACAGTTTGAGGTTGGAGATAAAGCGAACTCTGTTCGCAACAGTCGTAATGGTCGGATTTGGAGTGTAAAACACGAATTGCTGAGATTTGCTTTGCAAATCTTATCTCCAACCTTTAACAGTCCAATGGACTGTTAAAGCCAATCAACCACTGCGCTGAGATGTTGACACGAACTCTGAAAAGTGAGGCTGGACTTTCTGTCCAGCCTCACTTTTTAAATGTTTCATCGTATTGTCTGTCTAATTCTTCCATGGTTTCATAAACAGGCTTTGGAATCATGATAACTTGCGGAGCCAAGTCTACCATGCTGTAGCTCGGGTCGATGCATTCTTCCCAGTATTCTAAATGTTTTTTGTCGATATAGGATTCTGAATCTTCGACTTCAATCCCTCCTTCAGCTTGGACAGAGTACCAGTAGAGGTATTCTCGTCCGTCCAATACCTCACGGAAGATGGTTTCGATATACATTTTCTCTCCTTCAAGAGTGAGAAGGGTGTCTTCCATGTGCTCGTTGAGAAAGGCCATCCATTCATCCACTTTGGCAGTTTTCCCTTCTTTGACTCGAAAGCGGGAGAGTTCGACGTTTAGTTTCATTTTTCTCCTTTTGGAAAACCCTGCCGCGAGGACAGGGTCGTTGAGTTCCTTATTTTTTCCCCGTACGTTCTGGTCTCCAGAAGTCGGTAACGGCTCCTTTAGAGGCAGAGGATACGGTGTGGGCGTATTTACCGAGAACACCACGAGAGTAGAGTGGTGGAATGACAGTGGTTTTCTTGCGTTCTTCGATTTCTTGGTCAGAAACGTGCATGGTGATTTCTTTGGTATCTTGGTCAACCGTCACCAAATCACCTGTACGGAGGTAGGCAATTGGTCCACCATCCTGAGCTTCAGGTGCGATGTGTCCAACAACCAGTCCATAGGTACCACCAGAGAAACGACCGTCTGTTAGAAGGGCTACCTTGTCACCTTGGCCTTTTCCGACAATCATAGAAGAAAGGGACAGCATTTCAGGCATACCAGGACCGCCTTTTGGTCCAACATAGCGGACAACGACTACATCGCCATCTACGATTTCATCAGTCAAGACTGCTTCGATAGCTTTTTCTTCAGAATCAAAGACCTTGGCTGGACCTGTATGGTTGCGGACTTTCACACCAGAAACCTTGGCAACGGCACCTTCAGGAGCAAGGTTACCTTTGAGGATGATGAGTGGGCCATCTGCGCGTTTTGGATTTTCAAGCGGCATGATGACATCTTGACCTGGAGTCAAGTCTGCAAAAGCTTCAAGGTTTTCAGCAACGGTTTTACCTGTACATGTGATGCGGTCGCCATGAAGGAAACCGTTTTTGAGCAAGTATTTCATAACCGCAGGGACACCGCCGACATTATAGAGGTCTTGGAAGACATATTTTCCAGATGGTTTGAGGTCAGCTAGGTGAGGTACTCGTTCTTGGAAATCATTGAAATCTTCCAAGGTCAAGTCAACGTTGGCAGCGTGAGCAATGGCTAGCAAGTGTAGAGTAGCGTTGGTGGAGCCACCGAGTGCCATGGTGACTGTAATGGCATCTTCAAAGGCTTCACGAGTCATAATGTCAGATGGTTTGATACCTAGTTCTAACATGCGGACAACGGCCCGACCTGCTTCTTCAATATCTGCTTTTTTCTCTGGTGATTCAGCAGGGTGAGAAGAAGAGCCAGGAATAGACATGCCCATGACCTCAATGGCCGTTGCCATGGTATTGGCAGTATACATACCACCGCAACCACCAGGTCCAGGGCAAGCGTTACACTCGATTTGACGAACCTCTTCAGCGGTCAAGTCACCGTTGTTCCATTTTCCGATTCCTTCAAAAACGGATACCAAGTCGATGTCTTTACCATTGAGATTACCTGGCGCAATGGTTCCGCCGTAGGCAAAAACAGCAGGGATATCCATATTGGCGATGGCAATCATGGAGCCAGGCATGTTTTTATCACAGCCACCGATTGCGACAAAGGCATCCACGTTGTGCCCTCCCATGGCTGCCTCAATAGAATCTGCAATGATATCACGTGAAGTCAAGGAGAAGCGCATACCAGGAGTTCCCATGGCAATCCCGTCTGCAACGGTGATGGTACCGTATTGGACAGGCCAGGCACCTGCTTCCTTGACACCTTCTTTGGCTAATTTTCCAAAGTCATGAAGGTGGATGTTACAGGGTGTGTTTTCAGCCCACGTCGAAATAACCCCAACAATAGGCTTTTCAAAGCTATCGTCGGTCATTCCTGTTGCTCTTAACATGGCACGGTTAGGTGATTTGACCATCGAATCGTAGACAGAACTACGATGACGGAGGTTTTTTAGTGTATCTTTTTCGGTCATTACTCTTCTCCCTATCCTTTTAGAAAATTATTTTATTTATTATACCATAGTTCTGAGGGAAATGAAAAAGGATTTGTTAAATGATGTGAAATTTCTGAATATTTCAAAAAAAGACAAAACAGCCTTGGACGTTCTAAAGGCTGTTCTAGTTTGTTCTTGTTACTGAGCAGTTGCTCGGAGTTGTGCTTTCTTGTTTCCGGTAAAGAAGAGGCTAATTAAGGCAAGAATTAAGAATCCTGCACCGATAAACCAATAGGGTTGGTCCAAGGTGGTTGAACGTCCAGATAGGTTGATAATGCCTCGGAGAAGACAACCAGCTGTAATAGTTGCAACGCCAGAATTCCACAAATTATAAGAGAGACGTGAAAGGGTAGGTAT
Source organism: Streptococcus suis (assembly GCF_029616525.1). Lineage (GTDB taxonomy): Bacteria > Bacillota > Bacilli > Lactobacillales > Streptococcaceae > Streptococcus > Streptococcus suis_AF. The sequence continues at coordinate 174,772 of NZ_JANFME010000002.1, read as the reverse complement.
AAGTTGCAGCAGACCGAGTAGCACAGTTCCGCCTATTAATGGTACACAGAACATATAATGCATAAAGACAGAGACTTCGCCATAGCTGAGACTTTCATAGATTCGACTGAAAATAAACAGGAAAGCTGTTATTGCTAAGTAGGAGATAAACGTTCTTGAAACTCTTGTAGTTGAATTAGTAACCGATGTAGACAATGTCACTCACCGCCCTTTCTGAGATAGTATTTCCGTTTGTTGTTGGATTGTTGATGACTTGGCCGTTGAAGTAGAGGGTTGACGAACCGCCACCGTCAAGGTTATAGGCTGTTTGGGCACCATACTGCTTCATAACCTCGGCCATTTGATAGAGAGAAAGTCCTTGACTTTCAGATGTTCGCCCATCGGCCACGACGATGATATAATGGTTTTCATCAATAATACCGATTGCAGAGCGTGGATTGGATGACATTGCACGACCAACTTCTGTTGAAGTATCGACGACAATTTCGCCGTTTTCGACCAATGATGGACCGAATGCTAAGAGGTTGACGACACCCTTGTCAATCAATTCTTGAGCAGTGATTTCATTTTCATAGATGACTTCAAATGAGCCGTCTGCGTAGATGGCCAAGTCGCCATAAGCTGCATTGTCACGAACAGTGTCACGGTAGAGGACGCCGTTCTTAATCACATAGCCAGTTGAATTGGCACCGTAATAGTCACCGTTAACAGCTAAGATAGCATTGTTTGCTGCCGCTGTCTCTGAGGTTTTAGCTGTTACGTTTGTACCGTAAGTGTTTTGTGCGAGTGCTGTTTTTAAATACTCGGGTGAGCTGACCTGGATATCTGCGACGTAAACAGTTGTGTTGTTGGTAGTAATGGTCTCTAAGTTGATTTGGATATTGTCATCAGTGTAACTAGTATCCGTTGTAGAGACATTCGTTGCTGTTGTGGCAGTAGTGGAAGACGAAGCTGTGGTCGTATTCTGCTCGCTTGTAGAAGTAGCATTGCTTGCTGAGACAGTTGTTATCGCTTCAGAAATGACGAAGGTTTTTAACATGGAGTAAGTAAAGCCTCCTGTCAAAAGCATTCCGAAGATGGATGCGTAGGCAAAGGGTTTTTTAAGCAATTTCATGGGAAAATGATTTCCTTTCTTTAAAAATAATATTCTTTTGAACAAACCAAGAGGCTAGGAAAAGGAAGATACCGACCACAAGTTTGACAAGGTAGAGGTTAAGTCCAAGAATTTGATGGAAAAGATAAAGAAGAGCTGTATCTGCTAGGAAGAGAATGAGAGCTAGAGTAAAGTAGCCAGCACCTGTTCGTGCGATGCTCTCTTCATTGTTAAAGACTAATTTCTTATTAAGTGCAAAATTACAGATAGCACTACAAATGCGAGCAATCGTGTTTGCGACCAATAAGCGTAGAGCAGTTGGTAAGTTAGTGAGTAGCAATAAGGCAAGTGCATATACTCCGTAGTCAACTAGAAATCCACCAAAAGATGCCAGGGCAAATTTGAAGAGATTCTTGTAAATGAGCAGTCCATCTTTTATGGGACGAAAATGTGAACTGGCATTATCATCGATATAAATAGTTTGAATTGGAACTTCCGTGATTTTATAGGTTTGACTTGCTTGGGTCAGCATATTCATTTCATATTCGTAGCGGTCCCCCTCAATGTCCAACATAAATGGAATCATGTCGGTGTGGAAACCACGTAAGCCAGTTTGTGTATCGGATACATTGACACCGGTTTGTAGTCTGAACAAGACTCTAGTTAGTTTGTTACCAAAACGACTCCGAAAGGGAATGTCTTTGGTAAATTGACGGACGCCAAGGATGAGGCGACTGGGTAGGTTCATGGCGGCGCGTGCAATACGGTCAATATCATTCACAGCGTGTTGACCATCTGCGTCAGCAGTTACGATAACACCTGGTTTTCTCAAATCTTGGATGAAACTAAAGGCTGTTCGCAAGGCTTGGCCTTTTCCTTTGTTGACATCATGGTGTAGAACAATTGCATAGGTTTTGGCGATTTCAAGAATATTTTTGGATGCGCCAGTACTACCATCATCCACAACGATGACCTGACAATTTAGCCTGTTTTTCATTATTTCTAATAGTTGAATTAATTTTTCATCTGGCTGGTAAGCCGGTATCACTACATAATACATATCCTAAACCTCATTTATTTTTCTTGTTGGGACTACTATACTGAAGTTTTCTAAAAGCAAGCTGAAACCAAGCCGGTCAAGGGATTTGCTTAAGTTTTGGTTAAGAAAATGTTAGGAAATAGTTAAGAAAACGAACAAAAGTAGGAATTTTCAGAAAATTCCTTGACATTCTATCTCCTTGTGATATTATAGTAGGTAACATTTGCAGAGAGGAGGAGTATTCGTGCAAGAAATTCAACTAGACCAACCACGTTCGGGGTCTTATCTAATTTTGGATACCTTGCATCAATTAGGAGTTGACTTAGTATTTGGTTATCCAGGTGGAGCAGTCTTACCACTATATGATGCAATTTACCAATATGAAGGTATTCAACATATCTTGGCTCGTCATGAGCAAGGAGCAGTTCACGAGGCAGAAGGTTACGCTAAATCATCAGGAAAGGTGGGTGTAGCCATTGTGACCTCTGGTCCAGGAGCAACAAATGCCATCACAGGCATTGCGGATGCTATGGGAGATAGCGTACCCTTGTTGGTCTTTACAGGTCAAGTAGCTACACGGGGAATCGGTAAGGATGCCTTTCAAGAGGCCGATGTCTTGGGTATGACTATGCCGATTACTAAATATAATTATCAGATTCGAGATACCGCAGATATTCCTCGTGTGATTACAGAGGCGCTTCATATTGCAACAACTGGTCGTCCAGGTCCGGTTGTCATTGATGTTCCAAAAGATATTCAAGAGAGAGTAGTTGATTTTTATCACGATCCAACTGTTCAACTCCCAAGTTACCAACCGACAGTTGAGCCAAATGGTTTACAGGTCAAGAAAGTATTGAAACAGCTTAGTCAGGCTAAGCAACCTGTTATTCTTGCTGGTGGAGGTGTCAATTACGCAGATGCCAATCAAGAGCTGATTGCCTTTGCGGAACGTTATAGGATTCCAGTTGTTTCTACCTTGCTAGGTTTAGGTGCTATGCCGATTGAGCATGAATTAGCACTAGGTATGGGTGGTATGCATGGTTCCTATGCTGCCAATATGGCCATGAATGATGCGGATTACATTATCAATATCGGCGCTCGTTTTGACGACCGATTGACAGGTAATCCTCTCACCTATGCACCGAACGCAACCGTTGCCCATATTGATATCGACCCAGCTGAAATTGGTAAGGTTAAGAAAACAGCTATACCAGTCGTAGGAGATGCTAAGGCAACTCTCCAAGCTCTTCTCAAGCTGGAACCTGTGGAAACAGATTACGCTGACTGGACTGCTCAGGTTTTAGAAAATAAACGCAGAGCGCCATTCTGGTATGAGGAAGATTCTGAATTTATCAAACCACAACAGGCTATTGAGTTAATTGGTCAACTAACCAACGGGGATGCTATTGTGGTTACTGACGTAGGGCAACATCAGATGTGGACTGCCCAGTTCTATCCTTATAAACACGCACGCCAGTTGGTGACATCAGGTGGCATGGGAACCATGGGCTTTGGTATTCCTGCAGCTATTGGAGCAAAATTAGCCAACCCTGATCGTGAAGTCGTTCTTTTTGTCGGGGACGGTGGTTTCCAGATGACCAACCAAGAATTAGCCATTCTCAATGGCTATGGAGTTCCTATCAAAGTAGTCCTCATTAACAACCATTCGCTTGGTATGGTCCGTCAGTGGCAGGAATCCTTCTATGATAAACGCCGTAGCCAGTCTGTCTTTGATGCAGAGCCGAATTTCCAACTATTAGCGGAAGCCTATGGTATTGCTCACTACAGTTTTGACAATCCAGCGACCCTGGCTGAAGATATGAAAGTTATTTTGGAAGACAAGCCTATGTTGATTGAAGTGCATATTTCCAAAGCAGAACACGTTCAACCGATGGTGCCAGCTGGTAAGAGCAATGCAGAGATGTTGGGGGTGAAGTTCAATGCGTAGAATGTTAACAGCAAAATTACGAAATTCATCAGGCGTCCTAAATCGCTTTACAGGTGTCCTATCTCGCCGGCAAATCAATATTGAGTCCATATCTGTTGGTCCGACAGAAGTAGATGGCATTTCCCGAGTTACAGTGATTGTCGATGTAGCAACCATGGACGAAGTGGAACAGATTATCAAGCAACTCAACCGTTTGATTGATGTGGTCCGTGTCCGCGATTTGACGGATATTCCTCACTTGGAACGGGAAGTGATTCTTGTTAAAATTTCAGCTCCGCCAACAAAACGAGCAGAAATTTTAGCGATTATCCAACCCTTTAGAGCAAATGTTGTTGATGTGGCACCGCACTCCATTACCATTCAAATGACAGGTGATGGAGATAAGATTGACGCCCTCCTGCGTGTGATTCAGCCTTATGGCATCAAGAATATCGCAAGAACGGGTGCGACTGGCTTTAGTAGAGACTAATCCTTTTCGATACTAAAACCTATCCTGCGTTGACTTGGCTTGATGAAGGTTAGTTCTATCTTCGCCTACATCGCCTAGTCTAGCCTTCATTTTCTTTGAACATCCAAAACTACAAATAAAAATAGAAAAGAGAAAAATTATGACAGTAACAATGCAGTATGAAAAAGATGTAACAGTAGCAGCACTTGACGGTAAACGTATCGCCGTTATCGGTTATGGTTCACAAGGTCATGCCCATGCTCAAAACTTGCGTGATACAGGGCACGATGTCATCATCGGTGTGCGTGCAGGTAAGTCATTTGACAAGGCAAAAGAAGACGGTTTTGAAACTTTTGAAGTAGCAGAAGCAGCAAAACAAGCAGATGTCATCATGATCTTGGCTCCAGACGAAATCCAAGCAGACCTTTACAATGACGAAATCGCTCCAAACTTGGAAGCGGGCAATGCCCTTGGTTTTGCCCATGGTTTCAACGTTCACTTTGAATTTATCAAGGTACCAGCAGATGTGGATGTCTTCATGTGTGCACCAAAAGGTCCAGGTCACTTGGTCCGCCGTACCTTTGAAGAAGGTTTTGGAGTACCAGCCCTCTATGCGGTCTACCAAGATGCAACTGGCAATGCAAAACATATTGCGATGGACTGGGCAAAAGGTGTTGGTTCAGCCCGTGTTGGTCTTTTGGAAACAACTTTCAAAGAAGAGACAGAAGAAGATTTGTTTGGTGAGCAAGCTGTTCTCTGCGGTGGTTTGACAGCCCTTATGCAGGCAGGTTTTGAAGTCTTGACAGAAGCAGGTTATGCACCAGAATTGGCTTATTTCGAAGTTCTCCACGAGATGAAACTTATCGTTGACCTTGTCTACGAAGGCGGCTTTAAGAAAATGCGCCAATCTATCTCAAACACTGCTGAATTTGGTGACTATGTATCAGGCCCACGCGTGATTACAGACCAAGTTAAAGAAAATATGAAGGCAGTCCTTGCAGATATTCAATCTGGTAAATTTGCAAATGACTTTGTAAATGACTATAAAGCAGGCCGTCCACGCATGGAAGCCTACCGCAAAGAAGCAGAAGGACTCGAAATTGAAAAAGTCGGAGCAGAACTCCGCAAAGCAATGCCATTTGTCGGACGCAATGATGACGACGCATTCAAAATCTATAATTAAACACTATTATGGTGGATAGGGGGATGGTCAGCTTTACTTTGAGTGATGGCAATACATTTAAGGTTTGAGTTGGCGGATGAGGGGATGGCATTCCCTTTTTTCCCCTATCTCTGAAAATGAATAAAAGAGCTGGTTTTTTCCGGCTCTTTTGCCCATTTTGTTCATAAATAGATCTTTACAAAATTAAACATTCGTTTTCTGTTGAACAACATGCTAGTAGCTTGAATATAAGTCTAAATACTAGGATTTTCTAGGGAATATTGATACAATAAATATAGAAAGAAATTAATGGAACTATGATTACAGCAAAAAATGTAGAACAAGCATACTCTGTTCTTAAGCGCGTGGTAGTACGTACCCCCTTGGATTATAGTCGATACTTGTCGGAAAAATATGGTGCAACTATTTATTTAAAAAGAGAAAATGAACAGCGTGTTCGCTCTTTTAAAATTCGAGGAGCCTATTATGCTATTTCACAATTGACAGATGATGAGAAGTCACGCGGAGTGGTCTGTGCTTCGGCCGGAAACCACGCTCAAGGTGTGGCCTACACCTGTCAGGAAATGCAAATTCCTGCTACGATTTTTATGCCCATTACAACTCCGCAACAAAAAATAGGGCAGGTTAAATTTTTCGGAGGAGACTACGTAGAGATTCGGCTCGTAGGTGATACCTTCGATGAGTCAGCCAAGGCAGCACAAGATTATACTCAGGAAAGTGGGAAAACATTTATAGATCCATTCGATGATGAAAATGTGCAGGCTGGTCAGGGGACAGTAGCCTATGAAATCTTGGAAGAAGCGGAAGAGCAAACCATTAGTTTTGACCAAATTTTAGTTCCCATAGGAGGAGGTGGTCTGGTTGCAGGCGTTTCGGCCTATCTGAAAGAACATGCACCTGAAATTAAGATTGTTGGTGTTGAAGCAAGTGGGGCACGGTCAATGAAAGCGGCATTTGATAAAGGTCGTCCGGTTAAATTAGACCAAATTGATAAATTTGCTGACGGTATTGCGGTACAGAAAGTTGGTAAGTCGACCTACGAAGTGGCTCGGAAATACGTAGATCGCCTGATTGGTGTGGATGAAGGATGGATTTCCGGGACTATTTTAGACCTCTATTCTAAGCTGGGTATTGTTGCTGAGCCAGCAGGAGCAGCAACGATTGCAGCTCTTGAGGTAGTCAAGGACCAAATCAAGGGGCAAACCATTTGTTGTATCATTTCTGGTGGTAATAACGACATCAACAGGATGCCGGAAATGGAGGAACGAGCGCTTATCTACGAGGGAATTAAACACTACTTTGTTGTTAATTTTCCACAACGTCCAGGGGCTCTTCGTGAATTTGTAAATGATATTCTAGGGCCAAATGATGATATTACTCGTTTTGAATATATCAAACGTGCCAATAAGGGAACAGGGCCGGTTCTAATCGGTATTGCCCTAGGGGATAAAATAGATTATGCGCAGTTTATTTCTCGCTTGGAAGAATTTGATCCCCAGTACATCAATCTTCATGAAAATGATTCGCTTTATAAAATGCTAGTTTAGGAGGTCATTATGGTGCTTGGTCCAATTGTTTTTATTGGTAGTTTCTTGTTCTTTGTACTGATTGCTTTGATTTTGATTGCTTCAGGGCTATACGTTGTCAAGCAGCAGACGGTCGCTATTATTGAGCGCTTTGGGAAATACCAAAAAACATCTACTTCAGGTATTAACTTTAAAATACCATTTGGAGTCGATGTCATCGCAGCCCGCATTCAATTGCGAATGTTGCAAAGTGAAATTGTGGTAGAAACCAAGACGCAGGATAACGTTTTTGTCACAATGAATGTGGCAACTCAATATCGAGTAAATGAAAATAATGTGACGGATGCCTATTACAAGCTCATGCACCCAGAAGCACAGATTAAGTCCTATATTGAAGATGCCCTACGTTCATCTGTGCCTAAATTGACCCTGGATGAACTCTTCGAGAAAAAGGATGAGATTGCACTTGAGGTACAAAAACAAGTAGCAGAAGAAATGTCAACCTACGGTTATGTTATTGTCAAAACCTTAATTACCAAGGTAGAGCCAGATGCCGAGGTTAAGCAATCTATGAATGAAATTAACGCAGCTCAGCGGAAACGGGTTGCGGCCCAAGAATTGGCAGAAGCCGATAAGATAAAAATAGTTACTGCTGCTGAAGCAGAGGCTGAAAAAGACCGACTACATGGCGTGGGGATTGCACAACAAAGGAAGGCCATTGTAGATGGTTTGGCGGACTCTATTCGTGAATTGAAAGAGTCCAACATCAGTATGACGGAAGAGCAGATTATGTCTATCCTATTGACCAACCAATACTTGGATACATTAAATAATTTTGCACAAGGAGGTAATCAAACTATCTTCCTTCCGGGGAATCCGGAGGGGGTCGAAGACATAAGGACGCAAATACTATCATCTCTTAGGGCAAAATGATAGTAAAAACCGAACATTTTACTTGACAAAATAGGTTTAACTGTATTATACTTAATTGCACGAATAAAAAGGAAAGGGGTTTCTCATGACTAGTTACGAAAAAGTTGCCGCAGTTGTTGGCTGGGTTCGTGAAAAGAAAATCACTGGATACCGTATCAGTAAGGAAACAAATACTCGTGAAATGTCAGTTATCGCTCTTGCACAAGGTCGCGCTAAGATTGACAATATTTCATTTGCTACTGCCTTGGGTTTGATTGATTTTTACGATAAAAACCACAAGAAATTTGAAAACTAATCTAGATGGTTTCATTTAGAGATGTCCAAAAATGAGGGGAATTCTACGAATTCCTCTTTTTTAGTCTAAAAAAACTTACCAGCTTTGAAACTGGTAAGTAATAGTCTTCTATGTAACAGATTGAGTTTAACCAAGAAAACGCTGAAGGAATTCACGTGTGCGTTCTTCCTGTGGATTTTCAAAGATTTGTTGAGGGCTGCCTTCTTCGGCGATGACACCCTTATCCATAAAGATAACGCGGTCAGATACGTCACGGGCAAATTCCATTTCGTGAGTTACGATAAGCATCGTCAATCCTGATTTTGCCAAATCTTGCATGGTTTTGAGAACTTCCCCGACCATCTCTGGATCGAGAGCAGAAGTCGGCTCATCAAAGAGGATAACTTCTGGGTCAACAGATAGGGCGCGTGCAATGGCCACGCGTTGTTTCTGTCCACCAGAGAGTTGACTTGGTTTGGCTTGCCAGTACTGTTCGGTCATGCCAACCTTGTTGAGGTTTTCCTTGGCGATTTTCTCTGCCTCAGCTCGATCTCGTTTCAGTACCGTAGTTTGTGCTACAATGGCATTTTCCAATACATTTAGATTGTTGAAAAGGTTGAAGGATTGGAATACCATACCTAGTTTTTCACGGTAAGTCGTCAAATCATATCCTTTAGCCAAAACATCTTGTCCGTGGTATAGAATCTGTCCTTCTGTTGGTGTTTCCAAAAGGTTGATAGATCGGAGGAAGGTTGATTTTCCCGAACCAGATGAACCGATGATTGAGATAACCTCGCCCTTTTCAACGCTAATAGAGATGTCTTTGAGGACTTGATTTTGTCCGTATGATTTCTTTAGATTATTGATTTCAAGAATTACATTTTTAGTCATGTGGCACCTCGACTTGCATTTGGTTTGCACCTGTTGTGTATGTATCTGTATCAAAATGCTTTTCAACTGCGCGTAAGATACGTGTCACAGTAAAGGTTAGGATGAAGTAGATAATAGCAATAACCGTAAAGGTTTGGAAATATTGATAGGTTTGGGTTGCGACAGTATTTCCTGAGAAATAGAGTTCAACAACTGAGATAACGTTCAATACAGAAGTATCTTTGATATTGATGACAAATTCATTACCAGTCGCTGGTAAGATGTTACGAATAACCTGTGGAAGGACAATCTTACGCATGGTCTGATTATGGGTAAATCCGAGAGCAGTAGCAGCTTCAAATTGGCCCTTATCGACGGCAAAGATACCACCGCGGACAATCTCACTCATGTAGGCACCTGTGTTGATGGATACAATGAAGATAGCGGCAAGTGTGCGGTCAAGATTGAGTCCGAATGCTTGGGCGGTACCATAGTAAATAACCATGGATTGTACAATCATCGGCGTACCACGGAAAATTTCGATGTAGATATTGATAATCCAACCGAGCACTTTTTGACCAATAGCAAGTGCCTTGTTTGCTGCTTTGGGAGCTGTACGGAAGACACCGATGAGGAGACCGATAGCAGTACCGATAATTGTACCGAGGATGGAAATGAGTAATGTCATCCCAGTTCCGCGCAGAAGTTGTTGCCAGTTGTTAATAACAATATTCCAAACTTGGGCGAAGAAACTAGGTGTTTCGCCCTCGCTGGCTTCTTCAACGGGCTGGTTTTCAATCATATCATCCATAAGTGCGATTTGCTCTTCTTCTGAAATAGTTGCTAAGACTTCGTTGACCTGAGCGATACGCTCGTCATCTTTGCGCATACCGACAGCAATGGTCACGTCTTCGGCATTGGTTTCAAAACTGTCTGCCAATTCAACCATTTTGAAAGCTTTATTTGCAGCTTCTGCTGTACGACCTTCTGGACGTTCAGAAACATAGGCGTCTATAATGCCAGATTCTAAAGCTTGACGGATTTGGGAGAAATCTCCCATGGCAGTCTGTTTGTTAGCCCCTTCAATTTGGTCAATCAAATCATAGAGGTAAACCCCTTGCTGGGCAGTGATTTTTGCGCCAGCAAAATCTGCCAAGCTGGTTGCGTTTGCGTACTGACTATCAGAACGAACAACTAGGGTAGGAATTGAAGTGTAGTAGCTATCTGAGAAGGCGATTTCTTTCTTGCGCTCTTCTGTCGGGCTCATACCGGCGATAATCATATCGATTTTACCAGATGTAAGAGCAGGGACCAAGCCTTCCCACTTGGTTTTAACAACCAAGAGTTCTTTGTCCATGGATGCAGCGATTTTTTTTGCAACCTGAACATCATATCCGTTGGCAAATTGATTGGTTCCCTCAATAGGAACGGCACCGTTGCTATCATCTTCTTGGGTCCAGTTAAATGGTGCATAGGCAGCTTCCATACCGACCCGCAGGTATTCGTCTGCCCGAACCCCTGTTGTTACAGAAAAAACAGCGATTAGGGTCAGCAGAAATATACTGAGTTTACGTTTCATAATGTCTCCTTTAAAATGCTATTACACCATTTTATTAAAAATTCTGACAAATTTCAATATCCTTGTACTATGAATAGGGAGTTTTTTATGATATAATGTAGAGAATTGATGAAAAGGAGCTTTTTATGCTATTGGAATTGTTGAAGGCTATATTTTTAGGAATCATTGAAGGGGTGACGGAATGGTTGCCAGTTTCTTCAACGGGGCATTTAATTTTGGTTCAAGAGTTCGTGAAATTAAATCAAAGTAAGAACTTCCTAGAAATGTTTAATATTGTCATTCAGCTAGGAGCAATTCTAGCAGTTATGACTATTTACTTTAAAAAATTGAATCCATTTCAGCCTGGAAAAACCAAGCGTGATATTCAATTGACTTGGCAATTGTGGGCCAAGGTTGTCATTGCCTGTATTCCGTCCATCCTAATTGCAGTCCCGTTGGATAATTGGTTTGAAGCGCACTTCAATTTTATGGTACCGATTGCGATTGCTTTGATTGTCTACGGTATTGCCTTTATTTGGATTGAGAACCGTAACAGTGGTGTAGAGCCACAGGTGACGGACTTAGCGAAAATGTCTTATAAAACTGCCTTGTTGATTGGGTGTTTCCAGGTCTTAAGCATTGTTCCGGGGACTAGTCGCTCAGGTGCGACCATTCTGGGAGCGATTATTTTGGGGACCAGCCGATCTGTGGCGGCAGATTTTACCTTCTTCCTTGGGATTCCAACCATGTTTGGTTATAGTGGCTTGAAGGCTGTTAAATATTTCTTAGATGGCAATAGCCTGAATATGGAGCAGGTATGGATCTTGTTAGTCGCTAGTGTGACGGCTTACTTGGTATCCTTAGTTGTTATTCGTTTCTTGACAGACTTTGTTAAAAAACATGATTTCACGGTCTTTGGTTACTACCGCATCATTTTAGGGACGGTTTTATTGGTTTATGCCTTTATCACATTTTTATTTTAAGAGCAGGGAGACCTGCTTTTCTTTTGTCTTTCGAGCTTGGTTTTAGTATAATGGTGGAAGATATGTATGAGTATTGAAAATGATCAATCAATTTTAGGAAATTGATGAATCAATGAATGAGGTAGTTATGAAAGTAAAGCAAATTAGTGATTCAACCTTGAAAATCACTATAAAATTAGATGATTTGGAAGAGAGAGGAATGGAACTTTCGGACTTTCTCATTCCGCAAGAAAAGACAGAGGAGTTCTTCTATACTGTTTTGGATGAATTGGATTTACCAATGACTTTCCGAGAAAGCGGTATGTTGAGTTTTCGTGTGACTCCGAAGCCAGATCGGGTGGACATCTTTGTTACCAAATCTGATTTGGATCAGAGCTTGAATTTCGATGAATTTACAGATTTGTCGGAACTTGGTGATGTCGCAAGTATGACTCCAGATGAGTTTTTCAAGAGTTTGGAGCAAACCGTTCGTGAGAAAAGCGCACCGGATGCAACAGCCGTTCGTCATTTGGAAGAGGTAGAGCAAGAGGAAGAAGCAGATGAAGAGGAGCAGGAGCGCTATATTTACTATATTTTGGAATTTCCAACGATAGAGGATCTGTTTACTTTTGTTGGTACGGTTGATTATCCAGTGGAAGAATCGGAATTATATAAAATGGATGGTCACTACTACTTGACCGTTCTTATCAATGTAGAAAATCGTTCCAAGCAGTATCCAGGCTACATTCTTTCACGAATGTTGGAATTTACCAATGATACTAAGTTGACCAGACCTGCTTTACAAGAACATGGAACTTTGATGCTTCCGCTTGCAGCAATCGAGGAGCTTAGGAAGGTTCCGACAGTATGATTCCTTTTGCTCTAAAATACATAATGGTCATTATTACAACCATGGTCATATCAGCCATTGCGACCCCCTTGGTTCGTTTTATGTCCCTGAGGGTTGGAGCAGTCGACTCTCCCAATGCACGGCGGATAAATAAGGTGCCCATGCCTTCAGCGGGAGGTCTGGCTATATTTGTAGCATTTACCATTTCTGTTCTATGGTTTTTACCAGGAATTGTTACCCGTGTCAATTACCATGGCACTTACTTGCATTATATCTGGCCCCTGGTCCTAGCATCCAGCATTATCGTTCTTACGGGATTCATTGATGATGTCAAGGAGCTAAAGCCTGCTCCTAAAATGTTTGGTATTCTAGCTGCAGCGACGCTCATTTGGATTTTTACGGAATTTCGTTTTGATAGCTTTAAGATTCCTTTTGGAGGACCTTTCCTTCAATTTCCTGTCTGGCTCTCTTTTCTATTAACGGTCCTTTGGATTGTTTCTATTACGAATGCAGTCAACTTGATTGATGGTCTGGATGGTCTGGTTTCGGGAGTATCGATTATTTCCCTGACAACGATGGGGATTGTGTCTTATTTCTTTTTGCATGATAGCAATATTTTTTTAACCTTAACCATCTTTGTTTTGGTTGCGGCGATTGTTGGTTTTTTACCTTATAACTATAATCCTGCCATCATTTATCTTGGCGATACAGGAGCCCTATTCATCGGGTTTATGATTGGAGTCTTGTCCCTTCAAGGGCTGAAAAATTCGACAGCTGTTGCAGTGGTTACTCCGATGATTATTCTTGGAGTGCCTATTACGGATACTGTAGTAGCCATCATTCGTCGAAAATTGTCTGGGCAAAAAATCTATGAAGCAGATAAGATGCATCTGCATCATCGTTTGCTCTCTCTGGGACTTACTCATCGTGGCACAGTATTGGTGATTTACGCCATTTCTTTTTTATTCTCCCTGACCTCTCTTTTGCTCAATGTTTCGAGTCGAATAGGGGGGGTTCTCCTATTGGTGACCATGGGACTGGGAATTGAGATTCTCTGTGAATTGATTGGCATCTTTGGTATTAATAGAACTCCATTGCTCAATCTCCTTCGTTTCATTGGAAATAGTAGTTACCGTCAAGAATCAATAGCTAATTTTAAAGAAAAACGGGCAATTTGTCGCCATTCAAAAAAAAGAAAATAAGAATCTTTCTAAACAAGATAAGAGCCGTCAGGCTCTTTTTTTGATATAATATAGTGGATATGGTTAATTAAAATTGTCAGAAAAGACTATTTTATAGATTAACACTCTCTGAAAATCATCATTAACAAGAAAAGAGGCTGGGCTCAAGCCCCGCACCACTTCTCAAAGTTAGCGTCAACATCTCAGAGCAGTAGTGGTTGATTGGGTTTAACAGTCCAGTGGAGTGAGGCTGGGTTCAAGCCCCGTACCGCTTCTCAACGTTAGTGTCAACATCTCAGCGCAGTGGTTGATTGGCAGATTTGTTCGTATTTTACACTCCAAATCTGACCTAATCAACTGTGCGGGGGTGGGAAAACGAACTCTTCTATGGATGGTCGAGTTCTTTCCCACTCCCAGCTCAACAACTTAAAACTAGGACTTGTTGACGGACTCTTCTATGAATGGTCGAGTTCTTTCCCCACTGCCAAAGTTGAGTCTTATCGGTGTATCTAGTTAGCTTGGTCAGTTAATGTGGTTTTTGAAGAGGACAAAAATGAAAAGGAGCACAGCATGTCAGTATTAGAAATCAAAGACCTTCATGTGGAAATTGAAGGCAAAGAAATCCTAAAAGGCGTGAATTTGACCCTTAAAACAGGTGAAATTGCAGCCATCATGGGACCGAACGGAACAGGGAAATCCACCCTTTCAGCAGCCATCATGGGCAATCCAAGTTATGAAGTTACCCAAGGTGAGATTCTGTTTGACGGTGTCAATATTTTAGAATTAGAAGTCGATGAACGTGCCCGTATGGGACTCTTCTTGGCTATGCAATACCCGTCAGAAATTCCAGGGATTACTAATGCGGAATTTCTTCGTGCCGCAATGAACGCTGGTAAGGAAGACGAAGACAAGATTTCTGTCCGCGATTTCATCACCAAGTTGGATGAAAAGATGGAGCTCCTTAACATGAAAGAGGAAATGGCAGAGCGTTACCTCAACGAAGGTTTCTCAGGTGGTGAGAAAAAACGCAATGAGATTCTGCAATTACTCATGTTGGAACCAACTTTTGCCCTTCTTGATGAGATTGACTCAGGATTGGATATTGATGCCCTTAAAGTTGTGTCAAAGGGGATCAATGCTATGCGTGGTGAAGGCTTTGGTGCCATGATTATTACTCACTACCAACGCTTGCTCAACTACATCACTCCTGATGTTGTCCATGTCATGATGGAAGGTCGTGTCGTACTTTCAGGCGGACCAGAATTGGCGCAACGCTTGGAAAAAGAAGGATATGTCCAAGTAGCAGCAGAGCTTGGCATTGACTACAAAGAAGATGACATTTAAGTCTTTGGAGGAAGCTATGACCAAAGAAAAGATTCAAGAATTTTCAGCCTTGCAGGCAGAACCGACTTGGTTGACAGACCTGCGCCTTAAGGCTTTTGACAAAATAGCAGAGCTGGACTTGCCGGTTATTGAGCGGGTCAAATTTCATCGTTGGAACCTTGGTGACGGAAGCCTAGCCACAAATGATGAAATCGGAGCTGTTCCAGATTTTACCGCTATCGGTGACAATCCGATGTTGGTCCAAGTTGGTAGCCAAACGGTTCTAGAACAGTTGCCGGTTGACCTTGTAGAGAAAGGTGTAGTCTTTACTGACTTCGCATCGGCTATGGACGTCATTCCAGATGTACTTGAAAAGTACCTCGGCGCTGCCGTAGCCTATGATGAGCACAAATTAGCAGCCTACAACACAGCCTATTTTAATGCAACAGCTGTCCTCTACGTGCCAGATAATGTTGAAATCGACCAGCCAGTTGAGGCCCTTTTCTACCAAGACAGCACTAGTCCAGTTGCTTTTAATAAACGTGTCCTCATCATCGCTGGAAAAAATGCCAAGCTTAATTATCTAGAACGCTTTGAAAGTCTGGGCGACGGCGCAGCAACGACTTCAGCCAATATTGTCGTGGAAGTAATCGCCCTTGCTGGTAGCCAAATCAAGTTTGCGGCTATTGACCGCCTTGGCAAGCATTTGGATACTTACCTCAACCGTCGCGGCTATCTCGGAAACGATGCAACGATTGACTGGGCGATTGGTCTGCTCAACGAAGGAAATGTGGTTGCCGATTTGGACAGCGAATTAAAAGGAAACGGTAGCCATGCCAACCTCAAAGTTGTCGGACTGTCATCAGGTCGTCAGGTCCAAGGTGTGGATACGCGCGTGACCAACTACGGTCATAATTCGGTAGGTCACATCCTGCAACATGGGGTTATCTTAGAAAGTGGAACCTTGACCTTCAATGGCATCGGACACATTGTCCGCGGTGCTAAAGGAGCGGATGCCCAGCAGGAAAGCCGTGTCCTCATGTTGTCTGATAAGGCTCGCTCCGATGCTAACCCAATTCTCCTTATCGATGAGAATGAGGTCACAGCTGGACACGCAGCCTCAATCGGTCAGGTGGATCCAGAAGACATGTACTACCTTATGAGTCGTGGTCTGGACCGAGCAACAGCTGAACGCTTGGTTGTTCGTGGTTTCTTTGGCGCAGTCATTACCGAAATTCCTATCAAGGAAGTTCGTGACCAACTGATTGCCGTGATTGAAGAAAAACTAACAAAGAGATAAGATATGGATTTGGAACGCATTCGCAAGGATTTTTCAATCCTAGACCAAGTTGTTAACGATGAGCCGCTGGTCTACTTGGACAATGCGGCGACCACTCAAAAACCGCAGCAGGTGCTAGATGTGCTGGCGGATTATTACCAGAAGGATAATGCCAATGTCCACCGTGGCGTTCACACCCTGTCGGAACGGGCAACGGCTCGCTATGAAGCGGCTCGGCAGAAGGTGGCTGATTTTATCCAGGCCAAGTCTAGCAAGGAAATTCTCTTCACCAGAGGAACGACCACCAGTCTCAACTGGGTGGCTCAGTTTGCAAAGGAAATTCTCCAGCCAGACCAGGAAGTGATAATCTCGGTCCAAGAGCACCACTCCAATATCATCCCTTGGCAGCAAGCCTGTCAGCAAACAGGTGCCAAGCTCCGCTATGTGACCCTAAAAGACGGCGAGCTAGACATGGATCACCTGCGGTCGCTACTGTCTTCTAAGACCAAGTTCGTCTCCCTAGCCCACGTATCCAATGTCCTAGGCAGCGTGGCTCCTATTGGGGAAATAGCAGAGCTGGTGCATCAAGTCGGTGCCTACTTAGTGGTGGACGGAGCCCAATCAGTTCCCCACATAGCCGTCAACGTGCAAGAATTAGACGTGGATTTCTATGCCTTTTCAGGTCATAAAATGTTAGGACCGACAGGAATTGGCGTTCTCTATGGCAAGGAAGAATTGCTCAATCTCATGTCGCCAGTTGAATTCGGCGGTGAAATGATTGACTTTGTCTATGAGCAGTCAGCTACTTGGAAGGAATTGCCTTGGAAGTTTGAAGCTGGAACGCCCAATATTGCAGGTGCGATTGGTCTGGGAGCAGCCGTTGATTACCTGACCGAAATTGGTATGGACGCTATCCAGGCCCACGAGGCAGAACTGGTTGACTATGTCTTTCCAAAATTGCAGGCTATTCCAGGCTTGACCATTTATGGCAGTCAGGACCTGTCCAAGCGGACGGGAGTTATTGCCTTTAACTTGGATGACTTGCATCCACACGATGTGGCAACTGCCTTGGACTATGAAGGTGTTGCTGTGCGGGCTGGCCACCATTGTGCCCAACCGCTTCTCAGATATTTGCAGGTGCCTGCTACTGTACGAGCAAGTTTTTACATCTACAATACCAAGGCTGACTGTGATAAGTTGGTCGAGGCAATCATCAAGACAAAGGAGTTTTTCAATGGCCCTATCTAGATTAGACTCTCTTTACATGGCAGTTGTGTCTGAACACTCCAAGTCGCCTCGTCACCGCGGAAGTTTGGACGGAGTGGAAAAGTTAGAACTCCACAATCCAACCTGTGGCGATGTGATTGAACTATCAGTCAAGATTGAAAAAGATGTGATTACCGATATTGCTTTTGACGGAGTTGGGTGTACCATTTCAACCGCATCGGCTTCTATGATGACTGAAGCAGTACTTGGCAAAGAAATCAGTCAGATTCAAGAACTAGCAGAAATTTTCTCACAAATGGTCCAAGGCCAAGAAGACCCACGCCAGAAGGAACTGGGGGACGCCTCCCTCCTCGCAGGGGTTGCCAAATTCCCCCAACGCATCAAGTGTGCTACACTTCCATGGAATGCCATTAAGAAAGCAATCGAACGAAATGAAAGTGCTGAATGAGCATCAACAAATAAATGAAAATGAAAATCATACAGAAAGGATTGTTCAGTTTCTGATTGGAGATGAAATTGAACTCGCCCTAAAAGCTTTTGAAAAGAGATAAATCTTCTCGTCTGTTTGCACACGAAGTCGATTTCCTATTTTTCATTTGCTTTCTTAAGGGGCTTAGTATCTTATATTATGTCAGAAGAAAGAATTGAACCAACCCCGATTGACCTTGGGGAATACAAATTCGGTTTCCATGACGAGAACGTGGAACTGGTAGCTTCGACTGGTAAGGGTTTGAACGAAGAAGTCATTCGTGAAATGTCCCGTATCAAAGGCGAGCCGGAATGGATGTTGGAATTCCGTTTGAAATCCTACCAAACCTTCAAGAAAATGCCTATGCAAACTTGGGGAGCCGACTTATCTGAACTGGATTTTGATGATATTGTTTACTATCAAAAGCCGTCGGATAAGCCAGCGCGCAGCTGGGATGATGTACCAGACAAAATTAAGGAAACCTTTGAACGCATTGGTATTCCAGAAGCTGAGCGTGCTTACCTTGCAGGAGCTTCTGCCCAGTACGAATCAGAAGTGGTCTACCACAACATGAAGGAAGAGTACGATAAGCACGGTATTATCTTTACAGATACTGACACGGCTCTCAAGGAACACCCAGAGCTCTTCAAAAAATACTTTGGAAAACTCGTTCCGCCGTCAGATAATAAACTAGCTGCCCTCAACTCAGCGGTTTGGTCAGGTGGGACCTTCATCTACGTACCAAAAGGCGTTAAATTGGATATTCCACTCCAAACCTATTTCCGAATCAACAATGAGGGGACAGGTCAGTTTGAACGCACCCTCATCATCGTGGATGAAGGAGCAAGTGTTCACTATGTAGAAGGCTGTACCGCTCCGACTTACTCAACGGCCAGCCTTCACGCTGCTATTGTGGAAATCATTGCCCACGAAGGTGCCTATATGCGTTACACGACCATTCAGAACTGGTCAGACAATGTCTATAACTTGGTAACCAAGCGTGCCCGTGCCGAAAAAAATGCTACAGTCGAGTGGATTGATGGTAACCTGGGTGCTAAGACGACCATGAAATACCCTGCGGTTTACTTGGAAGGTGAGGGGGCGCGTGGAACTATGCTGTCCATTGCCTTTGCTAACAAGGGTCAGGTGCAGGATACCGGAGCTAAGATGATTCACAATGCACCACGGACTTCATCTTCTATCGTATCCAAATCTATTGCCCGTGGCGGTGGAGAAGTTAACTACCGTGGTCAAGTCACTTTTGCTAAAAACTCAGCCAAGTCAATCAGCCACATTGAATGTGATACCATTATCATGGATGATATTTCCAAATCAGATACCATTCCATTTAATGAAATCCACAACTCACAAGTGGCCCTCGAGCACGAAGCCAAAGTATCAAAAATCTCAGAAGAACAGCTCTATTACCTCATGAGCCGTGGCCTATCCGAATCCGAAGCCACAGAGATGATTGTCATGGGCTTTGTCGAACCATTCACCAAAGAACTCCCAATGGAATACGCAGTCGAACTCAACAGACTGATTGCTTATGAGATGGAGGGGAGCGTGGGTTAAGGCAACAATTTGGGGAATTGTTGCCTTCCACGCTCGTCATTTTCTGTAAGAAAATGATATGTAGTGAGGAGTTTCGCAGAAACTCTCTCCAACTCAAACTCCCCCACTGAAGTAGGAGATGAAGAGCGACGGCAGTCGCTCTTCTTTGTAATCATAAAAAAATTCTATGCCTTCCACGCTCGTCGTTTTCTGCAAGAAAACGATATGTAGCTAGGAGTTTCGTAGGAACTCTCTCCAACCGAGGTAGGAGATAAGGAGTAGCGGATGTCACTCTGCGATAAAAAAATAGTATGTCGAAAATCGTTCGACATACTATTTTTTTATAATTTTTCATTAACATAGCGGACAAATTGATTCCACCAAGAGAAAGGCCAGGATGCTTCTTTCATATCGCTAGGGATAATCATATCGACACTAGCTTGTTCGGAAATATAACCTTTGCCAATGAGATCTTGATCTTTCAGTTGCAGTTTGCCAACCAGTGTCCCTGCTTTGAGGGGAGCATCAATTTCTTTTATATCCGTTGTGAAAGTTGCGGTGGGGACATTATCAGTTTGATTTCGCTGAACAACAGTTAAATCTGCTGCCACAACAACAGGACTTGTTTCTTTTTCACCATTGAAAAACTTTATCTTACTATCTTCAAAAGCTTCACCTTTTTTTACTAGCGTAACAAGCGAAAAGTTAGAATAAACATAGTTCATTAAATCATTTGTCGCGACAAATCGATTTTCTGGAAAGGTCAGCCCATCAGTGGCATTCAATACTACTGTGATAATGCGCATACCAGCTTGTTGAGTTGTTGCAAGAAAACTTGAACCTGCTGAGTCAGATGTTCCAGTTTTTAAGCCGTCAACCCCTCCACGAGCGTGAGTACCATCGCTTAGCATTTGGTTGGTGCTATAGTAAGTGTAGCCACCAAAATCGTAGGCGTTTAGTGAGGTAATGTCGAGAACCTGAGGATAGTCGAGTATTAATCGTCTTGCAATGATAGCAACATCTAGGGCTGAAAACATATTTACATCTTCAGGACTGGACCCTGGATAAATATTTTCACCCAAGTCGGTATTGTCTAGTCCAGATACATTGACAATCTTTGCGTCGGTAATTCCCCATTCTTGGACTTTTGCTTTCATTCGATCCACGAATGCAGCTTCGCTACCGGCTATTTTTTCTGCCAGAGCAATAATAGCACTATTGGATGATGTTATTAAAGAAGCGTTTAATAGGTCTCTTACCGAATAGGACCGTGCATCCAGGTTTACATTACTTAATTCTGTATTAGAAGTGAGACTATAGGGATAATCAGAAATATCTACCATAGTATCTAAAGTGATTTCACCCTTTGCCAGTGCTTCGTATACCAGGTAAATGCTCAATGTCTTACTGATAGAAGCAATGCTTGCTTTGGTTTCGGCATCTTGCTCATACAAGATTTTGCCGCTACTTACTTCAACCGCGATAGCATGCTTGGCTGCAACAGAAAAATCTTCTGCCAAAATAGGTGTGGAAGTGAAAAAAAGAGCAATAACTGTAGTGAGTGTTAGTAAAAATTTACGCATAATCATTCCTTTGGCTGTTATTTTATTCTATTATATCACAAGAAATGTGAGAAAAATTTGGAAAAAATATGTAAAAAATAAGAAAATGCTGAAAAATTATGTTTTTACAAAATTTTCTGACAAAAAAGACTTTATTTAAGAAAATTTTATGATATAATGATTTTTATAAGACATAGTAATAAGTGTCAAACAAAAAGAAAACAGAGGTGTTTTATGAAAAAGACAACGAAACTTTTTGCACTTGCAGGTGTGACTCTCCTTTCAGCATCTGTTCTTGCAGCATGTGGTTCAAAACAATCAGGTGCAGCAAAACAGGAATTGTCATTCCCAGCTGAGGTAAAACAAGACGGAACAGCAGTGTCTGATGCTCAGTTGAAATACGCATGGGTATCACCAACAACTTCATCAGGTCTCTTGATTGACGAGTTGACTGAAAATACAACTGACTCAACATTTGGTGGTTTTGTTGATATCTCACTGTTCGGTTTCGATGGAAATCGTAAGTTAGATGATTCAGGTCTTGCTAAAGCTGAATTTGATGTAGCAGGTAAGAAAATCACAGTTAGCTTGACAGGTAAGGACTACAAGTGGTCAGATGGTCAACCATTCACAATCAACGACTACATCTTTACTATCAAGTCAATGGCAAGCAAAGATTATACAGGTGTTCGTTTTGATGATAAATTCTTGAATATTGAAGGTATGCAAGAATTTGTTGACGGTAAAGCATCAGACATCTCAGGTATCAAGAAAATCGATGACTACACAGTGGAATTGACTGTAAAAGAAATGTCACCTTCTATGATGTATGCGGGTGGTGATGTCCCAGCCTATATCCAACCAGAACATATCTATAAAGATATCCCTGTTGCAGACTGGGAAAAGAGCGAGTACTCACGTACAGCTAAACTTGTTGGTATGGGACCTTGGAAAATCAAGGAAATCGTAAACGGTGAGTCTATCACTTACGTACCAAACGAATACTATTTCAAGGGACAACCAAAAACAAGCTCATTGAAGGTTGATATTGTATCTCCTGATACAATCGTTTCTGAGATGAAAGCTGGTAACTATGACATTGCTGAGATGCCTGTTGATCAGTTGGATTCTTATAAAGATGCATCTAACTTGAATATCGTTGGTCAGTTAGACTCAGCTTATGAATATATCTCATTCAACCTTGGTAAATATGACGATTCTGCTGAGAAGAACGTCATGGATGAAAATGCTAAGATGAATGATGTGAAACTTCGTCAAGCGATTGCCTATGCAATTGATACCAAGACAGCTGGTGAGTCATTGTACAATGGTCTTTACCACCCTGCAAAATCATTGATTATCTCATTCTTCGGCGATATTCATGATTCAGAGTTGGAAGGCTATTCATACGATCCTGAAAAAGCGAAAAAACTCTTGGATGAAGCTGGCTACAAAGACGTAGATGGCGATGGTATCCGTGAAGGTAAAGACGGTAAGGAATTCAAGATTACCTTTGCGGCCCGTAAACGTACTGAAGCTAACGAAGCGCTCGTACAACAATACATTGCTTGGTGGAAAGAAGTTGGCTTGAACGTTGAACTTTACACAGGCCGTACAGTTGAAATCAATACATTCTACGAAGCTGTTCAAGCAAATGATCCTGCTATCGATATGTACGCTGGTGGTTGGTCAACAGGTTATGATCCAAACCCAACTGGTACTTGGGGTCCTATTGCTGCCTTCAACATGTCACGTTTCGTGTCTGATGAAAACACTAAATTGTTGAATGCAATCAGCTCAACAGAATCATTTGACGATAAGAAAAATGTTGAGAACTATAAGGCTTGGCAAAAATATGCTTACGAACAAGCATTTGCTATTCCAACATTTGAATCTGAAAAGGTTACAGCACTTAACAAACGTGTGAAAAACTATGACACTAACTACGGTTCAGCTTCAGGTAAAGGTATCGCTCTTGAGAATATCGAACTTACTGCTGATAAAGGTGTAGTGGCAGAATAATTTGTTAGAAGACAATAGAATCTGAAAAAGCCAATTTGATTGGCTTTTTTCAGATTGCTATTGGAATTTTCAGATAATTGTGGTATAGTAGACTCAGTACACAAAAAATGAGTCACTACTAACAAAAACTCAAGATGGATCACATTAACCTACTCAATTTCTAATTGAGTCAGTAATAGGGATGGTCTTGATTTATGATTGGATATACGTACATTTTTTACTTCTGGGTAACCGCTATCAAACGATGATTGATAGAAATATGTTATTCTAGAGTAGTTACATAAAGTCAGTTAATCAAACATTATATGAACTTGATAATCGTAAGGATATTGAATTGATTGAGCTTGATTAGCTGGCACATAAAGGAGGAAAAAGCGTGGCTACCGAAAAACCGCTTTTAGACATTAAAGATTTACACGTCGGTTTCCGTATTGGAGATGATTATTTTGACGCTGTTGACGGTGTTGACATCTCATTGCAAAAAAATGAAATTTTGGCAATTGTAGGGGAATCTGGTTGTGGTAAATCAACTTTGGCAACGACCATTATGGGCTTGCATAACCCTTTGAATACCAAAATTACAGGAAGCATCCAGTACAATGATATGGAATTGATTGGTATGGATGAAGCTAAGTACAATACGGTACGTGGTAATGATATTGGTATGATTTTCCAAGATCCCTTGGCTTCTCTGAATCCATTGATGACGATTGGTGCACAGATTGATGAGGCGCTGTTCTATCACACTGATTTGGATGCCAATGCTCGTACAGAGCGAGTTTTGGAACTCTTGGCTCAGGTAGGTATTCCAAATCCTAAGCGGACATTTAAACAGTATCCACATGAGCTTTCAGGTGGTATGCGTCAGCGTATCATTATTGCAATGGCCTTGTCTTGTAAACCGCCAATTATTATTGCGGACGAACCGACAACAGCCTTGGATGTTACAATTCAAGCACAAATCTTGGATCTCTTAAATGATATTCAAGCGGAGACAGGTTCGGGTATTATTTTGATTACCCATGACTTGGGAGTAGTTGCAGAAACTGCTGATCGTGTGGCTGTCATGTACGGTGGTCAGTTTGTCGAAGTAGCGCCAGTAGAAGAACTCTTTACCAATCCAAAACATCCATATACACGTTCGCTCTTGAAGTCAAATCCTCAATCAGGTAGCGAAGGAGGCGATCTTCATGTTATTGAAGGTATTGTGCCGCCGATTACAAAAATGGTTCGTAAGGGTTGCCGTTTTGCTCCACGTATTCCGTGGATTGGAGCAGAGGCTCATGAAGAGAATCCGAGCATGCACGAGGTAGGTCCAAATCACTTTGTTCGTTGTACCTGCCATGAGACATTCTATTTTGAAGGGGAGGCCTAATAGTGGGATTTATTGAAGTAAAAGATTTAAAAGTCCATTATCCAATTCGTAGTGGCTTCTTTAACCGTGTGACGGATCATGTCTATGCTGTCGATGGCGTTAATATTGAGTTTGAAGAAGGAAAAACCTATGGTTTGGTAGGTGAGTCAGGTTCTGGGAAATCGACCATTGGTAAGGCAATTATCGGTTTAGAGCGTGCCACTTCTGGTCAGATTATCTATGAAGGACAAAATGTAACCAACAAATCACGTGGTAAAAAAGGAAACTTTAATCGTGATGTTCAAATGATTTTCCAAGATTCTCTTTCAAGTTTTAACCCGAAAAAACGTATTTTGGACATCATTGCGGAACCAATCCGTAACTTTGACCGCTTATCTCCAGATGAAGAAAAGAAAAAGGTTCTCCATCTCTTGGATACAATCGGTCTAAATGAAGAAGCCCTGATTAAATATCCTCATGAATTCTCAGGTGGTCAGCGCCAACGTATCGGTGTTGCTCGTGCCTTGGCTAGTAACCCTCGTTTGATTATTGCTGACGAGCCGGTTTCTGCCTTGGATTTGTCTGTTCAGGCACAGGTCTTGAACTATATGAAACGTATCCAAGATGAGTTCAAGCTTAGCTATCTCTTTATTTCCCATGACCTCGGTGTTGTACAACACATGTGTGATGAATTGTTTATCATGTATCGCGGACGTTTCGTAGAGACAGGAAATAAGAACGATATTTATAATAATCCACAACATATTTACACTAAACGTTTGTTGTCTGCGATTCCAACGATTGATCCAGTCAACCGTTTGAAGAATAAAGAAAAACGTTTAGCTGCTGAAAAAGAGTATCAAGAAATGCAAGGTCAATACTATGATGAAAACGGTCGTGTGTACGATTTGAGATCCTTCTCAGAGACTCATCAAGTAGCCCTTCCAGAAGGAGGTCAGAACTAAGATGTGGAAAACAGTATTACGTCGTTTACTCATGATGATTCCGCAGATTATTATCTTGAGCATCATTGCTTTCTTTGTTGCGAAGATGATGCCGGGGGATCCCTTTACAGGATTGATTGACCCAAATATCGATCCAGCAATCATCGAACAAAAACGGATTGCGGCAGGTTACTACGACCCAATCCCTGTTCAGTATTTCCGTTGGATTGGTAATCTTTTGCAGGGGGATTTTGGTCAAAGTATCCTCTTCAAGCAACCTGTTGTTGATGTTATCATGCAACGTTTAAACAACACTATTTGGTTGTCTTTATTGACGATGGTGTTGACTTATTTGATTGCCCTTCCATTGGGGATGATTGCAGGTCGTTACCAAAACTCGCTTGCAGATAAAATCATTGGCGTGTATAACTTCTTGACATTTTCAACTCCAACTTTCGTTTTTGCCATCCTTATGCTTTGGATGTTTGGCTTTAGTTTGGGTTGGTTCCCAACGCGTGGGTCGATTGACGGTGGTGTAGAAGGATTTGCAGCCATTCTCAGTCGCTTACACCACATGATTTTGCCAGCGATTACAATGGCAATTTTGTCAACAACAGTAACTATTCAATATCTTCGTACGGGGATTATCGATGCGAAGAGCCAGGACTATGTTCGTACAGCTCGTGCCAAAGGTGTTCCTGAGAGAGTTGTTTATAACCGTCATATCTTCCGTAATTCTATCTTGCCAATTGCATCTTTCTTGGGCTATGAATTGACAGGATTGATTGGTGGTTCTATCTTCATTGAAAATATTTTCACTTATCCAGGTATCGGTCAGTTATTCTTTAACTCTATTTCTAGTCGTGACTATAGTGTCATCTTGGCTTTGTTGTTGATATTTGGTATGGGTACCTTGTTGGGGACATTGATTTCAGATATTATCATGAGTATCGTGGATCCACGTATCCGTGTGAAATAGAAGGAGGAGTAAGGTGAGTAAAGAAAATAAAAAACAAGTACAATCTGCTTCAACTCCTCCAGGTGGCTTCCGTGTCATCGCGCGGGAGTTTATGAAGGATCGACTTGCATTGACCTCATTAATTATCTTAGTGACGGTTCTCTTGGCAGTCTTTATCGGAGCGCTTCTGTTGGATCAAGAACAAGTTATGAAAGTCAACCTTTTGGGACGTTACTTGGAACCAGGTGTTAACGGCTATATCTTGGGGACAGATGAAGGTGGTAAAGATATCTTTGGTCAGCTGATTATCGGTGCTCGTAACTCGATCATTATCGGTTTTACAATTACGATTATTACTAGTATTGTTGGTATCTCTATCGGTCTGATTTCTGGTTATTACGGTGGTCGTTTGGACGGATTCTTGATGCGTATTGTCGATTTCATCATGATTTTGCCGGTGACTATGTTGATCATTGTGTTCGTGACAGTTATCAAGAACTATACGATCTATCACTTCATTCTCATCATGAGTGCCTTTTATTGGACGGCCAAGGCTCGTCTATTCCGTACAAGGACTTTGTCAGAGGCAAGTTTAGATTATGTCAATGCATCAAAAACATTGGGAACAAGCGACTTCATGATTATGTTCCGTGAAATTTTACCAAACTTAAGTTCATTGATTATCGTTAACTTGACCTTGAACTTTGCGGGAAATATCGGTATTGAGACTTCGTTGACTTATCTTGGTTTCGGTCTACCATCGACAGTACCAAGTTTGGGTACCTTGATTGCCAATGCCCGCAATGCAGATATTTTGGAAAACAAGACATGGATTTGGTTGCCAGCAGCCATCTTCATCCTTGTGATGATGCTCTGTATCAACTATGTCGGACAAGCTTTCCAACGTGCAGCAGATGCTAAGCAGCGTTTAGGTTAATTGTGAAAAGGGTTCCTTTGGGAACTCTTTTTTTTGTAAAATCCGATGTAACAAGCTTGTTTTTTACAGAAAGCAGAAAATGTGGTAAAATGGAGTGATAAAACTATTTGAGGTAACGAATTATGACTGTTAAAATCAATACTAAAGACGGCCAAATCGAATTGACTGATGACGTGATTGCCACAGTTGTTGGCGGTGCTACGACTGAGATTTTCGGTGTTGTTGGGATGGCTAGTAAGTCTGCGATCAAGGATAATTTTCAAGCACTTTTGAGAAAAGAAAATTATTCTAAAGGTGTTGTGATTAAGACCTTGGAAGATGGTCGCATTGCAGTCGATGTTTATACTGTGATGAGCTACGGTGTAAAAATCAGTGAAGTATCTCGCAACATCCAAGAACGCGTTAAGTTCAACTTGGAAAATCAACTAGGTATCTCTGTAGATGCCGTCAATGTCTTTATCCAAAATATCAAAGTCGTAGGAGAATAATTGTGTCTAAAATTACAACTAGTTTATTTCAAGAAATGGTGCAGGCAGCATCAACTCGTCTGAATAAACAAGCCGAATATGTGAACTCACTAAATGTTTTCCCAGTTCCAGATGGGGATACTGGTACCAACATGGGGATGACTATTACCAATGGTGCTAAAGAAGTAGCAGATAAGTCTGCTTCTACTGTTGGAGAAGTTGCGCAAATTCTTTCTAAGGGCTTGTTGATGGGAGCTCGTGGAAACTCAGGTGTTATTACGTCACAATTGTTCCGCGGTTTTGGTCAATCTGTTAAAGGCAAGGTTGAATTGGACGGTAAGGATTTGGCGCAAGCCTTTCAACACGGTGTAGAAGTGGCTTATAAAGCCGTTATGAAGCCAGTTGAAGGTACAATTCTTACTGTTTCGCGTGGGGCAGCCACTGCCGCTTTGAAAAAGGCAGAAGAGACTGATGATGCGGTTGAGGTCATGCGTGCCACTCTTGACGGTGCTAATCGTGCTCTTAAGAAAACGCCAGAGATGCTTCCAGTCTTGAAGGAAGTTGGTGTTGTCGATTCAGGTGGACAAGGTCTTGTTTACATTTATGAAGGCTTCTTGTCAGCTTTGACGGGTGAGTATATTGCTTCGGAAGATTTTGAGGCAACACCTGCTGTTATGTCTGAAATGATCAATGCTGAGCACCACAAGTCAGTTGCAGGTCATGTAGCGACTGAAGATATTACCTTTGGTTATTGTACCGAAATCATGGTGGCTCTTCGCCAGGGTCCTACTTATGTCAAGGACTTTGATTATGAAGAATTCCGTAACTACCTTAACGACCTTGGGGATTCCCTCCTTGTGGTCAACGATGATGAAATCGTTAAAGTCCATGTCCATACAGAAGATCCAGGTTTGGTCATGCAAGCGGGTCTTCAATATGGTAGCTTGGTCAAGGTAAAAGTGGACAATATGCGTGAGCAACATGAAGCTCAGGTTGAGAAAGAAGAAAGTTTCCAAAAACCGGCTGAACAAAAAGAGTATGCTATTATTGCGGTAGCTGCTGGGGAAGGTTTGACAGAAATCTTCAAATCACAAGGTGTTGACTATGTGATTTCAGGTGGTCAGACTATGAACCCATCAACAGAAGATTTTGTCAATGCTATTGAATTGGTCAATGCCCGCAATGTCATCTTGTTGCCAAACAACAAAAATATCTTGATGGCTGCTCAGACGGCTGCTGAGGTTGCAGAAGTTGCGGTTAAGGTTGTGGAAACTAAGACCCTACCACAAGGTTTTACTAGCTTGCTTGCTTTTGATCCAAGTCGTGATTTGGAAAGCAACTTTGAAGCGATGACAGCATCTCTCGCAGAGGTGAAAAGTGGTAGCGTGACAACTGCGGTCCGCGATACAACCATCGATGGTCTTGAAATCCATGAGAATGACAACCTTGGTATGGTTGATGGCAAGATTGTGGTTTCTAATCCAGATATGATGGAAACACTTGCCGCTACATTTGAGAAAATGCTCGATGAAGATAGTGAAATCGTAACGATCTATATCGGTGAAGATGGTAATGAAGAAGTGGCTCAAACTCTTGCTGAACAGCTAGAAGAACAATTTGAAGATGTTGAGGTCGAAATCCATCAAGGAAATCAACCAGTCTATCCATATCTTTTCAGCGTAGAATAAACAAAATCGCAGGCTATGGCTTGCGATTTTTTTCTTTCGACTTGTCTACAATTTCCAGTAGACCTATGACAAACTACTGGGGCTATGGTATAATTAAAGACATGTATAGTCAGAATGAAAATGAATTGATTGCCATTGGTGAGAGAATTGGAAAAGCCTGTAAGCCAAATCAAGTTCTAGTATTATCAGGGGATTTGGGTGCTGGGAAAACAACTCTGACCAAGGGTTTGGCCAAGGGGTTAAAAATTGAACAGATGATTAAGAGTCCTACTTATACGATCGTTCGAGAGTATGAGGGGACCATGCCACTCTATCACTTAGATGTTTATCGAATTGGAGATGACCCTGACTCGATTGATTTGGATGATTTTCTCTATGGAGGAGGTCTAACGGTTATCGAGTGGGGAGAATTACTGGATGTCAGTCTATTTGATGACTATTTGCTCATTCGTATAGAGAAAGAGGGAGATGGTCGACGATTAACAGTCGAATCTCATGGGGCTCAAAGTAGCGATTTAGCGAAGGAGTTCCAAAATGTCTGAAAAAGAAGTGTATTTTAGTGAAGCTGAACCAGCTGATGCAGCAGCTTTTATTGATTTTATGAATCAAGTTGCTAGAGAAACGGATTATCTGGTCATGGATGAGACAGGTTTTCGATTTAGTGTTGATGAAATGGAGACCATCTTCGAAGCAGGAATTGAAAATCCTCGTGAATTGTGCCTGTTGGCTAAGGTTGGTTCGGAAGTCATCGGCGCAATTTCTGTTAAGTCCTCTAAGCAGTTTCGCATTAGCCATATCGGAAATATTTTTATTGCAGTAAAAAAAGCCTACTGGGGTCACGGTTTAGGGACGATTTTACTGGAGGAAGTATTGCATTGGGCAGAGGAAATGGATGTATTGAAGCGTTTGGAATTAACGGTTCAGGTTCGCAATCAGGCGGCAGTACATTTATACCAAAAACTAGGATTCAACATTGAAGGAACCCAGATACGTGGGGCTAGAACAGATGAAGGAGAATGGCTTGATCTTTATTATATGGGCAAGTTAATTGGTGAAGTATGACAATTGGAAAAAAAATATTCTTAATGTCTTTGGCTATTGTTGGTTTGACACTAGGTGCCGGCTTAATATATGGGGCCAGCTTGTTAAATTTTTCTACAGATGCTATTTCAAAAACCTTTAAGCAGTTAAATGGAGAGGAAGAAATCACTCCTATTGATGCGACAGAGCCCCTAACCATCCTACTAATGGGGGTAGATATGGACCAAGCGACCCGCGGGGGAGATTGGGAGGGTGGCCGTAGTGATTCGATGATTTTGGTAACTGTCAATCCTAAGACTAAGGAAACCAATATGATGAGTTTGACTCGTGATATTATGGTTGAGATTGCAGAAGCCAATGGTGAGTCTTCAGGAACGGTCGAAAAACTAAATCATTCTTATAGCTACGGACAGGCACCGATGGCCATTGCCACGATCGAAAAGATGATGGATATTAACATTGACCGCTATATCGAAATAAATATGGATGGTCTGGTTGAGCTTGTTGATGCGGTTGGAGGTATTGAGGTAAACAATACTCTTGGCTTCCCTATATCCATTTCAGAACATGAGCCTGCCTACACCTCTATTGTCCAGCCTGGGAAACAGTTGGTAAATGGGGATCAGGCGCTGGTTTATGCTCGGATGCGCTATGATGATCCTGAGGGGGATATCGGACGTCAGAGACGCCAACGAGAAGTTATCATGGCTATTATAAAAAAACTCCTCCAGTTAGATGGTTTGACCCAGTATAAGAAGATTTTGACCGCCATTTCCAATAATATGCGAACCAACATTGAGATTAGTCCTGCGACAATTCCAAGCCTCTTGGGTTATAAAGACTCGGTCTCTAAGTTGAATTCCTATCAGTTGCGCGGTGTGGACCAAATGGTTGATGAAACCTATTATCAATTACCAACCAGTGAACATCTATTGGAAATGCAAAATATTCTGAAAAAATCTATCGGCTTAGAAGAAAATACCGACTTAGTCACAAACGTGAAGGTCTACGAAGGACAGATGGGATTGCCAAGTCCAATAAACGTTTATGATGTATATACAAATCTCTTGCTGTTAGAAGCAAGTCCATGGGCAGAAAGCTTGGATCCGGAATTAGGGAGTCCATCGGCTACTACGACTGTGACAACAGAAGAGCAGGTAACCGATTTTTCAACAGAGCCAGTACTCGGTGATGAAAACGGGTCACAATAATGTAGTCATTCAGTTTTTCTTTTATTACTTTAACGAGTGAGTGCTAAAAGCCTATAAAAATAGAGGTTGCAAACAACCTCTATTTTTATATATTTGGAAATTCCCTATGTTAGGGAGTGCTATTCTCATTCTGGTATTTTTTGAGAATCTGTTGGATTTCTTCCAAGTTTCCTGCAATACTTTGCTGATAGACTCGAGTCTTATATTGTAAGTCAGAAGCCATTTCCTGCAAGGGTTCTTGAAAACTTTGGATAATGGCAAGTTGTTCCTGAATATTGTTCTTGCTCAGTTGAATATCTGATAGAAGTTGTTTGGTTTCCTGTACTTCTTTAGCGATTTTATCCCGATGCGTGACTGCAAGGAAGCTGGCGGTAGCGGCGCTTACGGCTAAAATGATATTACGAAGTTTCATATTATTCTCCTAGATAGAGCTCTTGTGCCAGTTGAGCCAGGGCTGGGAAGTCAGGGTCGTTGGCTTTAAATTGAATGCTCAATCCATCTTGATTGTTAAAGCGTGGTAAGAGATGGATGTGTGTATGAAAGACAGTTTGCCCAGCGGCCTCCTCGTTATTATTAACGATGTTTAGACCACTAGCTCCAAGTGTTTCTTTTAACTGACGAGCGATGGTTGGCACAACAGAAAAGAGTGTGGCTGCAGCTTCTTCATCCATGTCAAGCACGTTTCGGTAGTGTTTTTTAGGGACAACCAATGTGTGTCCTTTTGTGACCTGAGTGATGTCTAAAAAGGCTAATACTTGGTCATCTTCGTAGACTTTTGAAGCTGGTATTTCTCCAGAGATAATTTTGCAAAAAATACAATCCGACATAATGGCAACCTCTTTCTAGGATTTTTGTTATAATAATTATATCAAATTGTAGGAAGAAATGTATGTTAGAAGTAAAAAATGTAACTGGAGGATATGTCAATATCCCAGTTTTGAAAGATGTATCTTTTACCGTTGAGGATGGTCAATTAGTTGGTCTAATTGGTTTAAATGGTGCAGGGAAATCAACGACTATTAAGGAAATTATCGGTCTTTTGACACCTTATCAAGGACAGATTGCAATTGACGGCCTAACTTTGCTACAAGGGGCTGAAAATTATCGGAAGAAGATTGGGTTTATCCCTGAAACACCAAGTTTGTATGAAGAACTAACCCTCAAAGAGCACTTGGAAGTGGTAGCAATGGCCTATGATTTGTCCTGGGAGCAAGCTTGGGGACGTGTCGAGCACTTGTTAAAACTGTTTCGCTTGGATGAGAAATTGGACTGGTTTCCTGTCAATTTTTCAAAGGGAATGAAGCAGAAGGTCATGATTATTTGTGCTTTTATGGTGGAGCCGAGTCTGTTGATTGTTGATGAGCCTTTTCTGGGTTTAGACCCTGTGGCTATCTCTGATTTAATCGCTCTTTTGGAGGAAGAAAAATCTAAGGGCACTTCCATTCTCATGTCCACTCACGTTCTTGACTCAGCTGAGAAAATGTGTGACTCTTTTGTGATTTTACATCAGGGACAGGTCCGTGCAACTGGAAATTTGGAGGAGCTACAAAGCGCATTTGGTATGGATGGTGCAAGTCTGAATGAAATTTATCTGGCCTTGACGCAAGAAGGAGTGGCTGGATGAAAGAATTGTTTCAACAACGCCGACTAGATTTTTTAAATCGTTGTTCCAAGTATCTGCGCTATGTTCTGAATGACCATTTTGTTTTGGTTCTCATGGTTTTATTAGGCTTTTTGAGTTTGCAATACCGTCAATTATTGTTGTCGTTCCCTGAGAATCCGTTGCCGATTGTTTTTGTGGTTATTGCAATCAGTCTACTGGTACTAGTGTCCGGAAGAATTGCGACTTATCTAGAAGAAGCAGATCAAATCTTCCTATTGACCAAGGAAAAAGACATTCTGCAAGGACTCGAGGTTGCAGCCAGACGCACGGTCTTGTTTTGGTCCTCTATACAGGTGGTGGTTCAGCTTGTTTTGTTACCAATCTATTTGAAACTGGGTTTACCGGTGTGGATGATTGTAGCTGGTATTCTTACTTTGTTGGTTTTAAAATGTCTTTTTGTCAAGCGCCAATTAGTGGCTTATCAGTCACAGGGAGTATTGGACTGGTCTAAGGTTATTCAAGATGAACAAAAAAGGAAACAGTCTATTTTACGTTTCTTTGCCTTATTTACGACGGTTAAAGGAATCAGTACGACTGTTAAACCGAGAAGCTATCTCAATGGAATCTTGCGTCTTGTCAAGTCGAGACAGACTTGGTTTTATCTCTACTTACGGGCTTTCTTGCGTTCAGGAGACTACTTGGGCTTGACGATACGTCTACTGTTGTTGGCGATTTTGTCCCTATTTGCCATTGAAGAATCGTGGTTATCCATCGGCCTAGTTTTAGTCTTTCAT
Organism: Streptococcus suis; assembly: GCF_029616525.1. Lineage (GTDB taxonomy): Bacteria > Bacillota > Bacilli > Lactobacillales > Streptococcaceae > Streptococcus > Streptococcus suis_AF. The sequence goes on along the minus strand of NZ_JANFME010000002.1, from coordinate 140,474 downwards.
TATTTGCTTGTCTTCCAGTTGTTGGGGCTTTACAAGCATTATGATTATCAATATGTAACACAACTGTATCCTCTGGAGAAAGATTCCAAGAAAATCGGTCTTCAGAATTTGCTTAGAGTGATTTTATATAGTTTATTACTGGTGGAATTGGGCTTTGCTCTGCTATTTTCTAAAGAGAATGCGATGGTAGTCGTCTTACTTCTCGTGGGGATTTTCTTGCATGAAATATATTTGCCTCTAAAATTAAAAAAATTGATTGACTAAATAGACGAAAATTAGTAAAATAGTAAGGAATTTTTAAAGGAGGAAAGGCATGCAGTTTGATACCAGTGGGCTACAATTACAGTCTATTGCAGGAAATAGTGGCAAAGCGTTTAAAGGCCTACGGTCAGACGGAACGCCAGTCTTTGTGAAGTATGAGATGCCTCCGATAGTGTCTGCTCTTGCGCGTGAGCAAATTACACCACCCGTTTTGTCAGCAAATCGTGAAGTAGGAATGGGGCATCGTGTAGAGCAGGAGTGGTTGAATGGTCGTACCTTGGAGCGTCAAGATATGACTAGTAAACAGATTCGTCAAATACTTGTGAGAATGCACTATTCTCGCATTTTGCTCAATCAGGCTTTGCAGATGAATTATACCTATATGGAACCTCAGGATTTGGTTTATCGTTGGCAAAAAGAGGCGCCAACTAGATTGGGACAGAATTCTTATCTGCAATCTATCTGTCAAGATTTATTGAATAATCTACCAAGATTCCGTCAAGAGGTGGCAACATTTGTTCACGGAGATTTGCATCATAGTAACTGGGTAGAAACAACGTCTGGTTTGGTGTATTTGACAGATTGGGAGACCGCTTGTGTAACGGATCGGATGTTGGATGTTGCCTATATTTTGACGCATTATATTCCTCGTCAGTCCTGGGAAGAGTGGCTTCGGGCTTATGGCTACAAATATAACAGCACAGTATTAAATAAGGTTTATTGGTATGGCCAGCTTGGCTATCTAAACCAAATAGCTAAGCATGTAGAAAGCTACAATGTTTTGGCTGCAAATAAAGAAATTTATGCTCTACGGCAATTCCGTCAGAGTTTCTATAAGGAAGTATGAGAGTTAGAAATCGTAAGGGAGCGAGTGAGCTTCTAGCAAACAATCCCCAGTATGTTATCTCCAATCCAGAGGAGTGTAAGGGGAAATGGGCAGAGATTTTTGGAAACAATAATCCTATCCACATAGAAGTTGGTTCTGGTAAAGGTCGCTTTGTCACTGGTATGGCTGCGCAAAATCCAGATATTAACTATATTGGTATTGATATTCAAATGACCGTGTTAAGCTATGCCTTGGACCGTGTGCTTGAAGCTGGCTTACCAAATATAAAATTATTGCAGGTGGATGGTTCGAGTTTGACCAACTATTTTGCACCGGCAGAAATAGATCAGCTTTATCTGAATTTTTCAGATCCATGGCCTAAGAAACGTCATGAGAAACGCCGTTTGACCTACAAGTCATTCTTGGATACCTACAAGGAAATCCTACCTGAGAAGGGAGAAATCCACTTCAAAACAGATAATCGTGGTCTGTTTGAGTATAGCCTGGCTAGTTTTTCTCAATATGGCATGGTCTTGAAGCAAGTTTGGCTAGATTTGCATGCTGATGGTTTGGAAGGCAACGTTATGACGGAGTATGAGGAGAAATTCTCAAACAAGGGTCAAGTCATCTATCGTGTGGAAGCACAGTTTCAATAATTCCCTTAGTGGAAAATGAGGAGAGGTCTAACAGAGACCTTTTTCCTTTACAAATAGGGATAGATATGATAGAATAATCGAAGTGAATAATGAGAAAAGGGGTTGGCGTCAGTCAACCCTTTCCCTGTACACGGATTTCTGTATATAGAATGAATGATAGTACAAGGGAGTTTACTGTCAAAGGAAATAGCGAGTCCTGGATAGTGCGAACTATTTGAGTAATGTATTTCTAGCGACTGTAAAAATAGGAGGTGTTTATGTCATCAATTATTGAATTGGTCACAGCAGCAATTACCCCCGCTATTCAAACTCCTTACGAGTTGGTAGATGTGGAATATGGTAAAATGGGCGGTGACTATGTCCTATCGATTTTTGTCGATAAGGAGGGTGGAATTTCCCTTCAAGATACGGCAGATTTATCCGAAAAGATCAGTCCGATTTTGGACACTATCAAACCAGACCCATTTCCAGACCAATACATGCTGGAGGTAACAAGTCCAGGTTTGGAACGTCCTTTAAAAACGGCAGATGCTGTTGAGAAGGCGGTTGGAAAGTACATCCATGTCAAGCTCTATCAGGCAATTGATAAAATCAAGGTTTTTGAAGGAACGTTGCTCTCCTTTGATGGAACAGACCTGATTATGGAGTATATGGATAAAACTCGTAAGAAGGAAGTGACTATTCCTTACCAGACGGTGGCTAAGGCCCGTTTGGCTGTTAAGTTATAATGCTCTTTCGTGAGTATTTTATAAAGATATTAGACTTTAAGAAAGGACCTTTTGAGCGCAAAAGGAAAACAACATGAGTAAAGAAATGCTAGAAGCCTTCCGTATTTTAGAGGAAGACATGGGTATTAACAAAGCGGATATCATTGATGCAGTTACAGAGTCGCTTCGTTCAGCTTATAAACGCCGTTATGGTCAATCAGAATCAGCAGTGATTGAATTTGACGAGAAAAAAGGCGATTTCCATGTATTTACTGTTCGTGAAGTAGTAGATGAAGTATTTGATAGCCGACTAGAAATTAGTCTAAAAGATGCCTTGGCTATTTCATCAGCTTATGAAATGGGTGACAAAATTAAATTCCAAGAAGACCCAGCGGAATTTGGACGTGTAGCTGCTCAATCAGCTAAACAGACCATCATGGAAAAGATGCGCAAACAAAAGCGTGCCATTACCTTCAATACCTACAAGCAACATGAAAATGAGATTATGTCAGGTACGGTAGAGCGTTTTGATAATCGCTTTATCTATGTCAACCTTGGTACGATTGAAGCACAATTGTCAAAACAAGACCAAATTCCTGGTGAGGTTTTCCAATCTCATGATCGCATCGAAGTCTATGTCTACAAGGTAGAAGACAATGGTCGTGGTGTTAACGTATTTGTCAGCCGTAGCCATCCAGAAATGATCAAACGTCTTATGGAACAGGAAATTCCAGAAGTATACGATGGAACAGTTGAAATCATGAGTGTTGCCCGTGAAGCTGGAGATCGTACGAAAGTGGCTGTTCGTAGCCATAATCCAAACGTAGATGCCATCGGTACGATCGTTGGTCGTGGTGGTTCAAATATCAAGAAAATCACCAGCAAGTTCCACCCAGCTCGTTATGATGCTAAGAATGACCGTATGATTCCTACTGAGGAAAATATTGACGTTATCGAGTGGGTAGCAGATGAAGCAGAATTTATTTACAATGCTCTTGCACCTGCAGAGGTTGACCAAGTATTGTTTGATACAGAAGATGGCAAGCATGCTACTGTTGTTGTGCCAGATGATAAATTGTCCTTGGCAATCGGTCGTCGTGGTCAGAACGTTCGTTTGGCAGCGCATTTGACAGGATTCCGTATCGACATCAAGTCAGCATCGGAGTATGAAGCTTTTGAAGCAACTCAATATGCAACAGACGAAGTTGTAGAAGAAGTCGCAGAAGAACAAGAATAAGGCAAAAGGAGCAACCATGGCAAAAGCTAGAAAAATACCCTTGCGCAAGTCTGTGGTGTCCGGTGAAATCATCGACAAACGGGATTTGCTCCGTATTGTAAAAAATAAAGAAGGTCAAGTATTTATCGATCCAACAGGCAAGGCAAATGGTCGTGGAGCTTACATCAAGCTTGACAATGATGAGGCAAGCCAAGCTAAGAAACGTCGTGTCTTCGATCGTTCCTTTAGTATGGAAGTGGCCGAAGAATTTTACGATGAATTAATTGCCTATGTTGATCATAAGATCAAGAGGAGAGAACTTGGACTCGAATAAGAGACAGAAAATCTTAAATTTATTAGGTTTGGCCCAGCGAGCTGGTCGCCTGGTTTCGGGTGAGGACCTGGTTGTTGAAGCTATTCAAAAAGGGCAGGCAAAGTTGGTGTTTTTAGCCAAAGATGCTGCTGGAAATTTAAGTAAAAAAGTAACAGATAAAAGTCATACCTATCAAGTAGAAGTTGTAACAGTGTTTTCAACACTGGAATTGAGTGCAGCTGTCGGCAAGGCTAGAAAAGTTCTTGCAGTGACAGACGCTGGATTTACAAAGAAGATGAGGTCTATTATGGAATAGAACAGGAGGACAAGGCATTGTCTAAGAAGAGATTGAATGAAATAGCCCGTGAATTAGGCGTAAGCAGTAAGGAAGTTGTTGCTAAGGCTCAAGAATTGGGTTTTGAAGTCAAAAGTCATGCTTCAAGCGTAGATGAAGCAAGTGCTAAACGCCTTGCAGAAAGCTTTGGGGGACAAAAATCAGAGGCAACTAAAGTTGCGGCAAAAGTTAGCAAGCCTGAGAAGGTTGATGAAGCTCCAAAAGTGGAAACAGCTAAGGTAGAAAAAGCTAAGGAAACACAGCCAGTAGTAAAAGAAGAAGTTGCGGCAAGTGCAGTACAATCAGCTCCACATCGTCCACAGAGTCGAAACTTTAAGGCAGAACGTGAAGCACGGGCCAAAGAGCAGGCTGCTAAGCGAGCTCAGAATCAAGGAAAAGGTGGTCAAGCTAAATCTGGTCAGGACCGTCGTGACAACCGTCAACTAGGTCAGGGACGTTCAAACAATGAGCGAAATGATCGCCGCGACAATCGTCGTGACCAGCGTCCAGAAGAGCGGAAAGACAACCGATTTGGAGACCGTCGCGATAATCGAGACAACCGTCGTCAGGACAATCGTTCAGGTCGGTCAGCTCGCTTTGAACAAAGAGAGGCTGCAAAACCAGCAGGACCTAAAATTGACTTCAAAGCGCGTGCTGCTGCTTTGAAAGCAGAACAAAATGCGGAGTATGCTCGTACCAGTGAAGAACGTTTTCGTCAGGCTCAGGAAGCTAAAAAGCAACCTAAGAAGCCAAAAGAAATTAAGTTTGAAGAACCGGTTGTGGAAAGCAAACCATTTGTGAAGCCTGCACCTGTTGCATCGGTACCAGAGCAAGTTGCAGAAACTACTGTAGATACCCGTCGTAAGAAACAAGCTCGACCAGATAAAAAACGTGACTTTAATGGTGACGAAGAAGATGGTCCACGGAAACAACAAAGAAATCGAAATAGTCAAAATCAAGTGAGAAATCAAAGAACAAGTAACTGGAATAACAACAAGAAAAATAAAAAAGGCAAGGCTAACCAACCTGCCAAGCCTGTCACAGAACGCAAGTTCCACGAATTGCCAACTGAATTTGAATACACTGCTGGCATGACCGTCGCAGAAATTGCAAAACGAATCAAACGTGAACCTGCTGAAATTGTGAAAAAACTCTTCCTTATGGGAGTTATGGCGACTCAAAACCAATCTTTGGATGGAGATACTATCGAACTCCTCATGGTTGATTATGGTATTGAAGCGAAAGAAAAGGTAGAGGTCGATAACGCAGATATTGAGCGTTTCTTCGTAGAAGAGGGCTACCTCAATGAAGAAGAGATGACAGAACGCCCACCTGTTGTGACTATCATGGGACACGTTGACCATGGTAAAACAACCTTGTTGGATACCCTACGTAATTCTCGTGTTGCTACTGGAGAAGCTGGAGGTATCACACAGCATATCGGTGCCTACCAAATTGAGGAAGCTGGTAAGAAAATTACCTTCTTGGATACTCCAGGACACGCGGCCTTTACTTCTATGCGTGCACGTGGTGCATCTGTTACCGACTTGACCATCCTAGTCGTTGCTGCAGATGATGGTGTCATGCCACAAACGATTGAGGCTATCAACCACTCAAAAGCAGCTAATGTGCCAATCATTGTAGCTATCAACAAGATTGACAAGCCAGGTGCAAACCCAGAGCGTGTCATCGGTGAATTGGCTGAGCATGGTGTTATCTCAACCGCTTGGGGTGGAGAATCTGAATTTGTAGAAATCTCAGCTAAGTTTAACCAAAACATTGATGAATTGTTGGAAACTGTTCTTTTGGTTGCTGAAATCCAAGAACTGAAGGCAGACCCAACTGTTCGTGCGATTGGTACAGTTATCGAAGCGCATTTGGATAAAGGGAAAGGTGCGGTTGCAACCCTCCTCGTTCAACAAGGGACACTTAATGTTCAAGACCCAATCGTTGTCGGAAATACCTTCGGACGTGTTCGTGCCATGACAAACGACCTTGGTCGTCGTGTTAAAACTGCTGGTCCATCTACACCGGTATCTATTACTGGTTTGAACGAAGCTCCTATGGCAGGCGATCACTTTGCAGTTTACGAGGATGAGAAATCAGCTCGTGCAGCAGGTGAAGAACGTGCTAAACGTGCTCTTCTTAAACAGCGTCAAGCAACGCAACGAGTTAGTCTTGAAAACCTCTTTGATACCCTTAAAGCAGGTGAGGTTAAGTCAGTTAATGTGATTATCAAGGCCGACGTACAAGGTTCTGTTGAAGCTCTTGCATCATCGCTTCAAAAGATTGAAGTCGAGGGAGTACGTGTCAATATCGTCCACTCTGCAGTTGGTGCTATCAATGAATCAGATATTACTCTTGCGGAAGCTTCAAATGCTCTTGTGATTGGTTTCAACGTTCGTCCAACAGCTGAAGCGCGTAGCCAAGCTGAAGCAGATGATGTTGAAGTACGTCTTCACAGCATCATTTACAAGGTTATCGAAGAGATGGAAGATGCTATGAAAGGTATGCTTGATCCAGAATATGAAGAAAAAATCATTGGTGAGGCAATCATTCGTGAAACCTTCAAGGTATCCAAAGTTGGAACGATCGGTGGTTTCATGGTCGTACGTGGTAAGGTTACCCGTGATTCAAGTGTTCGAGTTATCCGTGATGGTGTTGTAGTATTTGATGGTAAACTAGCTAGTTTGAAACGCTATAAAGATGACGTGAAAGAAGTTGGTAATGCCCAAGAGGGTGGTTTGATGATTGAGAACTACAACGACTTGAAAGTTGATGATACCATTGAAGCTTACATCATGGAAGAAATCAAAAAATAATATTTTCTCACTGTCAAAGTCATAGACAAGTGATTTTGTCGAGGAAGTGACAATTTAATAGATTTTAGTAGGTTTTAAAGCAATAGTTTTTAATCTACTTGGATTATTCAAGCTGGGGAAACTCAGCTTTTCTATCATCTAAGAAAGGAAAGAATATGGCGAATCATTTTCGTACAGACCGTGTCGGGATGGAAATCAAGCGCGAAGTCAATGAGATTTTGCAAAAGAAAGTTCGTGATCCACGTGTGCAGGGAGTGACCATTACAGATGTTCAGATGGTCGGCGATTTGTCAATGGCCAAGGTTTACTACACAATCATGAGTAATTTGGCATCCGATAATCAAAAAGCACAAACGGGTCTTGAAAAAGCGACGGGAACCATTAAGAGAGAACTTGGTCGTAAGTTAACTCTTTATAAAATTCCGGATTTGGTCTTTGAAAAAGACCAATCAATTGAGTACGGCAATAAAATTGACCAAATGTTGCGTGCTCTTGATCAGAAAGATTAACAACAAAAGTCGGATGGAAACATTCGGCTTTTTCTGGTTCGGATGCTTTGTCCAAATATGGTGGCGTTTACAAGCCCTCGGAAAGATGTTATACTAAGACCAAAGATAGAGCACAGGAGGAAGTTATGAAAACATTTATTAGTAAACTGCTGTTAGTGTCCACGGTAGTACTATTAGCTGCTTGTCAGTCTAATCAGGTAAAAGGTGGTGAGAGTTCTAGTTCTAGTGCTTCAAGCCAAGTTTCAGATGGTTCTAGTTTGCAGCAAGCGTCAACAATAGCATCTAGCTCCGAGATGCAAGCATCCTCAGTGACCACTCCTGAGCTAAGTGAAGTATACCAATCAGTTATTGATCGTTATCAAGCGAATATGGGGCAGCCTGCTGAGGCAATCAATCAGGATGAGGTCAGTAGCTATCTGAGCTTATTAACTAGCCAGGGGCAAGAATACAGTGGAATATTTTATAGTTTGTATGATGTCAACCATGATGGTACAGAGGAGCTGCTTCTAGCTTTGGACAAGTCGGGAGAATATGTCTTAATTGACCTCTATACTCAGCTTGCCGAAGAGAGTCTACGTTTGGTGGATAATTTCCGCAATCTTGGATTTGAAATTGGACCGGACGCCCTACTTCGTCCTTTACAGGATGGAACATACTTATTTGAAGGAGATGGTATTTTTCGCATTTATCAATACAATGCGATGATTCCAGGTTTAAAACGCATTTCTGAATCAGATACCAATCCTGAAACTTCTCCCTTGCTTGAGTTGAAAAGCTTGCATTGGGTTAAGTTATAGATTTTATCAATGATTATTCCTAGGCTGGGTTTCCCGGCCTTTTGTAGTTCCTAGAACTTTAAGTTTTCTTTTGGCAATCTTTAATCTTTCTTTTAGGAAGGAAAGGTAAACTAGGAGCATATCAGGAAGGGATACGACTTCCTAAAGAAAGAAAAGGAATCTACATTATGAAAACAAATCTTAAAAAATTACTTTACTCTGGTGTTACTCTTATGAGCCTTGGTGTCTTAGCAGCATGTTCATCTACTTCAAGTTCAACGACTACTTCAAGCTCAGCAGCAACTAGTCAGACAAGTGTAGCGACAACTTCAAATAATAGCACTTCATCAGATTCAAGCTCGTCAACTATTGACTGGTCAGCCCTTCCAACGACAGAAGTGACGCTTTCAAATGATGGCTTGAAAATTACTGAGGGTGGAACCTATATTTTGACTGGTTCAACAACAGCTGGTGTAACGGTTGAAACAGATGCCAATGTTCGCATCATTCTAGCAGGTGCTGAGATTTCAAGTTCAGATACAGCAGCAATCAATGTTATTAATGCTGACAATGTTGAATTGGAAATCAAAGATGGTACGACGAATACAGTGAAAGATACCAGCAATCATACAGATACCAATATTGAAGGGGCTATCCATGTTGAAGCTGATTTGACCATTACAGGAAATGGTAGCCTAACCGTTGAAGGCAACTTCCAAGACGGCATCGTATCGACAGATGACCTTGTCGTGAATTCAGGAAATATTACCGTCACTGCAGTGGATGATGGTATCCGTGGTAAGGATTCATTGACAATCAATGGTGGTACAATCAATGTAACAGCAGGTGGTGATGGTATCAAGTCTACAAATGATACAGATACTACCAAAGGTTATACAACTATCACAGGTGGTGAAATTACTGTAAAAGCGGGTGATGATGGTATTAAAGCGGAGACGGCTTTGACAATTGACGGAGGTACCATTACAGTATCAGAATCAGCAGAAGCCTTGGAAGGAACTAATATCACTATCAACGGTGGTACATTAGATGTTTACGGTTCAGATGATGCTATTAATGCGGCAAGTACAACGTCATCAGAAATCTTCATCAAGGTAACTGGCGGTGACTTGAAAGTAGCTGTAGGTAGTGGAGATACGGATGCCTTTGATGCTAATGGAGACATTTATATCTCAGGTGGTACAATCGATGTAACAGCTCAATCTGCTTTTGACTTCGACGGAACTGCTGAATTGACAGGAGGTACTGTGACAGTTAACGGTGAGCAGATTACTCAAATCACAGCAACAGGACCAGGTGCTGGTGGCCACGGTGGCTGGTAATCAATAATAATACAAAAAGGTCTGAGTTGACGAACTCAGACCTTTCGTTTGCTTTCCATATTGGGAAGATTGATTTTGTATTTAATTACCAATAATCGAATGATTAAAGAAATGGTAAAAATAGTGATGAAGGTTGGAATTTGTGGTAATTTCCAATTTACAACGCAAAGATGATAGAGGACTCCTGAGAAAAATGCAAGGACAGCATAGACATCTTCTTTAAGAACAATAGGTGTTTCATTGACGAGTAAATCACGGGCGATTCCGCCTCCGACACCTGTCAAAGCTGCCAGAATACCACTGGTTAGAGCGTTTAGCTGGAGAGAGATGCCAGTAGTGGCTCCAATGAGGGCGAAGATGGCTAGACCGATTGCATCAAAGATAAGGTTTGTCTGGGAAAGGAAATGAATCATCTTCTTATCAAGTGGTTTGTCCTGCTTTAGATTGATAACAATTAAGTACATGCTAATCGCTACTCCGAGAGATAAATAGATGGCTGTAGGATCAGTCAAGGCAGCAGGAATGCGATTGGCCATCGTATCTCGAATAATTCCCCCACCAACGGCGGTAATGATGCCGAGCAAGCTAATTCCAAAAATATCTAACTTTTTCTTAAATCCTTTTACGGCCCCCGAAACAGCAAATGCGATAGTGCCTATGTAGTTACAAATCATAAGAAATAAATCGAATTCCATAAGAACCTCCGTACCTATATTAACAGAAAGAAAGACGGCGTGCAAGCTTATTTTAAAGTTTGTGAAAAAAGTTTCAAATAAGTAAAGCGAATCTTTTGAGGATTTGTGAAAAATCGCACTAAATCAAGGTTTTCACGAAAATTTCTGTAAAAAGAAAACGGTTCAATTACTTGCCATTTGTGAAATATTGGTCTATCATAGTACAGAAAGAGAAAAACCTTTGGAGGAAATTATGGTATCTATCTCAAAAGAACAACATTTGGATATGTTCCTAAAAATGCAACAAATCCGTGATGTTGATATGAAATTAAACAAATTAGTGCGTCGCGGTTTCGTACAAGGTATGACTCACTTCTCAGTCGGTGAAGAAGCTGCGGCTGTTGGCCCAATCGCTGGTTTGACAGAGCAGGACATCATCTTCTCACACCACCGTGGTCACGGTCACGTTATCGCAAAAGGGATTGACATCAACGGTATGATGGCTGAACTTGCTGGTAAGGCAACTGGTACATCTAAGGGCCGTGGTGGATCTATGCACTTGGCCAACGTTGAAAAAGGAAACTTCGGTTCAAACGGTATCGTTGGTGGTGGTTATGCCCTTGCGGTGGGTGCGGCCCTTACGCAACAATACCTTGGTACAGATAACATCGTTATCGCCTTCTCAGGTGACTCAGCGACAAATGAAGGCTCATTCCACGAGTCAATGAACTTGGCAGCTGTTTGGAACTTGCCAGTTATCTTCTTCATTACAAACAACCGTTACGGTATTTCAACTGATATTTCTTATTCTACTAAGATTCCTCACCTCTACCAACGTGCTGCTGCATACGGTATTCCAGGTCATTATGTTGAGGATGGTAACGACGTTATTGCCGTTTATGAAAAAATGCAAGAAGTCATCGAGTACGTTCGTGCAGGAAATGGTCCTGCCATGGTCGAAGTTGAATCGTACCGCTGGTTTGGTCACTCAACTGCCGATGCAGGTGTTTACCGTACTAAAGAAGAAGTCAATGAGTGGAAAGCAAAAGACCCACTTAAGAAATACCGCAAATACTTGACAGAAAACAAGATTGCGACAGACGAAGAATTGGATGCCATCGAAGCACAAGTCGCAGAACAAGTAGAAGCATCTGTGAAATTCGCACAAGAAAGCCCAGATCCAGACATCTCAGTAGCGTATGAGGATGTGTTTGTAGACTAGGGTGTGAGGACGTTAAAGAGGCAAAGAAAAATTAGGGAGTCAGCTAGTGATGTGGACATCACTAATGGCTCATCTATTTTTCCAAGCCTCTAGTCTGAACCCAACTACTAACGTAAGAAGTTTGACTAAGCTCTAAAGAGCAAGTCAAACTACGGTAGCCACTATGGTGGACTACCTACTTACAGGAGGAGAACAAAGTTCTCCCTATTGGGAGACCTCCAAACATTTCCCAAATGTTTGGAGCTAACTTCGCCTATTCAGCAATATCGGCTGAATAGTCTCCGTGTCGTAAGTAACGAGAACGTTAAAAGGACACAGCGAAAATAGGAAATCAGCCAAGGAAATTGGGATTTCCTGCTGATTTATCTTTTTTGCACAGTCCTTAGTTCGAGTACAATTCTACGGTGCCTCAAGCTGGAGCTATAAACAATTATAGTCTTTTAGTTTGCTTTTAGTACTAGGCAACGAGCCATAGGCATAACTGAAGTTGGAAATAAGGAAACAGAGTTTCCTCTTACGTCGAAGTAATAAAAAAACTAAATGATGCTACATCGTGGTAATTGTTTGATTTTCCTTAGTACAGTAAAGATAAATTGATATAAATTAGGAGTAAAAAATGGCTGAAACAAAAGTAATGGCCTTGCGTGAAGCGATTAACTTGGCTCAAAGCGAAGAAATGCGTAAGGATGAAAAAGTATTCTTGATGGGTGAAGACGTCGGTATCTACGGCGGTGACTTCGGTACATCTGTTGGTATGTTGGACGAGTTTGGTCCAAAACGTGTTCGCGACACGCCTATCTCTGAGGCTGCAATCGCTGGTTCTGCGGTTGGTGCGGCTCAAACAGGTCTTCGTCCAATCGTTGACTTGACTTTCATGGACTTCATCACAATTGCCCTTGATGCAATTGTTAACCAGGCTGCCAAAACCAACTACATGTTTGGTGGTGGTTTGAAAACACCTGTAACTTTCCGTGTGGCTTCAGGTTCAGGTATCGGTTCAGCAGCACAGCACTCACAATCTCTTGAAGCTTGGTTGACCCACATTCCAGGTATCAAGGTGGTTGCACCAGGTACAGCTAACGATGCAAAAGGTCTGTTGAAATCATCTATCCTTGATAACAACCCTGTTATCTTCTTGGAGCCAAAAGCTCTTTATGGTAAAAAAGAAGAAGTTAACTTGGATCCAGATTTCTACATTCCACTTGGTAAAGGTGAAATCAAACGTGAAGGTACAGATGTAACCATCATTTCATACGGTCGTATGTTGGAACGTGCCTTGAAAGCGGCTGAAGAAGTAGCTGCGGAAGGCATCAGCGTAGAAGTGGTTGACCCACGTACCCTTATCCCATTGGATAAAGAATTGATCATCGAATCTGTGAAGAAAACTGGTAAGGTTATCTTGGTTAACGATGCTTACAAAACAGGTGGTTTCATCGGTGAAATCGCATCAATCATCACAGAAAGCGAAGCCTTTGACTACTTGGATGCACCAATCATCCGTATCGCTTCAGACGATGTACCAGTTCCTTACGCAAACATTCTTGAAAACGCAGTATTGCCAAACGTAGAGAAAATCAAAGCAGCAATCTACAAGCAAGTAAACAAGGGTTAATCTTATCGTCATCCACTTATCTTTTCTGGCTGTGTTGATTTGGCTTGCCTAACGTAAGTTATGCCTGCACTAAATCGCTTTATCAGAAAAGCAATCGGAAAGACGACAACCCTAATATGCTAGAAATAAAATGTTCTAGCATGACTAAGAATGCTTGGAAAAGAATTGAGCCGCTTCGATTATCGAAGTCTGGTTTGGTTCTTGACAAGGTAAGAAACTGAAAGAAAGGAATTGAACCCGTCCGGAAAACTCGGAAAAAAGATAAATCGTTACGAAAATCAGGATTTTCGACGATTTCCTATTTTTCATTCGTTTTCTGTTCGGACTTGGTATCTTAATAATGGCTATTGAAATCATTATGCCTAAGCTCGGTGTGGACATGCAAGAAGGTGAAATCATCGAGTGGAAAAAACAAGAGGGCGATTTCGTCAACGAAGGCGACGTCATCTTGGAAATGATGTCTGACAAGACTAGCATGGAGCTGGAAGCAGAAGAGTCAGGCGTCCTATTGAAAATTGTTCACGGAAACGGTGCTACCGTTCCTGTAACAGAAGTTATTGCCTACATCGGTGCTGAAGGTGAAACGGTTGAAGCCGGCGCTTCATCTGCTCCTGCTGTTGAGCCAGCTGCAGCTATTGAAGAAGTACCTGCGGGTCGTACACCAGTAATCGTTGCTCCTGCAACTGCTGCCAAACCACAAGGTGGTGGCAAGGTTCGTGCGACTCCAGCAGCACGTAAATTGGCGCGTGAGCTTGGAATTGACTTAGGTCTTGTTCCAGGAACAGGTGCTAACGGTCGTGTCCACAAGGTTGACGTCGAAGACTTCAAGGGAGCAGCTCCAAAAGCAACTCCGCTTGCAGCCCGTATTGCAGCAGACCAAGGTGTTGACTTGTCAACCCTTACAGGTTCAGGTGTCAACGGTAAGATTGTTAAGGATGACGTTCTTGCAGTACTTGCTCCTGCAGCTGTAGAAACTGTTGCGCCAGCACCAAAAGCTGAAGAAAAACCAGCTAAAGAATTGCCAGAAGGCGTTGAAATCATCAAGATGAGCCCAATACGTAAGGCGATTTCAAAAGGTATGGTCAACTCTTACTTGACAGCTCCAACCTTTACGCTTAACTACGATATTGACATGACCAACCTCATGGCACTGCGTAAGCAAGTCCTTGAGCCGATCATGAATAAGACAGGTTTGAAAGTGACCTTCACAGACTTGATTGGTCTAGCGGTAACGCGTACCTTGATGAAAGAAGAACACCGCTACCTCAATGCGTCATTGATTAATGATGCACAGGAAATCGAATTGCACAAGTTTGTCAACCTTGGTATCGCAGTAGGTTTGGATGAAGGCTTGGTGGTGCCAGTTGTTCATGGTGCAGATAAGATGAGCTTGTCTGACTTCGTGGTGGCTTCGAAAGATGTCATCAAGAAAGCTCAATCTGGTAAGTTGAAGGGAGCTGAAATGTCAGGCTCAACCTTCTCTATCACCAACTTGGGTATGTTTGGTACTAAAACCTTTAACCCAATCATCAACCAACCAAACTCAGCAATCCTTGGTGTAGCAGCAACTGTTCAAACACCAGTTGTTATCGACGGAGAAATCAAAATCCGTCCAATCATGGCACTCTGCTTGACCATTGACCACCGTATCGTTGACGGTATGAATGGTGCTAAGTTCATGGTTGACTTGAAGAACTTGCTGGAAAATCCATTGGAATTGTTGATTTAAGATAAGATGCAAAAGGCGTTAAGAAAACCGTATGAAAATAGGAAATCAACGATGTGCCTTGAGGCACGAGGCGATTTATCTTTTTCAATAGGTTTTTAGCCTGTGCTCAATTTGGTAAAGAGAAAAAACAAAGAAAGGATGTAGAACGAGTTCGTGACATTTGAACACGAACTAAATGCTTCGGAATTTAGATAGTTCGCTTCGGATGCAAGCATCCTACGTTGGACTCCTAAAATTCTGTCGCATTTAACGTTCTTTGTATCATAACTATGGCAATTGAAATTATTATGCCTAAACTTGGTGTAGATATGCAAGAGGGCGAAATCATCGAGTGGAAAAAACAAGAGGGTGATTTTGTCAACGAAGGTGACGTTATCTTGGAGATGATGTCAGACAAGACAAGTATGGAATTGGAAGCAGAAGAATCGGGTGTTCTTTTGAAAATCGTTCATGGTAACGGTGCAACTGTTCCTGTAACAGAAGTCATTGCTTACCTTGGTGCAGAAGGCGAATCAGTTGAAGTTGGTAGCGCACCTGATCCAGCTGAGGTTGCTCAAGCAACTGCTGACTTGAAAGCAGCTGGTTTGGAAGTACCTGCAGCTCCTGCAACAGCTCCACAAGCTCCTAAGGCTGAATTGGCAGCTGACGAGTACGACATGGTTGTTGTCGGCGGTGGTCCTGCTGGTTACTACGCTGCTATTCGTGGTGCTCAATTGGGCGGTAAAATCGCTATCGTTGAGAAATCAGAATTTGGTGGTACTTGCTTGAACAAGGGTTGTATCCCAACTAAGACCTACCTTAAAAACGCTGAAATCCTTGACGGCTTGAAGATTGCAGCTGAGCGTGGTATCAACCTTGCTTCAACAAACTATACCGTTGATATGGACAAGACAGTTGACTTCAAGAACAAGGTTGTGAAGACCTTGACAGGTGGTGTAGCCGGACTCTTGAAAGCAAACAAGGTGACTATCTTCAATGGTCTTGGTCAAGTAAACCCTGACAAGACTGTTGTCATCGGCGACAAGGTTATCAAAGGCCGTAGCATCATTCTTGCGACAGGTTCGAAAGTATCCCGCATCAATATTCCAGGTATCGATTCTAAGTTGGTATTGACTTCTGATGATATTCTTGACTTGCGTGAAATTCCTAAGTCACTCACTGTTATGGGGGGGGGCGTAGTCGGCGTAGAACTTGGTTTGGTTTACGCATCATATGGAACAGAAGTAACAGTTGTTGAAATGGCAGACCGTATCATTCCTGGTATGGACCGCGAAGTGTCTGTTGAATTGCAAAAAGTCCTTTCTAAGAAAGGTATGAAATTCTTGACATCTGTTGGTGTATCTGAAATCGTCGAAGCCAATAACCAATTGACAATCAAGTTGAATGACGGCTCAGAAATCGTGTCTGAAAAAGCCCTTCTTTCAATCGGTCGTGTACCACAATTGGCTGGTCTTGAAAATCTTAACCTTGAGCTTGACCGCGGTCGTATCAAGGTCAACGAGTACCAAGAAACTTCTATCCCAGGTATCTACGCACCAGGTGATGTCAACGGTACCAAGATGTTGGCCCACGCTGCTTACCGTATGGGTGAAGTGGCAGCTGAAAATGCCATCCATGGTAACCACCACAAGGCTAAATTGGACTTCACACCAGCAGCGGTTTACACACACCCAGAAATCGCTATGGTTGGTTTGACAGAAGACCAAGCTATCGAGAAATACGGTAAAGAAAACATCCTTATCGGTCGCAACAGTTTCACTGGTAACGGTCGTGCTATTGCATCTAACGAAGCACATGGTTTCGTAAAAGTGATTGCGGATAAGAAATACCACGAAATCCTTGGTGTTCACATCATTGGTCCAGTTGCAGCTGAAATGATCAACGAAGCAGCAACCATCATGGAATCTGAGTTGACAGTTGACGACGTGGCAGCATCAATCCATGGTCACCCAACCTTCTCAGAAGTTATGTATGAAGCCTTCCTCGATGTGCTTGGTGTTGCAATCCACAACCCACCAAAACGTAAGTAATCAGCTAAGCAAAAAGAAAGTCCATGTGGCTTTCTTTTTTTGATGTTCATACAATAGTATCAATCTTTCGCAGTTTTTGACTGTTATTTGATAGAAAAACAGACTATACTTGTAGTAGAAAAAGGCAAGGAGAATAAAGATGCGCAAGATTATATTTTTAGATGTTGACGGAACCTTGGTAGACTATCATAATCGGATTCCAGAATCAGCTATTCGTGCTATTCGGCAGGCTAGAGAAAATGGTCACCTGGTCTATGTCTGTACTGGTCGCAGTCGGGCTGAAATGCAGCCAGAACTATGGGAGATTGGTCTTGACGGAATGATTGGTGGCAACGGCTCTTATGTCGAGCATCAAGGTCAGGTCATCATGCACCAGCTCCTATCAGAAGAAGATAGCCGAGCGATTGTGGACTGGCTCCATGAACGCGGCTTGGAATTTTACCTGGAAAGCAACAACGGCCTCTTTGCCAGTGAAAATTTCCGTGAACGTGCCCGTGAAACCCTGCGAATTTATTCCATGAACAAGGGGAAAACTGCAGAAGAGGTGGCCGATCAGGAAGTAGAAGACGTTATACACGGCATGATTTTTGATGGTCAACTCTACCGCAATGACCTCAACAAAGTCAGTTTCGTGCTCGATTCCTACCAGGACCACTTGGATTCCAAGCAAGCCTTTCCGCAACTGGTCGCAAACACATGGGGAGGTCGCGGAGAGTCAGCTCTCTTTGGTGACTTGGGGGTGAGAGACATCGACAAGGCCCATGCAATTTCTGTATTGCTGGACCACTTAGGAGCTAGTCAGGCAGACTCTATCGCCTTTGGTGATGCTAAAATTGATATTTCCATGCTGGACTATTGTGCTGTTGGTGTTGCTATGGGAAATGGCGGAGCGGAAATCTTGGCTATGGCAGATATGATAACGGACGATGTAGAAGAAGATGGCCTCTATAATGCCTTTGAACGATTGGGACTACTTGACAAGTAGCTCTCAGAATAAATCATAGCAAACCTTGCAAAACCGCTTACAATCTGATAAGATAAGAGTAGGATTGTTACTGATAAGCAGGCAAAACCTAAGCAGATAGTGAAGGGTCTGGGAACAGCCTTATTTGCTATATGCTTGGGTTCTTTTTTATCAGTAGAGTAATGAGGTGGTGAAAATACATGCATATAGATAAAGTCTACAACAATAACGTTGTTCAAGCGATTGATGATCAAGGAAGTGAACTGATTGTCATGGGGAAGGGATTAGGTTTTCAGAAAAAAGCAGGGGAAGAATTAGACACCAGCAAAATCGAGAAAACCTTTGTGCTACAAAATGACTACCAACAATCAGATTTATCGAGTCTGTACCTGCAAATGGAGAGCAGTGAAGTCGAAGTAGTCAATGCCATTATCAATAGGGCAGAAGAAACTTTAGAAGTTCAGTTTGATTTGTCTTTGTATCTAGCCTTAGCAGACCATTTACATTTTGTATTTCAGCGATGCCGTGAAGGTATCTTTATTGAGAACCCGCTGTCTTGGGAAGTACGTAAGTTTTATCCGAAGGAATACCAAATTGGTTTAGAAGCCTTGCAGTTGGTGCAGGAGCGTTTAGGCTTGGAACTAGGAAAGGGAGAGGCCTCGTCTATCGCTCTCCATCTGGTAAATGCTCAGAAGAATGGTGCTTTTGGCAAGGAAACCCAAACCATTAGTAAAATCGTGACTCAGATTTTAGACATTGTCCGACTTCATTTTGGTAGTGTGACCTACGAGGAGGATACCAGCTATCATCGATTTGTAACACATATTCAGTATTTTGCTCAACGTGTGGCCAATGGTGTGGTCGAAGGGGTCAATGATGCATTTTTGTATGAACAGGTGATGGCTAACTATCCTGATTCATTTGCTTGTACGACTAAGATTCGTCAGCATATTGCGGAAGTTTACCATTTTGAAATGTCCAAAGATGAACAAGTCTATTTAACCATTCATATTCAACGTTTAAAAACTAGTTAAAAAATAAAAAAAAAAAAAAAAAAAACGCTTGCAATTTAATTTGCGATGTGTTATCATAATCTCAACAAAAGGATTGTTACTGGTTAGCAGGCAAAACCTAAATATATACAAGATACTCTTTTTGGCTTGGGCCAAGAGGTAGTGTTTGGTATATGTTTAGGTTTTTCTGTTTTTCCAGAAAAGAAAGGAGCCGGAAAATGGCAAAGGATTATACAGATTTAGCTACAGATATTGTAGCTCATGTTGGTGGAAAAGAAAACATCAGCAGTTTGAAACACTGCGTGAATCGTCTTCGTTTTGGTCTCAAGGATGAGAGCAAGGCTGATACAGACTACTTGAAGGCGCGTGATGGCGTTGTGACAGTAGTTCAAGCAGGTGGTCAATACCAAGTGGTTATCGGCAACCATGTACCTGATGTTTATGCAGCGGTACAAAAAGTTGCTGGTATCTCAGGAGATGGCGCCTTGGATATTGATGAAGGTGACGGACCGAAGGGAAATCTGTTTGACCGCTTTATTGATTTGTTATCAGGTATCTTCCAAGCCTTTTTGGGACCTTTGGCTGCTGCTGGTATCATTAAAGGTCTTGTTGCCATTATGGCTTCGCGAGGCTTGACGAGTGATAATAGTGCTATATATGCTATATTAAATGCAGCGGGCGACGGTTTCTTCCAATACTTGCCATTGTTGGTGGCTTTGACATCTGCTCGCAAGTTTAAGATGAATGAATTTACAGCTCTAGCAATCGGTATGGCCTTGATTTACCCAACCTTGCCAGGATCGCTTGCAGCATTGAAAGAGGCAGGACTGGATAATGTATTTGGTATTCCATTTGTTTTACCAACAGCAGGTAGCTACTTGTCAACAGTTATCCCAGCTATTCTCGCAACGTGGGTGGCTTCAATTATTGAGAAAAACATCCGTAAAGTCACACCAGATGTTGTCAAACTCTTTGTTGTTCCATTTGTGACTATCTTGCTTGCTGTTCCATTGACCTTCTTGGTGGTTGGTCCTGTAGCAAACTTTATCTCTGATGTCTTGTCAAATACATTTACTGCTATCATGAACTTTAGTCCATTGCTTTATGGTTTGATTCTTGGTGCGACTTGGCAAGTGTTGGTTATGTTTGGAATGCACTGGGCAGTTGTCCCATTGGCAATTATGCAAGTAGCATCAAACGGTATGTCTTCAATTCTTGTACCAGCCTTGCTTCCAAACTTTACACAGACCGGTGTTCTTTTGGCAATCATGTTGAAGACCAAGGAGTCTAAGGTTAAAACAGTTTCTATGCCTGCATTGGTTTCATCTGTTTTTGGTGTAACTGAGCCAGCTATCTACGGTGTGACCCTTCCAATGAAAACACCGTTCTTTATCTCATGTGCTGTTTCAGGTGTGATTGGTGCTGCCACTATGTTCTTCAATGTAACAGGTTACTCTGTAGGTGGTATGGGTGTCTTCTTGTATCCGTCTCTGGTTAATCCAGCAAACGGTGATATGTCAGGTATGATTGCTGCGATTATTTTGACAGTAGTTGCAATCGTCGCATCCTTCGCTATCCAAATGGCCCTTCCAGTTCCTTACTTGTACGGAGAGCCAACTGAAAAAAAGTCCGTTGAAGAAACAAAGGAGTCTGTTCCAGAATTAAAAGAAATTAAACAAGAAATTATTGCTAGTCCACTAATCGGTAAAGTAGTTAAATTAGAAGATGTTCCTGATGCAGTCTTTGCTTCAGGTGCAATGGGTAAAGGGATTGCTATCGATCCCCTAGATGGTATTCTTGTTTCACCAGCTAAAGCTGAAGTGACCCTTGTTTTCCCAACCAAACATGCTATTGGTCTTCGTACTGAAAATGGAGCAGAGCTCCTTATCCATATTGGTATGGATACAGTCTCTCTAGCTGGTAAAGGCTTTGAATCCTTCGTCCAAGTAGGTGACCAAGTTGAAGCAGGACAAAAATTGCTGGAATTTGATCTCCACCAAATCAAAGCAGCTGACCTACCGGTCATCACTCCAATTATCGTGACCAATACAGCTGACTATGAGGACATCTTGGTAACCCAAGAAAGCCAAATCAACAGTGGTGATTACTTGTTGACAACGGTCAAATAAAAAATAAAGTGGTTGGCAGTGCCAATCACTTTTTTGAATCTTGTTTAGCGTTGAAGAAAATCCTTATCCTGCTCTGGAATGCCCGCCTCATCACTCTGATAGCGTTCAGCGGTGACAGTTAGCTGGTACTTACTGCGTAAGTCTAGGATTTCCTGCATCATTGGGGAAGCATGGTGGATGTCCAAGGCGGTTTGGTCTGTCCAGCTATCGACCAAGAGGATGGAATGGGGATCATCGAGCGGTGCAAAGTATTGGTAACGCTGGTTACCATCCTGCTGGCGAATGCGGTCGGCAATGCCACTAGCTTCCATTTCCTGAGCGAAAGCACGCGCATTGTCAGCTGGTCCAGTGTAGTAGAGGTGCATGGTAATCATAGCTTTCTCCTTCTATTTGTTAAAATTAGTATAGGTCCTATTCTTCCGCAGTTGTTTGCGGTAGCTGCTAGGTGTGGTATGGTAGTATTGCTTGAACTGGCGGTTGAAATTGGATAAATTATTAAAGCCAACTTCGGTCGCAATTTCAAGCACAGGTTTGAGAGTGTTTGTCAGGAGCTCGGTAGCTGCCCGCAGTCGGACTTGGATGATAAATTCCATACAGGAAGTTCCTGTTTGTTGCTTGAAGATTGTCATAAAATGGGTTTTTGTATATCCCATTTGCTCTGCTAGCTGCTCGATGGTGAGATTTTCTGCGTAATGGTGTTGGATGTATTCAATCAACAACCGCAGTTTTTCATTTTTCCGATACATATCATCGGTATTTTTTCGGACGATGTAGCGGTAGCGGTAGAGCAGGTAGAAGAAGTCAAAGAGTCGGCTCTTGAGAGGTAGCTCAAAGTAAGGTGGCTGGTGTCTGACCAACTCAAAAATGGTGAGCAGGCATTGTCTAATCTCTGCGTAGCCAGGGTCTTGGGGCTGGATGCGTGGAATACACTTGAAAACATCTGTCTGTAAGGGGTGCAGGTAGAGCATACTGGTCTGATCCAAGTGAGATGCCCCCAGTATGTCCAAGTGAAAGAGAAGGGTATCCGTTTCGTGCCCCCGTTGCTCAATCGGATGGATGGAATGCGCAGCATTGGGTCGAATCAGGATAATATCACCAGCCTGACTATTGAAATAATCATAGTCGATATGGTAACGGGCTGTCCCTCCGTAAACATAGTTGATTTCAAATTCATTGTGCCAATGAAAGAGAATGTCAGGAATGCCATCCATGACACAGGTATGGTAATACTTGTAGGGTAACAAACGACTATCGTAGTCAATGGTGTGCTTAAACTGTTTATCCGTTAATGGTGGTTGCATACGTTCCTCCTTTTCGTAGGATAGTATCATTATAGCATATTATTTGAGAAGAAAAGGGTTTCAAATCTGTTTATACTATATTTGTTAGAAAAAATAAGGGAGAAGTAAGATGTCACGTTTTCCAAAAAATTTCCTCTGGGGAGGAGCTATCGCAGCCAACCAGGCAGAAGGTGCCTATAATGTGGACGGACGCGGTTTAGTCCAGACAGACGTTACAACAGGAGGATCTGTCAACAGCCCCCGCTATACAACCTACATTGATAAGGACGGAAAGCCAGGTAAATATGCTTCTATGGGGCATGCTGGTGGTCATCTGCCAGAAGGGGCGACCTATGCCGTCCTAGAAGACCACTATTATCCAAACCATAAGGCTGTGGACTTCTACCACCGCTATAAAGAAGATATCAAGCTCTTCGCAGAAATGGGTTACTCCGTTTTCCGCTTGTCGATTTCATGGGCACGGATTTTCCCAAATGGTGATGATGCAGAGCCAAACCAAGCAGGTCTTGATTTCTATCGTTCTGTCTTTGAAGAATGCCGCAAATATGGCATTGAGCCATTGGTTTCCATTTGGCACTTCGATACACCTTTGAGCTTGGAGCAACGCTATGGTGGTTGGACCAATCGTAAGTTGATTGATTTCTATGTCCGCTATGCTGAGACAATTTTTAATGAATATAAGGGGTTGGTGAAATATTGGATTACCTTCAACGAGATTAACAACACTATCATGTTTTTGGATATGTTTAGTGAACCAAAGGATTCTGATTACCAAGATGCCTACCAACACTTACATCACCAGTTTGTTGCCTCTGCCAAAGCAGTAAAATTAGGCCATCAAATTGATCCGAACTATCGATTCGGAAACATGATTTGTGGAATCACCTTCTACCCAGGAACCTGTGACCCTGCGGATATTTTAGAAAATCAACACAAATGGGAACAGAATATTTTCTATTGTAGTGATGCACAAGCCAAAGGTCGCTATGGATCCTATGCAAACAGACTGTGGAAGAAACACAATGTTGTATTGCAAATGGAAGAGGGAGACCTAGAAATCCTTGCTGAAGGCAAGGTGGATATGTACACCTTCTCTTATTACATGTCAACCGTTGTGACCACTCATAAAGTGGAAGACACGGTTTCAGGCAACTTCTCAATCGGTGCCAAGAACCCTTACTTAACCTATTCAGACTGGGGTTGGGCTCAAGATTCGACCGGTCTTCAATACTATCTTGAGAAAATCTACGACCGCTATGAAATTCCGATGATGATTGTAGAAAATGGTTTGGGAGCTTTGGATACAGTTGAAGCAGACGGCTCTATTCACGATGATTACCGTATCGACTACCATCGCGCCCATGTCAATGCTATGGCAGATGCCATTGCCAATGGTGTTGATTTGATTGGCTATACGACTTGGGGCTGTATCGACCTAGTATCAGCAGGAACAGGTGAAATGCGAAAACGCTACGGCTTTATTTACGTTGATATGGATGATGCTGGAAATGGGACACTTGCTAGAGCACCAAAAGATTCATTCTACTGGTATAAGAAAGTCATTGCTAGCAATGGTGAGGATGTAGAATAAGGAAGACGGCAATTAGCCGTTTTTCTTTCAAGTGAAAAAAGAAGCTGAAAGGAGACAAGTAATGTCAGCAAAACAATTTCCAAAAGGATTTCTTTGGGGCGGTGCGACAGCGGCCAACCAATATGAAGGTGGTTGGAATTTGGGAGGTCGTGGTCCAGCCACTTCCGATACCTATATAGCGGTCGATTCAGATAAGCGGAAGGATATGAGTCACTTTGGTAAGCCTGTTTCGCGGGCTGATGTGGAATTTGCCTTGGCAGATCAAGAAGGGCTCTACCCAAAACGTTGGGGTTCTGATTTCTATCATCGCTACAAGGAAGACATCGCCCTCTTTGCAGAAATGGGCTTCAAGACCTTCCGCTTGTCGATTGCCTGGTCTCGTATTTTTCCAAAAGGAGACGAGTTAGAACCAAATGAAGAAGGACTGGCCTTTTATGATGCGGTCTTCGATGAGCTGAATAAATATGGTATCGAGCCACTGGTGACCCTATCCCACTATGAATTTCCTCTTCATCTTGCTCTGGAATACGGTGGCTGGAAAAACCGTAAGGTCATAGAGTTCTTTGTTCGCTATGCCGAGACAGTATTCAAACGCTATCAGGGTAAAGTTAAGTATTGGCTGACTTTTAATGAGATCAATATTTTGGGCATGGTTGGTTATCTATCAGGCGGTCTTCTCTTTGAAGACGGAAAGAATGACCTAGAAGCCATGTACCAAGCTGTTCACCATCAGTTTATCGCTTCTAGTTTGGCAACAAAAGCTGCCCATGAGATTGACCCAGAAAACAAGGTTGGTTGCATGCTGGCACGGATGGAGAACTATGCAGCCACCTGCAATCCAGACGATGTCTTGGCAGCCTTGAAAAAAGACCAGGAAAATCTCTTCTATACAGATGTGCAGGTGCGTGGAGCCTACCCTAGTTATATGAAACGCTTCTTCAAAGAAAACAATATCCAGGTCGTGTTCGAGCCGGGAGACGAAGCGATTTTGAAACAATATCCTGTTGATTTCATGAGTTTTTCTTACTATATGACCTCCATTACCCGTGCTCTGCCAGACAAGGACAAGGCAACGGCAGGTAACTTGATCTTGGGAGAAGCAAATCCCTATTTAGAAGCTTCTGATTGGGGCTGGCAGATAGACCCTGTCGGACTTCGTATCACCCTCAATAAGCTCTATGACCGTTACCAAGTTCCTCTCTTTATTGTAGAAAATGGTCTGGGAGCATTGGATAAGGTGGAGGAAGACGGCAGTATTGAGGATAGCTACCGTATTGCCTACCTAGAAAAACACATCCAGCAAATGTATGAAGCTATTGAAGATGGTGTGGTACTCATGGGCTATACCCCTTGGGGCTGTATCGACCTGGTTTCTGCTTCAACCAGTGAAATGTCCAAACGCTACGGCTTTATCTATGTGGATGCGGACGATCAAGGAAAGGGCAGTTTTGACCGTTCACGGAAGGCATCATTCTACTGGTATAAAGATGTCATTGCCAGCAATGGAGCCAATGTATTGACAGAAAAATAGGAGGTCTTATGACAAAAACGATTTATCTCATGCGTCATGGTGAAACCCTCTTTAATACGCAAAAACGAGTGCAGGGTTGGTCGGATTCTCCCTTGACAGAACGTGGTATCGCTCAGGCCCAAGCCGTTGGTCAGTATTTTAAGGAGCAGGGAATTGTCTTCACCAGTGCCTATTCTTCCACGCAAGAGAGGGCTACTGATACACTAAAATTAGTCACGGATGCTCCCTACCAACAGCTCAAGGGGCTCAAGGAGATGAACTTCGGGATTTTCGAAGCCAGAGAGGAAGAATTGCTTCCCAAGCACCGTCCAGGTGCTCGTTCTTTCGAAGACCTGTTGGTTCCATTTGGAGGAGAGGACATTCGAGCAGTTGGAAGTCGTGTCAAAGAGGCGATTATCTCTGTCGCGGAAAACGATCCAGCTAATCCAATCCTCATGGTCAGCCATGGTGCAGCCATTTGGGGATTGGTGCAGGTTTTGGAGGTCACCTTCCCACCGGGTGTCTTCCTGCCCAACTGTGCCATTTGCCAGCTGACTGTTGAAAATGGGCAAATAAGATTTGAAAAACTGATTGATTCCGCACATGATTTTAAGGTTTATGACTTTAAGTAAGGAGGTTTAGTATGAACTATCTTTACTTGATGCGTCATGGACAGACACGGTTCAACCTCCAAGGACGGATTCAAGGTGCTTGCGATTCTCCTCTGACAGAAGAAGGAAGGGAACAAGCACGGGCTGCTGGTCGGTATTTTCAAGAGCAGGCTATCTCTTTTGATAAGATTTATTCTTCCACTCAAGAACGGGCCTGTGATACGGCAGAATTGGTCACAGGGAGGACGGATTATACCCGCTTGAAAGGATTGAAAGAACAGGATTTCGGAGCCTTTGAGGGTCAACAGGAATACCTCAATCCTCCCTTACAGGGAGACATTGGCTACGGTGATTATTTTGTCACCTTTGGAGGCGAATCCTATCGAGATGTCCGAAAACGTATGGAAGAAACCATTGGAGGCATTATGGAAGAAGCGGACAATCAATCCGTTTTAGTAGTTAGCCATGGAGCTGCCATTGCCCAATTTTTCAGACAGGTATTGACAGATTTTCCGCGAGTGCGGATGCGGAATTGTGCCATACTGACTTTTACTTATGAAGACGGTCACTACGATTTGCAAAGCATTGTGGATCCCGTTAATAAAGAAACTCTCTATCAAAAAGAAGGAAAGGAAAAGGAGAAAAAATGACAGTAACAAAAGTATTTCCAAAAGGATTTTTATGGGGTGGTGCAACAGCAGCCAACCAATGTGAAGGAGCTTACGATGTAGACGGACGTGGTCTTGCCAACGTCGATGTTGTGCCGAGTGGTGAAGACCGTGGTGCCATTATCACTGGTCGTAAGAAGATGTTTGACTTTGAGGACGGTTATTTCTACCCAGCCAAAGAGTCCATTGATATGTACCATCACTTCAAGGAGGATATTGCTCTCTTTGGTGAAATGGGCTTTAAGACCTATCGTCTTTCAATCGCCTGGTCCCGTATTTTCCCTAAGGGAGATGAATTGGAGCCTAATGAAAAAGGCCTGCAATTTTACGAGGACTTGTTCAAGGAATGTCACAAGTATGGTATTGAGCCCTTGGTGACCATCACCCACTTTGACTGCCCGATGCACTTGATTGAGAACTACGGTGGCTGGCGAAATCGTAAAATGCTTGAATTTTACGAACGCCTGTGCCGTACCCTCTTCACACGCTACAAGGGATTGGTCAAATACTGGCTGACCTTCAACGAAATCAACATGATTCTCCACGCACCATTTATGGGGGCAGGTCTCTACTTTGAAGAAGGCGAAAATGTGGAACAGGTCAAATACCAGGCAGCCCACCACGAGCTTGTTGCTTCTGCCATTGCCACAAAATTGGCCCATGAAATCGATCCAGAAAACAAGGTTGGCTGTATGTTGGCCGCAGGTCAATACTACCCACACACCTGTCACCCACGTGATGTATGGGAAGCTCTGCAAGAAGACCGTGAGAACTATTTCTTTATCGATGTTCAGGCACGTGGCTACTATCCAAACTATGCCAAGAAGAAATGGGAACGTGCAGGTATCGAGATTGAAATGACCGACCAAGACCTAGCACTCCTGAAAGAGCATACGGTGGACTTTATTTCCTTCTCTTACTACTCTAGCCGTGTGGCTTCTGGAGATCCTGTAGAGAAGGAAAAAACAGCAGGCAATATATTTGCTTCCATTAAGAATCCTTACCTAGACGCATCAGAATGGGGCTGGCAGATTGACCCACTCGGTTTCCGCATTACCATCAACTCTATCTGGGATCGCTATCAAAAACCACTCTTTGTGGTTGAAAATGGTCTGGGAGCAGTCGACACGCCAGATGAAAACGGCTATGTGGAAGACGACTACCGCATTGACTACCTCCGTCAACACGTCCTAGCCATGCGTGATGCCATTGTTGAAGATGGTGTTGAACTCTTGGGCTATACCACTTGGGGCTGTATTGACCTGGTGTCTGCCGGAACGGGCGAAATGAAAAAACGCTACGGATTCATCTATGTTGACCGTGACAACGAAGGAAAGGGAACCCTCAAACGTTCCAAGAAAAAATCATTTGACTGGTATAAAAAAGTCATCGCCACAAATGGAGCAGATGTGGAGTAATGTGTACACAAAAGAAGCTGGGGGTCCAGCTTCTTATTTTTTTATTGGTAAATACTGACGTGCAATGCGATTTTCTGGCTGACGATCGTGCAGATAGATGACGAAGAGGAAGAACCATTCGGCTGGTTTCATGATCAGGTAAATCAGATCTGCCTGCCAGGCTTTTCGAATATGTTTGGAAATGGGATAGCCATACCGGTCGTAGTTGGAACGAATGTAACGATGCAGGCGTGGACATCTTTCTTCTAAAATCTGTTCAAAAGCATTGGCAATTTGTAGCTGACGATTGACCACCACACGATGTCCATGTCGTTCTCCCATACGAATGGGTTTGACCAGTTTATGGTGACCAGCAGCCCCCACTGTACAAAGATAGTGTTCATCATAGAATGCGTTTGGTGGGGAGATTTTTTCCGACAAGGCCCAATCACTGGTTTCTGTCCACATCTGAAGCAGCTGGTCAGGTTTTTGACCAAAGAGAATGAGATAGGAGCCAAGAACGGCAAGATAGGGAAGGATGAAGAAGAACAGCCAAATTGGCAGAGAAAGACTTCTTTGCAGGAGAGCAGAAAGTCTAGGAAAGCGTGGGTTGTTCTGCTTGGCTAATTCTGCTTGCCACAGTTGAATGGTTTGTAAAATGGTCCGACTGTAAATGAGACAAATATTGAAAGGAACCAAACACAGGTAGCAGTAAGTGAAGAAATCTGTTTCAATCAAAGTAGAAAGTTGTATGGTCCACAAAACAGCAAAGACAAAACTTGGATACAGGCAGCTGATGAGTAGGACGGTTAGGAGAGGGGGGAGGAGCCTGGTTTGGTAGATGTTTAGCACCAAATAAGCTAAAATCCCCATAAGAAGCAGGAAGAACTGTCCCGACCAGGCCTCCGTTTGTATTGGGCTGTGAAGTTGGATGTTAACAAGGGTTTCTGGCCAATCTACGTACACAACTTGAGCTCCTTCAAGTGCTAACCAACTCAGTCCGATTCCAAAAAAGAAAATCAAACCATCGTTAATCCAAAAACTATACTCTTTTAACTGTTTTTTCAAAAGGTCCAAAAAATATCGGATGTTTTTCCAAGTCAGATAAAGAGGAAGAATCAAGCAGATGATGGGGATATTGATTACCCACATAAAAGGAACAAAGATACTTGAGATAATATAAATTTGCCAAAATGTGCTTAACTGTTTTTTCATGACTTCCTCCTTCTCTAGCCTACCATCAATTTATAGAAAAAGCAAGACAGGTCAGAAAAGTAAGGTTCCAACACTTGCCTTTTGTTATCGTTTCCACTATAATAAAAATTAGTTAACAATAAAGGAGTTTTGCATGAAATACATCGTAAACAACAGCAATGACCCAGCATATAACATTGCCCTCGAAGCCTACGCTTTCAAGGAATTGACAGATATTGACGAGATTTTTATCCTTTGGATCA
Source organism: Streptococcus suis (assembly GCF_029616525.1). Taxonomy (GTDB): domain Bacteria; phylum Bacillota; class Bacilli; order Lactobacillales; family Streptococcaceae; genus Streptococcus; species Streptococcus suis_AF. The sequence continues at coordinate 110,803 of NZ_JANFME010000002.1, read as the reverse complement.
ATGAGCCTGCCATTATTATCGGTAAGCATCAGAATGCTATTGAAGAAATCAACAAGGAATTCACAGACGAAAAGGGTATCCATGTTGTTCGCCGTCTGTCAGGTGGTGGCGCAGTTTACCATGATCTCAACAACCTCAACTACACCATTATTTCAAATAAATCTGAAGAAGGTGCATTTGACTTTAAAACTTTCTCTAAGCCCGTTATCGATACTCTGGCAACACTGGGTGTAGAGGCAAATTTCACCGGCCGTAATGACCTGGAAATCGATGGCAAGAAAATCTGTGGTAATGCCCAAGCATATGCAAAAGGTCGTATGATGCACCACGGTTGCCTGCTCTTTGATGTGGATATGTCTGTCCTCGCAAGTGCCCTCAAGGTCAGCAAGGACAAGATTGAGTCCAAGGGGGTCAAGTCAGTCCGTGCCCGTGTGACCAATATCAATAACGAATTGCCAGAGAAGATGACAGTCTTGGAGTTCAAAGATGCTATCCTCAACCAGATGAAGCAAGAATACCCAGACATGGACGAGTATGTCTTGTCAGAAGATGACTTGGCCCGTATCCAAGAAATCCGTGACACCCAGTTTGCGACTTGGGATTGGACCTACGGTCAAACACCAGAATACACTGTGGAGCGCAGCGTGCGTTACCCAGCTGGTAAAATCACAACCTACATCAAGGCTGAAAAATCAGTCATCGAATCTATCAAGATTTACGGAGACTTCTTCGGTATCGGTGATGTATCGGATATTGAAGACTTGCTGGTCGGTACTCGTTACGAGTATGCAGATGTGCTTGCCAAATTGCAAGAAATCGACACCACGCACTATTTCTCACGCATGACAACAGAAGAAGTAGCAAAAGCGATTGTAGCTTAATCCATAGTGCTGCCCTTTGTTTGGGCAGTCTTTATTTTCTGTGAAAATGTTTTCGGCAAACTGTTTTCACTTGCACATTTTCTATATTATGGTATAATTATTTTCTGTGAGTATCCCTCACTTACTCGTGGCTAGACCATGAGTCATTAGACCAAAAGGAGGAACATATCAATGGCTAAATACGAAATTCTTTATATTATTCGTCCAAACATTGAAGAAGAAGCTAAAAACGCTTTGGTAGCACGCTTTGACTCTATCTTGACTGACAACGGTGCAACTATCGTTGAATCAAAAGCATGGGAAAAACGTCGCCTTGCATACGAAATCAAAGATTTCCGCGAAGGTTTGTACCACATCGTTAACGTTGAAGCTAACAACGATGAAGCTCTTAAAGAGTTTGACCGTTTGTCAAAAATCAACGGCGACATTCTTCGTCACATGATTGTCAAACTTGACGCGTAAGAAGGTGTTGTATGATTAATAATGTAGTATTGGTTGGTCGTATGACCCGTGATGCAGAACTTCGTTATACTCCGTCTAATCAAGCTGTTGCGACTTTTACTTTGGCGGTTAACCGCAATTTTAAAAATCAAAACGGTGAGCGTGAAGCGGACTTTATCAACGTAGTCATTTGGCGTCAACAAGCTGAGAATTTGGCGAATTGGGCTAAGAAAGGTGCTCTGATTGGTGTTACAGGTCGTATCCAGACACGTAGCTATGACAATCAGCAAGGGCAACGTGTCTACGTTACTGAGGTAGTTGCAGAAAGTTTCCAACTCTTGGAAAGCCGTACTGCCCGTGAAGGTCAAGGTGGAGGCTATTCAGCCGGCAACTCGTTTGCTGGAGGAAATGACTACAACTCACCTTATCAAGCGCCTGCACAATCTACACCAAACTTCGCTCGAGAAGAAAGTCCATTTGGAGCAAGTAATCCAATGGATATATCAGACGATGACCTGCCATTCTAGGTCAAAATTAATAATATAAAGGAGAACACACATGGCTCAACAACGTCGTGGCGGTTTCAAACGCCGTAAAAAAGTTGACTATATCGCAGCTAACAAAATTGAATATGTTGATTACAAAGATACTGAGCTTCTTAGCCGTTTCATTTCTGAACGTGGAAAAATTCTTCCACGCCGTGTAACTGGAACTTCAGCTAAAAACCAACGTAAAGTAACAACAGCTATCAAACGTGCTCGCGTTATGGCTCTTTTACCATTCGTAAACGAAGATTAAAAAAATCGCCCTGTGTGGCGATTTTTTCTTGCGCTCTAGAAATGTGCAAAGCGCAATGACAGAATGGACTGTTTTTTAACGAGCTCGAAATTAAGAAAGCGAATTAAGTCCTATAATGGACTGTTTTTTTCACGAGAGAAGGACTGAAAAATCGAGTCGCAGTCTGTGGATAGACTGTTTCAGCAGATTACATAGACAAGTGACAGCGGATCAAGTTCTCGGGCGATTTGATAGCTGAACTGTATAGATAAACAAAAGCGACTGGAATATTCCAATCGCTTTGTTTTATTATTGAACTGGGGACATGGCATTGCGAATGTTATATTTCTTTTTCAAGAGGTAGCGTGCACCGAAAGCAGCAGCTCCGATAAGAATAGTAACAAGCGGAGGGAGAACAGGGTTAAATGCGGCCGGAATCAGTGCTGCCAGAATGAAAACGACTGACCAAGCCAGCGTAGCAAGTCCAAGAAAAGCGATAGCTTTCAGCAATTTAGGACGTTGCCCAGTTTTAATTTGTTCTCTGTAAACGAAATGGTACATCAAGTACATCCCTGCACCAACACCGAAACCGATGACAAATAAGGTTAATAGCCCATACTGTGCACCTTGACCAAAAAGATTCATCAAACCATTGATACCAGCAATAATTGCAAGCATGAAAAGACTAGAATCTAGCCACATCAACCATGGATTTTCATTGTATTCCACTTGGTCTTTCTTTTCCTGTTCAGAAATTGTCTTACTAGCAGCCCACTCACTTGGTGCTCCATAGAGATTGCGGGCAGTCACGCCAGTTTTTTGCTTTTCAATGATAGTTGGTAAAATTTCTTCCAAGAGTTCTTTGATTTCGCTATCAGACTTTCCATCTTTAATCAGTTGGTTGGTCGCAATATGGATAAATTCTTGGTTCTTTTTTGTTAATCCGTTGATTTCTGTAAATGACATGTTAATCTCCTTAGGTTAAAACCATCTCTTACGAATAAAGTAGAAGGTGAGTGATAAGCTGATTGCAAAGGCGAAAAGAATAATCCACCAAAATGCATATGGAACGTCATTAAATGGAATGATATTATCTTTAAAGTTCATTCCGTATGCAGAGAAGACCATGGTTGGAATAGATAGAACGATTGTTACCAAAGCCAAGGTTTTCATGATGGTATTCTGGTTGTTGGAAATGATAGAAGCAAAGGCATGGGTCATAGAGTTCAGGATGGAACCATAGATGTCTGCCATCTCAATGGCCTGTTGGGTCTCGACCAAGGTATCTTCCAGCAAATCTTCGTCCTCTTCGTATTTTCGAAGTAAACGTGAAGAAGAAGCTAATTTCTTAACCAAGCGTTCGTTGGTTTTGAGGGAAGCTTTGAAGTAGACGATGGTTTTTTCCAATTCCATGAGTACAATTAATTCTTCATTTCGAGTGGCCTCATGGAGTTGCTTCTCAATCTCTTCGCTCTTTCTGTCAATGGTCCGTAGGGCTGACAAGTAGAGTTGAGCATTTCGGTAGAGAATTTGGAAAACGAAACGAGACTTCATGAAAGTGAAGAAATTCCGTAGACGACGATGGATAAACTGCTCAAACAGTGGCAATGGTTCCAAACAAGTCGTGATAATCGCATCATCTGTTAGAATAATTCCCAAAGGGATAGTAATATAATATGTCTTGTTGTTTCGTTCTTCAAGAATTGGGACGTCGACCAGGATGAGCGTATAGTCATCTTCGACGGTGATACGAGAGGATTCTTCCGCATCGAGCGGTGCTCGCAGGTCAGCGATGTCAATTTTATAGTGCTCAGCCACTTCCATAGACTCGCTCTGGGAGGGGTTGACCAAATTAATCCAAGCCCCTGGTTCAAAGGTTTGGATTTCTTCTAAATCAGTCATGGTTGATAGAAAAATTTGTTTCATATCTTTGCCCTCCTTTTATCTTTGTTGCGTTAACGCAACCTCTATTATACCAAAAAATGTGCAGTTTCGGAAAGGTTTTATATAGAAATGTGATATAATATGTAGACATTTAAGCGAATAAGTTGTACGGACTTTTCCTTGTTCCGTATACCATAGCTTATAGTCTCTTAAGAAAGGATTCGGATGCGTGCTAAAAACCTAGCAAAAAAGATAAATCTTCTCGTGTGTTTGGCATACTTTGCAGATTTCCTATTTTTGTACGGTTTTCTTAACGTGAGATTTTCAAAACGATATTTTTTGAAAATCGAGCTAATACAAGATATAGAAATTGCCCATAGGCAGTTTCGTCTGGTGACGCGGAGTTAATCGACCGTCACCAGTTATCTTGTGAACGCACTTATATCTAGAAAGGAATTGACCACGGGCTAAATGCAGTGTCAAAAAGATAAACTTCCTTGTGTCTTTCAGACACATCGTCAGTTTCCTATTTTGACTGTGCATTTAACGCCCTTTGTATCTTAAATTATGCAAGAAAATATTGTGATTCATGGGGCGCGTGCCCATAATTTGAAAAATATTGATGTGACTATTCCGCGTGAGAAGTTGGTGGTGGTGACTGGTTTGTCAGGCTCTGGTAAGTCGAGTTTGGCTTTTGATACCTTGTATGCCGAAGGCCAACGCCGCTACGTAGAGTCCTTGTCTGCCTATGCTCGTCAGTTCTTGGGCAACATGGACAAGCCAGATGTGGATTCCATAGAGGGTCTCAGCCCTGCTATTTCCATTGACCAAAAAACGACGTCGCGGAATCCACGTTCGACAGTCGGTACAGCGACGGAAATCAATGACTATCTCCGCCTGCTCTATGCTCGAGTTGGGGTGCCTTACTGTATCAACGGGCACGGGGCGATTGCGGCTTCTTCGGTGGAGCAGATCGTCGATGAGGTCTTGGAATTGCCAGAACGCCAGCGTTTGCAGATTCTAGCTCCGATTGTGCGGAAGAAAAAGGGGCAGCACAAGACCATTTTTGAGAAAGTGCAGAAGGACGGCTATGTTCGGGTCCGTGTCAATGGCGATGTCTATGATGTGTCTGAAGTGCCTGAATTGTCCAAGAGCAAGGCACATAATATTGAAGTTGTGGTCGATCGGATTGTGATCAAAGATGGCATTCGCTCGCGGCTTTTTGACTCCATTGAGGCGGCCCTGCGGATTGCGGACGGCTATGTCATCATCGATACCATGGATGAGAAGGAACTGCTCTTCTCTGAGTACTATGCCTGCCCAGTTTGTGGTTTTACAGTGCCCGAGTTGGAGCCTCGTCTTTTCTCTTTCAATGCTCCTTTTGGGTCTTGTAGTGACTGTGACGGTTTGGGCATGAAGCTGGAAGTGGATACGGATTTGATTGTCCCAGATGCCAGCAAGACCTTGCGTGAAGGTGCCTTGGCTCCGTGGAATCCCATTTCTTCTAACTACTATCCTCAGATGTTGGAGCAGGCCATGAATCACTTTGGTGTGGACATGGACAAGCCTTTTGAGGAATTGACGGATGAGGAGAAGCACCTGATTTTCAACGGCTCGGACGGCAAAGAATTTCATTTCCATTATGAAAATGAGTTCGGTGGGGTGCGTGATATCGATATTCCCTTTGAAGGTTTGATTACCAATATCAACCGTCGCTACCGTGAAACCAACAGTGACTATACACGGACAGTCATGAAGACTTACATGAATGAATTGACCTGTGGGACCTGCCATGGCTATCGCCTCAATGACCAAGCCCTGTCTGTCAAAGTCGGTGGCGAGCAGGGACTTCATATCGGGCAGTTGTCTGACTTGTCCGTAGCGGATCATCTGGAAGTCATTGAAAATCTGACCTTGTCTGAAAATGAAGCCACCATTGCAACACCGATTGTCAAGGAAATCAAGGACCGCCTGTCCTTCCTTAATAACGTTGGTCTCAACTATCTGACACTTTCACGAGCAGCGGGGACGCTTTCTGGTGGTGAGAGCCAGCGGATTCGTTTGGCGACTCAGATTGGCTCTAACCTGTCTGGTGTCCTCTATATTCTGGATGAGCCGTCAATTGGTCTGCACCAGCGGGACAATGATCGTCTCATTGCCAGCCTGAAAAAGATGCGTGATTTGGGCAATACCTTGATTGTGGTGGAGCATGATGAGGACACCATGCGGGAGGCGGACTGGTTGATTGACATCGGTCCAGGTGCGGGTGTCTTTGGCGGAGAAATCGTGGCTTCTGGAACGCCTGCCCAAGTGGCTAAAAACAAGAAATCCATTACAGGCCAGTACCTGTCTGGTAAACGTGAAATTCCAGTTCCTTTGGAACGTCGTGTTGGCAATGGTCGTTTCCTGGAGGTAACAGGTGCCAAGGAAAACAACCTGCAAGATGTGACGGTCCGCTTCCCACTCGGAAAATTTGTGGCGGTGACAGGGGTGTCTGGCTCAGGTAAGTCAACTCTGGTCAATTCCATTCTGAAAAAAGCTATTGCTCAGAAACTCAATCGCAATTCGGACAAGCCAGGCAAGTTCAAGTCCATTTCAGGAATTGAACACTTGGACCGCCTGATTGATATTGACCAAAGCCCGATTGGACGAACACCGCGTTCCAACCCTGCTACCTACACAGGTGTTTTTGACGATATTCGGGACCTCTTTGCCCAGACCAATGAAGCCAAAATTCGTGGCTACAAGAAGGGACGGTTCTCTTTTAACGTCAAAGGTGGCCGTTGTGAAGCTTGTTCTGGTGATGGTATCATCAAGATTGAAATGCACTTTCTGCCAGATGTCTTTGTGCCATGTGAGGTCTGTCATGGACACCGCTACAATTCTGAAACATTGGAAGTACACTACAAGGAGAAAAATATCGCTCAGGTCCTTGATATGACGGTCAATGACGCGGTCGAGTTCTTCAAGCATATTCCAAAAATTGAGCGGAAACTTCGTACTATTCAAGATGTAGGTTTGGGCTATGTTACTCTAGGTCAGCCAGCAACCACTCTATCAGGTGGGGAAGCCCAGCGGATGAAGTTGGCTTCTGAACTCCACAAGCGGTCAACTGGTAAATCCCTCTATATCTTGGATGAGCCGACGACAGGTCTGCATACGGAGAACATTGCCCAGTTGCTCAAGGTCTTGGCTCGCTTTGTTGATGATGGCAATACCGTGCTGGTCATCGAGCACAATCTGGATGTTATCAAGACAGCCGACCACATTATCGATATGGGGCCAGAAGGCGGTGTCGGCGGTGGTACCGTTGTTGCGACAGGAACACCAGAAGAAGTGGCGGAGAACTCAGCCAGCTTTACAGGCCAGTATCTGAAAATGAAGTTGAAATAAGCAAGTAAAAAAGAGCCATCGGCTCTTTTTTTGGAGCTTACACCGATTTTTTCTACGCTTGATAAGCTAGTACAAATCTGATAGAATATAAAAAATAAGTTTCTTAACAAGGAGACCACCATGCAATCGGAATACGTTTTATTGTGCAGTCCATACAGATACAGTTCAGTTTTTGCCAATTCAGTCAATAGACAATTTATCGAAAAAGAACTAATGAGTGTCGTCATGCCAGGTGCTAATATGATGACCAGAGGCCTGTTGCGAACCATGTTAGAAACAAACTATGGAATTACAGATTATTCAAGTTTAAAAGAAGAAATTGATAAACTGGAAGATGGTCGTTATCATGCTTTAGAAGATGTTTCGTCATTTATTGATGGAATAGCCAATCCTGATGTAAAAGACTTTTACCTTTCTTTAAATTCATTAACAGGTTCTCGAACTATTCAAGGCTTTGACGACTGCCGTATAATTGATGTCTTGACGAAATCGTATGCTGCTCGCTTGATTACTAAAGAAGAATTTGAGGAACTGTTTACCAAGCAAACAGAGCGTATCAAAAATAGTTATCAGACTTGGGAACACTATTTAGCCTCTTGTGTACTGGGAAAATTACTTCAATTTGTTCCTAGCTCAGAAACGATTACAAGCGTTGAGGAATATGTGGTAGATGTTTATTCTTTTTGTATTGCACCGACGAATGTCTTTTCTTATGGTACTTTTTGGGCAAATCATGAGTTAGCCAACTTGACAGCCTTTTTAGAAAACTTCTTACCTGAAGAAATTGTTAAAGAGTTAAAATCAAGGCAAGATCGTGTGGATTATAAGGGTGAGATTCCAGGACTTACTGTGCCTTCAAATGATTTGCTTGCTTCCCTAGAAGGAACCTCTATAGACCCAACTTTTATCGATTATGAACGCTATCAGTACCTGAGCGAACTTGCAGATTACGTTTTTTGGACTCCCCTTATTGAGAATAATCTTGAATGGATGATTGCAGAAAAAAACTTGCAAGAACAAGATACAATTCTTTTACCAAAGGAGTATGCAAGTCTTTATTCGGCTAGAGTATTTTGGTATCATTATCCAAGCTACAAGGAGTTGCATGAAGAACATATTTTTGCCATGTTTGAAGGAACTCTAAGTTTAAATCTTATCTTTACAGAGGAAGCTGTCTACACTTTTAAGAAGAAATTATTCGGCAAACCAGCACTTGTCAGAATCCCTTGGGAACAAGTTGAGTTAAGCTCGTCACTTAATTTATGGATGGAAGAAAGTAAAATTCATTTTGGCAAAAAGACAATCTCTAATGTCAGTCCAGTTTTAAGCGAAATCGGCCTAAATAGTAAGGTTATTGACGACCTAGATTCTCAAGAAAGGAAAGCTCTTGAAAATGAATGGCAACAAAAAATGAATCAATTTTTAGAGGGTATTCCTCAACGGATTCGTGAATTTAAAGGGAAATGAGAAGAAACTCTTAATGCTGTTTTGAAAAGTCGCTATAGCGGCTTTTTTGTCTGCTGAAAATAATTGGTAAATCCTAGTATTTCTGCTATAATGGTTACAAAATCTTTGGAGGTAGCTTATGCAAGCGCGTGTGGAAAAATTTGAGGCAAAATTAGCCCAATCAGATGTGGATGGAATCTTGGTGACTGGTCAAAACAATATTTACTACCTGACAGGTTTTTGGGGGACAGAGGCGACTGTCTTCATCAGTGGCAAGCGTCGCTTGTTTGTGACAGATGCACGCTACACCTTGATTGCCAAGGCGACCGTACAAGGCTTTGATATTATTGATAGCCGTTTTGCCCTTGAAGAGATTGCAAAGGTGATTAAGGAAGATGGCCTTGAAAAAATTGGTTTTGATAGCCAGGTGACCTATGGTTTCTATCAAAGTCTGACCAGCATTTTTGAGGGTTATCAACTGGCTGCTATGTCAAACTTTATCGAAGACTTGCGCATGATTAAGGATGAGAAAGAAATTGCGACCATTCGCCGTGCATGTCAAATTTCGGATCAGGCTTTTATTGATGTTCTTGACTTTATCAAACCAGGTCAGACGACTGAGATGGACATCAATCATTTCCTTGACCACCGCATGCGTCAACTCGGTGCAGAAGGGGCATCATTTGAGTTTATCGTGGCATCTGGCTACCGCTCTGCTATGCCTCATGGAAGAGCGTCTGAAAAGGTTATCCAAGCTGGTGAGACCTTGACACTGGATTTTGGTTGCTATTACCAGCATTATGTCAGCGATATGACACGGACCATCCATATCGGTCATGTGACAGATCAAGAGCGTGAGATTTACGATGTGGTCTTGCGTGCCAATAAGGCTTTGATTGAGCAGGCCAAGGAAGGTGTCACCTACCGCGAGTTTGACGCTATTCCTCGTGAGATTATCAATGCGGCGGGTTATGGAGCCAACTTTACACACGGGATTGGGCACGGGATTGGTTTGGACATTCACGAGTATCCATACTTTGGAAAATCTGACGAGACTATCAAGGCAGGCATGGTCCTGACGGATGAGCCTGGTATCTATTTGGATGACAAATATGGTGTCCGTATCGAAGATGACCTATTGATTACGGAAAACGGTTGTGAAGTCTTGACATTAGCTCCCAAGGAATTGATTGTCATTTGAGAAATTTGACAGTTTGTGGTAGAATAAAACGAATAAATAAAATTTGAAGAGGTATTCAATACAATGATTGAAGCAAGTAAACTTAGAGCAGGTATGACCTTCGAAGCTGAAGGTAAATTGATTAAAGTTTTGGATGCAAGCCACCACAAACCAGGTAAAGGAAACACCATCATGCGTATGAAATTGCGTGATGTACGTACAGGTTCAACCTTCGATACAACTTACCGTCCAGATGAAAAATTTGAACAAGCTATTATCGAAACAGTTCCAGCACAGTACCTTTACCAAATGGATGACACTGCTTATTTCATGAATACTGAGACTTACGATCAGTATGAAATTCCAGTAGCGACTATCAAAGAAGAATTGCTCTATATCTTGGAGAATTCCGATGTGAAGATCCAGTTCTACGGAACAGAAGTGATCGGTGTTACTGTACCAACAACTGTTGAATTAGTCGTTGCAGAAACACAACCATCTATCAAAGGTGCGACTGTTACAGGTTCAGGTAAACCAGCTACGATGGAAACAGGTCTTGTAGTCAACGTACCAGACTTTATCGAAGCAGGTCAAAAACTTGTTATCAACACAGCTGAAGGAACTTACGTATCACGTGCTTAATCGTTTCCTCTTAAGAAAGGAGAGCCTATGACAACAGAATATCAAGGCGAGATTGTTATCGCACCTCGCGTCCTTGAAGTAATTACAGGCATTGCTGCAGCGAAAGTTGATGGAGTGCATTCCCTTCAAAATAAGCGTGTAGCAGACAGTTGGTCAAAAACATCGTTAAATAAAGGTGTTTATCTTGAAACCGACGAGGAAGGTCGAGTGACTGCGGATATTTACGTCTATCTAGAATATGGTGTAAATGTTCCTGCCGTATCAATGGACATCCAGCGTGCAGTCAAGACAGCAGTTTACAACTATGCAGAAGTTCAAGTGGCTGCGGTTAATATCCATGTCAGCGGCATTGTTCCTGATAAAACACCAAAACCAGCATTGAAAGATTTATTCGGAGAGGATTTCCTTGATGAAGAATAATAGACATGCCCTGCGTAAGTGTGCTTTGCAGGCAATCGTATCACTTGAATTTGGTCAAGAACCTGTTCAGGCAGCTCAGTTTTCTTATCTTTATGATAGAGAGGAAGAGCAAGAAGGAGTTGAAATTCCGCTCTTTCTCCTTAACCTTGTCAATGGTGTAGCAGACTATCGTGATGACTTGGATAAGGAGTTATCTAGCCGATTAAAAGCAGGATGGACCTTAGACCGTTTAACCTTGATTGACAAGAATATCATGCGACTAGGCCTATTTGAAATCTTACATTTCGAAGAAACGCCAGACCGCGTTGCTGTTAACGAGGCTATTGAATTGGCTAAAGAATTTTCTGATGAATCTTCAGCTAAGTTTGTCAATGGAGTTTTGAGCCAGTTTATTAAAGAAGAAGCCTGATGAGCTTCTTTTTTACTTGAGAAATAAGAGAATGTATCACAAAAAAGCTGCACCTAATTTTTATTAGGTACAGCTTTTTTTTATATACTAGCTCCTGCTAGTAGGCTAATCGGCAGGATATAGTCTGTTTTTGTCAGTTTTTTTCCTTCGATTTTATCAACTAATAGTTCAACCAGCAGACGAGCTATTTCGGTTAATGGTTGCTTGATGGTTGTCAGTTGAGGATAGTAGTTTTCGATGAAACTGGTTCCATCATAACCAATCAATTTAATATCCTCTGGAATAGACAGTTTCATTGAACGAATGACGTTCCATACCAGCATAGCCGTTGCATCGCCAGATACAAAGATACCATCTGGTTTTTGCTTTTCAAGAATGGCTCGGATTTCCATCTCCTTGCGCACAGGTGAGAAATCACTGGAGATATGAAAAACTTCAGCTTTGTTCAAAATAGATGTGAAACCTACTTGGCGAAGACCGGTAGGTGAATTGGAATCATCGTTCCCAGTAATCATTAATGGATTGTGACATCCCGCTTTTTGTAAGGTTTGGGCAGCTAATACCCCGCCAGCAAAATTATCGGAAGAGACAATGGGAATGGAAGGAGAGAGGTTGCGGTCAAAAGCGATAATTGGAGCTACGACACGGTCGTAGTCTTGGATACCGAGATTGTGACTGCCCGAGATAATCCCATCTACTTGGTTAGCTGCTAACATTTCTAGATATTCACGTTCCTTATCGGACTCGTGCTGGCTATTGCAAATAATGGTTTTATAGCCTCGATCAAAAAGCTCTTTTTCTAAATGGCTAATCAATTCAGAATAAAAAATATTGTTTATTGTTGGGAAGATGAGACCAACTAATTTTGCAGATTTACCTTGCAAACTACGAGCTAAATTATTAGGTTTGTAGCCCAGTTCACGCATAGCCTCTTCGACATTGCGAATGGTTTTTTCAGATAGGTATCCTTTTTTATTGATAACGCGCGAGACAGTTGTTGGGCTGACCCCAGCTAACTGTGCGACATCAGTTAGTTTTGCGACCATAATCTAAATGGTAGTAGGTTCCGGTCGGATTACCAGTCGTAATGACGATACCAGACTGATCCGCATCAGGGAAGACACGACCAGAAAATACTTTCTCTCCTTTATTGATAAAGATTTCAAAGACAGATTTGTCGATGAAGATATTGGCTGTGAGAGCTCCTGGAGAAATCTCGCAAGAGCGACTTGTACCGAAATCGAGTGCGAATGGCTGACCACAGTTGCCGCGGTCCAATGTAATCTTGCCTTGCTCGGTGTCTACAGACAAGACCAAGCCTTTTTCTGCTTCATTTGCGAACAATACGATTTCATGCTTCGTGCCCGCTGAAAAATCAAGTTCCAATTCGTAAACATTATTGGTTTCTTTTTGGGCTGAAAATGGCTGAGCTTCTTTACGAAGACTGGTAATCGCATCGACTGGATATTGGTAGAGCTTACCGTCCTTGATTGTTAATTCTTTAACCAATGATAGACAGCCTTGGTAGTCATAAGCATCGGTTGGGTATTCCACATCTGGAAGTGCCAACCAGCTAACAGATAGAGTTCGACCGTCTGGTGCATTAAAGGCCTGGGTTGCATAGCACTCAAAACCATAGTCCAGATTGATCAATTCGCTCGGTTCGACAATGCTTGCTGCTTCAGGATCGAAACTCTGACCAATCTTGTACATATTTGGATAGATATTGCCATAGTCCAATACCTCTTTGTCCAAGCCTTGTGGACAGTAGAGAAGGATGGGTTGCTCACCGACGAACGCAATATTTGGGCATTCCATCATATAAGCGGTCATATCATTGGCAAAATCAAGGTCACCAACATAGGACCAGTTGAGGTAGTCGTTATTTTCAGCTTTATAAAGTTTGACAATTCCCTTTTTATTCAGATTTTGTCCACCGACAATAGCGTAATATTGCCCTTTATAGTTGAAAATTTGTGGATCACGGAAATGGTCGGTGGTATCTTCTGGTTGCTCAATCAAGACTTTATCAATCTTTTCAATCTTACCATCTTTATCCATCAAGGCACCGATTTGGTATGGATGGCGAATCCAATTTTCATCGCGGACATTTCCAGTATAGAAGAGGAAGAGCTTGTCGCCAAATTCCATGGCAGATCCAGAGTAGGCGCCATGGCTATCAAGTGGTGTATCTGGGTACATAACTGTCCCAGTTTCTTCAAAATGGACCAAATCTCTTGATTCTGTATGGACCCACGATTTCAATCCGTGCGCAGCACCGAATGGGAAGTATTGGTAAAAAAGAGTCCACTTTCCATTAAAATAAGAAAATCCATTTGGATCATTTAACAGTCCATGTGGTGTTTCAATATGGAAATTTGTCCTCCAAGGAGAACTCTCTGTATTCTTCTTTATTTTTTCAATATATTCGGGTGTCCAGTCAGCATAAGCCCTGTAACGCTCCTCTGTTGTAAATGCCATAATTTTCTCCAAATTTTCTAGTTTTTCATTAATATAGTAAACGTTTTCTTGAAAAAAATCAAGTTCTTACTGTAATTCTTGGAATTTTTTAAAAAATTCTGCAAAACGTTTGACATATTTGTAAAAACCATATATAATAAAACCATCGAAAGTTTGAAAACACTTTCAAAAAATAAAAAATATTTAATAAGGAGATTTTTGCAAGATGAATAATACAGAAATTGCAAAAAAAGTCATTGACGCCCTTGGTGGACGTGAGAACGTACGCAGTGTTGCCCACTGTGCGACTCGCCTTCGTGTCATGGTTGTTGATGAAGGAAAAATCGACAAGGATACAGTCGAAGACATCGAAAAAGTACAAGGTGCTTTCTTCAACTCTGGTCAATACCAAATCATCTTTGGTACAGGTACAGTAAACAAAATCTACGATGAAGTGGTTGCCCTTGGTTTGCCAACAGCGACTACTGGTGAGCAAAAAGCTGAAGCTGCTAAACAAGGTAATGCTTTCCAACGTGCGATCCGTACTTTCGGTGACGTATTCGTTCCAATCATTCCTGCTATCGTAGCAACTGGTCTTTTCATGGGTCTTCGTGGTCTTCTTGGAGCTCTTGGTTATACTCTTCCAGAAGATTTGAACGTTTACTCACAAATCTTGACAGATACAGCCTTCATCGTATTGCCAGCCTTGGTAGTATGGTCAACATTCCGTGTATTCGGTGGTAACCAAACAATCGGTATCGTTCTTGGTATGATGCTCATTGCGGGTCAGTTGCCAAACGCTTGGGTTGTAGCATCAGGTGGCGATGTGAAACCAACTATCTTCTTCGGTTTCATCCCAGTTGTAGGTTTGCAAGGTTCAGTATTGCCAGCCTTCATCATCGGTTTGATCGGTGCTAAATTTGAAAAAGCTGTCCGCAAGGTTGTTCCAGAAGTTCTTGACCTCTTGGTAACGCCATTCGTGACCTTGTTTGTAATGTCTATTCTTGGCTTGTTTGTCATTGGTCCAGTCTTCCACGTGGTTGAAAACTACATCTTGGCTGGTACACAAGCTATCTTGAACTTGCCAATGGGTCTTGGTGGTCTCCTTATCGGTGGTGTTCACCAAGTTATCGTTGTATCAGGTGTTCACCATATCTTTAACTTCTTGGAAGCTCAATTGGTAGCAAACACTGGTGCTAACCCATTCAACGCTATCATTACTGCAGCTATGACAGCACAAGGTGCTGCTACAGTAGCGGTTGGTGTGAAAACTAAGAATCCTAAATTGAAGGCTCTTGCTTTCCCAGCAGCTCTTTCTGCCTTCCTCGGTATTACTGAGCCAGCTATCTTCGGTGTTAACTTGCGTTTCCGTAAACCATTCCTTCTTTCATTGATTGCTGGTGCCATCGGTGGTGCTGTAGCATCTCTTCTTGGTCTTGCTGGTACAGGTATGGGTGTTACTATCATCCCAGGTTTGACACTTTATGCAGGTAATGGTCAAATTCTTCCATACATCCTTATGGTTGCTGTATCATTTGCTCTTGGTTTTGCTCTTACTTACCTCTTCGGTTATGAAGATGAGGAGAAAGAAGTAAAAAAGCCTAGTGCTTCAACACAAGAAACAGCTGAAACGCTTGAAGAAGCAGAAACAGGACTTGTAGCTGAAGAAACTCTTGTATCTCCACTTTCAGGTGACGTTGTTGCCCTTGAAAATGTTAATGACCCAGTCTTCTCATCAGGAGCTATGGGTAAAGGTTTGGCTGTTAAACCATCTGAGGGTGTTGTTTACGCTCCAGCAGACGCAGAAGTAACAATTGCTTTTGAAACAGGCCATGCTTACGGATTGAAAACAGCGTCTGGTGCTGAACTTTTAATTCACATCGGTATTGATACTGTATCAATGAACGGTAACGGATTTGAAAAATTGGTGGCAGCAGGTGATAAAGTAAAAGCTGGTACTCCGATTGCTAAATTTGATGCAGCTAAGATTGCTGAAGCAGGTCTTGATGATACAACTATGATCATTGTAACCAACACTGCTGACTTTGCAGAAGTATCTCCACTTGCAGAGGGAACAATCGCTCACGGTGTAGAATTCTTGAAAGTAGCTAAGTAATCTTATATAAAATCGATTTGTAGAGCATGACTCTACTACATAATTAACAGGAAAAAGGCTTTCAGCCTTTTTCTTCTGTTTGCTTATATGTTATAATAAAAGTGATAAAAATTTTGGAGACAATCAAATGACAAAATTATATGGTAGCTTAGAAGCTGGTGGTACAAAGTTTGTTTGTGCAGTAGGCGATGAGAACTTTCAAGTTGTTGAAAAAACGCAATTTCCAACGACAACTCCTTATGAAACGATTGAGAGAACGGTTGAATTCTTCAAACGCTATGAAGATCGTTTGGCAGGTATTGCGATAGGTTCTTTCGGTCCAATTGATATTGATCAAAACTCACAGACTTATGGTTATATCACTTCGACACCAAAACCACACTGGTCAAATATTGATTTACTTGGTCTGATTGCTAAGGAATTTAACATTCCATTCTACTTCACGACAGATGTGAATTCATCAGCTTTTGGTGAAACATTGGTTCGTAAAGGGGTAAAGAGCTTAGTTTACTATACAATCGGTACAGGTATTGGTGCAGGTGCTATTCAGAATGGTGAGTTTATCGGTGGCTTGGGTCATACCGAAGCGGGTCATACTTACGTTTCCCTACACCCTTACGATGTAAAACATGAATTTAAAGGAATGTGTCCATTCCACAATGGGTGTTTGGAAGGCTTAGCTGCAGGTCCTTCTCTTGAAGGTCGTACAGGTATTCGTGGTGAATTGATCGAGCTCAACTCAGACGTTTGGGATGTGCAGGCTTACTACATTGCTCAAGCAGCAGTACAGGCAACCTTGCTTTATCGTCCGCAAGTAATTGTATTTGGTGGAGGAGTCATGGCTCAAGAGCACATGCTTAATCGTGTACGTGAGAAGTTTGTCGGTTTGATGAACGATTATCTCCCAACACCAGATGTCAAAGAATATATCGTAACGCCAGCTGTTGCTGAAAATGGTTCTGCAACTCTTGGGAACTTTGCTTTGGCAAAACAGGTATCAGAAAAGTAACATAAAAAGTTAGGGACTAGAAATAATCCCTAACTTTTTTCTTATTCTGTAAAAATACTAGTTCTATAATCATCGGTAAGTTTTAGATAGGCATCGTGTAACAATCCTTTTAATTCAGAAACTTTCGTATTTTCTGTTGTAAAATTACCTGCAGCAATATCGGCTAGGACAGCTTGATCCATCAATTCTTGCAATTGCTCATAGTTTGCTACCGTGAGCTCCTGCCCATCATAGTTGATGGTAACAGGTTTTAGGAAAGCAAGTTTTTGGACGCGTTCTTGGTACATCGCTTTCTTGAAAGTCTTATAATCGCCATTGTATTCAGGGAGAATATTGGCAAAGATGAGTGAATCAGGAACGACATCGCTATCTGCTTGTTTGTATTGGTTAGACATGTAAGGTACCATGCCGTTTTCATATCCTTTTTCAGCTAGAAGTTCAAATGCTGTACGTCGAAAAGAAAGATCACCTGGAACACGCTCGGTTGTTGCGGTAGCCCAGATAGGAGCAAAGAGACTTAGTTTGTGATAGCCGTTGTTCATCACCTCTTCAGGATTATCAGGGTCTCGCTCAATGCGATTTGCAGATTCACGACGGACGGTCACATCATTATCAACAAGGTCATCAACAGTTTTTAGCTCGATGCTATTCCATTCTTCATCTGTGAAATCACGTTTAAGGTTTACTCCGTAAGGTCCATACTCTTCCGCACCTGGGATGAGTTTTTCTTTCGTTTCTAACTTGTGAAACCATTGGCGTTGAGTGTCTTTATCTTGTTTTAAAATAGCTGTACCTTCAGCGTATTCTAATGTGTAGATGAGATCGAATAAGCCCTGCATATATTGTTGTAAATCTGCTGAATTTTGGAAGCGTTCAGGACTGACATTGTGGTAGCGAGTGCCAGTATGACCTGAATAATCAGATAGAGAATTAAAGCCGATGATTGGATAGTCGACGCGGTCTGGTGCTTGTAACATTCCTTCAGGAAATGCTTCAAGTTGCATACCAGCTCTTCGGTTATGACCGAGTAAGAATTTATCATAATCAAAGGCGTGAACCATCTCGTGCGTGAGTGTTACGGCGCCATCTGTTCCGAGTAATGGGGTAATGACAAAGTTGACTTCCTGTCTCCAAGCATAAGCACCGGCCCAAGTGAGTTCAGGAAGGAAGTAGGTTCCAGAAGGACCGAAAACCTCTTGAATGGCAGCTGTTGTCTCAGCGGTAGCGTCGTTTTGCATTTTCTCAACAAATTCAGGAGTGAGCTTGCCTGTATCGGAATACCAAACACCTTTCCAAGCGTAAGAAGAGGCGTCGTAGGCGTAATTGCCGTGTCCTCCCCATACTGGCTGGAAGTAGAGTAAGGTGTGCTTATGATAATCAGGCAGGATACGGTACCACATGTCGTAATGAGCACGATACAACTCGGCATCTGCCAGGATTTGTTCTTTTATTTTGGATAGTTCGGCCTGATAGACTTCGGGATTGCTTATTTTTAGAGATTGATCAATGTAACGATCGTAGGAACTAAAGATGAGATTTGATAGGTTTGAAATGATGTAAACATTGTCCTCGCTCGTTGTTAATAGCGGGAGCAACATATTTGGATAGGTATCGCGGATACGAGGCGTAATCACTTCTTCGGGGATTTGAGGATCTTTTAATCGCTCATAGACATTTAGTCTGCTGTTGTCTTCATCGTTAAGAACGGTAGATTTTGTCTCTACGATAAAGGCATCTGTCGTTTGTTTGAACCAATCGTTATCAGACATTTCAGGTAAAAAGATTTCTCGATAGGCTTCAAGGAAATCAGTCAGGGATGCCTTATCTGTGACAGATGCAAAGTTCTCTGCATAGGAAAAATAACTTCTTTGTGGGCTATAACTCTGGTAGTCATTTTGTCCAAAAGTTATGAGAGCATCTAGTGAATCAGCTTCTCCTCCGAAGAAATCAGTATGGAACATTGTTAATTCCTTGCTATTAATTTCTCCGTAATCAATATCGTACCACCTATCGAGGTAGGCTAAACTGAGTAAGATAATTTCTTTATTCTCTTCGATAGTACGAATGGTTTGTGTGACTGATTCTGGATCATCTAGTTTAACAGACTCGTCATTTATTAACGCTTTTTTTAGATAGTCGCGAATATTTGTCTTAACTTTGTTAAAGGGTTCTTCTAGATATAGACGGTCCATTTGCTGCTCTTGATTTTCTGTAATGGAGAGAGCAGTATACATATTTTCAGAACGAAATTCAACCGCTTGTAGGCTTGGAACTACCTTGTCTAGAATGTCAGAGTAGTCTTGTAATGTTTGGAAAGGTGAATAAGTAACTCCCCAATCCGCTACTTGGTAGTAAGCACGTTTATCTTTGCTTTCTGTATATTGGAGTGGGAAAAATAAGGTGCTGCCATCTTCAAAGTGAGCTAGGAGTGTATTGATGCTTTCTTCTCGTCCCTGTATATCAGAAATAATGGTATTGTCGGTCATGGGGACAAGGCTGATCATTTTACTACTAGCCAATTTGTGGTCTGCGCCAATATTGTTGGCAGCCTTTGTTAGTTGCTGGTTGTCGCTTGTTGGATCTAATTTTTTTAGATTGAAGAGCAAGGTTTCATTATTTATAGCACTATCGGTACTATCTTGCTGCTGAGATGATGCAGTTGTGGAAGAGCTCTCTTTATTCTCGGTAGATTGCGGACCTATATCCTTGTCAGTGACATAGCCTACATACTGATACTGCTTTATGTTACTTGGATCAGGAAGTTGGTCTCCGACTTTTAGCTGATGAACCTGATTGTAGTCTGCAAGTAAATTGCTTTCTAGAGCCTGGATGCTCTGGATAGGTAGAATAGAACCAGTGGCGGTCAGAAGAAGAATGGATGAAATAATCCTTTTCTTTTTGCCTTTTCCGACCAAACTTACTCCTAGAACTAGAAGAAGTCCCCCTCCAATCGTTAATAGATTGATTCCAGTCTCCCCTGTAGCTGGAAGAATCCCAAATATTTTTTTAGGTTCGGTCTTGTAGATGAGATAGATTGTTTGATTCTCCGTAGCTGTTTCTTTGGAAGGTGAGACAGTTTTCAGCTTAGATAAGACAGAATCCTTCTCTGAACTTGTTAGTTCATCTTGTGCAATATATTGATATTGAACAGATACCGTCGATGCATCGTTTGCGTAAACTATCGGAGGCTGGTTTCCCCATAGGCTACTCACTATGGCTACTGTAGTACTAGATATGGCTAGTTGTTTAAGAGCGATTTTCTTGGTATACATTTTCCTCTCCTTTTTACATGTTTACTTGTACAATCAGATTATACTACTTGTACGAAGAAAAAAATGCCAAATCGTTCACATTTTTGGGGCAATAGTGCATATTTTTTTAAAATTTTAAATGGTATATTTTTACTAGAGATAGAGGATGGTATCCTGGTATTTATTTTAGTAATTGGTGTCTTAATCATGTTCTTTTTAGCAATGAAATATTACTGTGTAGAAATTTTTCCAGATTTGTTTGTTTTATGGTATTTTTATCTAAGAATACTGTGTATCCTAGGGGCAAACCTTGAAAATTGACTGGTTTTCTGCTACAATGTATTATTGACTAAAACTGAAATAGGATGAAATGTATGGTAACAAATGTACTTCGTTCTCTCATTGAAAATGATAAGGGAGAGCTAAGAAAACTTGAGAAAATGGCAGACAAGGTCTTCTCGTATGCCGATGAAATGGAAGCGCTGACTGATGAACAGTTGCAAGCTAAGACAGCAGAATTTAAGGAGCGATACAATAACGGCGAATCCCTCGACGATCTTTTGTACGAAGCTTATGCGGTAGTCCGTGAAGGAGCTCGACGTGTCTTGGGTCTCTATCCCTACAAGGTTCAGGTTATGGGAGGAATCGTTCTTCACAACGGTGACGTTCCAGAAATGCGTACAGGTGAAGGTAAAACTCTGACTGCAACGATGCCTGTTTATTTGAATGCCTTGTCTGGTCAAGGTGTTCACGTAGTGACGGTTAACGAGTATCTTTCTACTCGTGATGCGACTGAAATGGGTGAATTGTACTCATGGCTTGGTCTATCAGTTGGTATCAACTTAGCTGCTAAATCACCCTTGGAAAAACGTGAGGCCTATAACTGCGATATTACTTATTCGACCAACTCAGAGATTGGTTTTGACTACCTCCGAGACAATATGGTTGTGCGCGCAGAAGACATGGTTCAACGTCCTCTCAATTACGCCTTGGTCGATGAAGTTGACTCAATCTTGATTGACGAAGCTCGTACGCCGTTGATTGTATCTGGTGCACAAGGTTCGGAAACAAACCAGTTGTATTTCTTGGCAGATAATCTTGTTAAATCCTTGACAACAGAAGATTACATTATTGACATTCCATCTAAAACGATTGGTCTGTCTGATTCAGGTATTGACAAAGCAGAGAAATTCTTCAAGTTAGATAACCTCTACGATATTGAAAATGTAGCCATTACCCATTTCTTGGATAATGCACTTCGTGCCAACTACATTATGACCTATGATATTGACTATCTGGTCAATGAAGACCAAGAGGTCATGATTATCGATCCATTTACAGGTCGTACGATGGAAGGTCGTCGTTATTCTGATGGACTTCACCAAGCCATCGAAGCTAAGGAAGGTGTACCGGTTCAAAACGAGTCTAAGACAAGTGCCTCTATTACCTACCAAAACCTTTTCCGTATGTATAAAAAATTATCAGGGATGACGGGTACTGGTAAAACAGAAGAGGAAGAATTCCGTGAAATCTACAACATCCGTGTCGTACCAATCCCAACCAACCGCCCAATCGCACGTGTTGACCACGAAGATTTACTCTATCCAAGTCTAGAATACAAATTTAATGCCGTTATTGCTGATGTGAAGAGACGCTATGAGAAAGGGCAACCTGTCTTGGTCGGTACAGTTGCGGTTGAAACTTCTGATTTGATTTCTCAAAAATTGGTAGCTGCAGGTGTCCCTCACGAAGTATTAAATGCAAAAAACCACTATCGTGAAGCGCAGATTATTATGAATGCTGGTCAGCGTGGTGCGGTCACTATTGCGACCAACATGGCGGGACGCGGTACCGATATTAAGTTAGGTCCAGGTGTACGTGAACTTGGTGGGCTGTGTGTTATTGGTACTGAGCGCCATGAAAGTCGTCGTATTGATAACCAGCTTCGTGGACGTTCAGGTCGTCAAGGTGACCCAGGTGAATCACAATTCTATCTATCTCTCGAAGATGACTTGATGAAACGCTTTGGTTCAGAACGCATCAAAGTATTTATGGAGCGTATGAATCTAACAGAAGAAGAGTCCGTTATCAAGTCTAAAATGTTGACACGTCAAGTTGAATCTGCTCAGAAGCGTGTGGAAGGGAACAACTACGACTCACGTAAACAAGTCCTTCAATATGACGATGTGATGCGTGAGCAACGTGAAATCATCTATCGCCAACGCCAGGATGTTATTACTGCTGACCGTGATTTGGCTCCTGAAATCAAAGCGATGATGAAACGGACGATTGAACGCCAAGTTGCTGGTCACTTCCTTGGTTCGAAAGATGAAGCTATTGATGGTATTATCAAATTTGCGCATGCAAATCTCGTTGAAGATGATACCTTGAGTAAAGCTACTTTTGAAGCAATGAATCAGAAAGAGATTGTCGAAGAGCTCTATGAACGTGCTTTGAGAGTCTATGATTCGCAAGTGAAAAAATTACGCGATGAAGAACGTGTACGCGAATTCCAGAAAGTTCTTATCCTTCGTGTTGTGGATAACAAATGGACAGACCATATTGATGCCTTGGATCAATTGCGCAATGCAGTCAGTCTTCGTGGATATGCTCAAAACAATCCAATCGTTGAATATCAATCAGAAGCATTTACTATGTTCAACGATATGATTGGGGCTATCGAGTTTGAAGTAACCCGCTTGATGATGAAGGCGCAAATTCATGACAATATTGAGCGTGAGCGTACAAGTCAAGAAGCACATACGACAGCTGTTAAGAATATTATGCCGAACCAATCGCATGCAATTCAGGAGAATGTATCTTTTGAAGGTGTTGATCGTAATGATCCATGCCCATGCCAGTCTGGTAAGAAATTTAAAAATTGTCACGGCCGTAAATAGGAATGACGCGTGGACTGGACGGCTGTCCAGTCCTTTTGCAATTTTTAGACAAGTCACTAGAGTCAGTTCGTTTATTTTAATAAATGAAATGACTATGCAAAAGGAGACCGATTAATGATAGTAGGACATGGCATTGACCTTCAGGAGATGGAGGCGATTGAAAGTGCCAGAATCAAACACCAAGGGTTTCCCAAAAAGATTCTCACAGAGAAAGAATTTGAACGGTATCAAAGTCTGTCCGGTCGCCGTCAGCTAGAATATTTAGCTGGACGTTGGTCAGCCAAAGAAGCGCTGACCAAGGCCTTGGGGACAGGTATTGGTAAGATAGGATTTCATGATATTGAAATTCTGAATACCAGCAAAGGAGTTCCCTATGTGACGAAGAGTCCCTTTGATGGGAATATTTGGCTCAGCATTAGCCATTCAGGAAATTTTGTACAAGCTAGTGTGATTTTGGAGGAGAAAGATGATTGAAAGTGAACATCGACCCACGCAAATTCGGGTTAACTTAGATGCGATTGCGGAAAATTTCGAGCAAGTAATGACCAACTTGCCCCATAAGACCGAAGCATTTGCTGTTGTTAAGGCGAATGCATATGGTCATGGAGCTGTTGCGGTAGCGAAAAAGTTATCTAGTCAAGCAGCTGGTTTTTGTGTTTCGAATTTGGATGAAGCATTAGAGTTACGTAAAGCAGGTATCGAGCATCCTATCTTGATTTTAGGAGTGGTTCCTGTACGTTTTTTACCAGTAGCTCATAAACTCAATATCAGTGTGACAGTTGCTAGTCTGGACTGGTTGCAAGATGCAAAAGACTTAGAGGCTGATTTATCTGGTCTAACTGTCCATCTTAAGCTAGATACAGGTATGGGGCGGATTGGTTTTAGAAAAATAGCCGATTTGCTACAAGCGATTGCTATCCTTGAAGAATTAGAGTATGACATCGAAGGAGTCTATACTCATTTTGCTACTGCGGATGAGGTTGATCATGCGCACTTCGAGAGTCAACTGTCTGTTTTTAAAGAATTTTTGGATGTTCTACCAATTACTCCGCGCTGGATTCATGCCAGCAATTCAGCAACAAGCATTTGGCATGCTGATACAGTATTTAACCTGGTTCGTTTGGGAAACATTCTTTATGGACTTAATCCAAGTGGACGAGTACTAGAACTCCCGTTTGATGTTCAACCAGCCTTATCTCTCGTATCTGAAATTGTTCATGTAAAGCAGGTTGAAGCTGGCACAACAATTGGCTACGGAGCTACTTATCACAGCACCGATTCAGAATGGATTGCGACCGTTCCGATAGGATATGCAGATGGTCTCGTACGAAGCTTACAAGGCTTATCAGTCCTAGTTGATGGGCAGGCCTGTGAAATTGTAGGGCGTATTTCGATGGACCAGATCACCATTCGTTTACCTCATGCTTATCCGCTTGGTCAAAAAGTCACCCTAATCGGTCAAGATGGAGATAAAACTATCTCTGTTCAGGAGTGGGCTGATCGCATCGGAACGATAAATTACGAGGTGGTTTGTCTTTTGACAGATCGCCTACCTCGAATTTTTGAGTAAACGTGACGATAATCCGCCTCTTTCACTAGAATAGAAGGCTAAAATATTAGAGAAGTGTTGCCTAGAGATTGTCTATAATACAAATATCGTCATTTAGTTGACTTTTATTACTTCGACGTAAGAGGAAACTTCGTTTCCTTATTTCCAACTTCAAACACTCCACTGGATTGTTTGAACTCGCCTTGCCTGATTTTGTAAAAGTGACTTGCTTTGCAAGCAATCTGGGGGATACGAATAGTCCAGTGGACTATTCGTACCTGAGCCTGAAAACAAAAAAGCGAAGCACATCAGCTGGTCACCTAGAAATAAGAAAGCATTGAGTTATGTCTGTGGCTTTTGATGTGAACATCGTTCACTTTGTCCCCAGTCTCCAACTATCTCCCAGATAGTTGGAGAGAGTACTAAAAGTAAACTAAAAGACTATAATGAGTCTGGTCAAAAAGTCCAATACTCAAAGAAAATCAAAATTATCCGTTGTCAACTTGCCTTGATGAACTCCGGTTCTATCTTCGACTTCGTTTCCTAGGCTACTTTTGATTTTCATTTAGTATAAAAAAATAGCTTAGAATTGCATCGTCAGAAACGTTGATTCTAAGCTATTTTTGTTTATTCAAATTTTAATTGGTACTCAATGAAAATTAAAATCAGACTAGCTCCAATGGAGCTTGACAGTCATCAAATCAAGTCAACAACGTCTGGTTTTGATTTTCGAAGAGTATGAAGAGGGAACTGACCGACCTCGTTGTGATTATTGCTCGTTAAAAAAAGCTTCATAGAGTGCGTGCAGAGCGCGTTTCTTTTCTTCGGTTTTGACAACGAACATAACAGAAACTTCACTGGCTCCCTGTGAAATCATTGCCAAGTTGACATTTTGTTTAGAGAGGGCAGTGGTAGCGGTAGCTGTTACACCGACATGGCTCTTCATATTTTCACCAACAATCATGATAATAGATAAACCATGTTCGATTTCGGCCTTGTCAACTTCCATTTTCGTATTGAGTTGACGAAGGATCTCTTCTTCCTTGATAGGAGTCAATTCACGCTCACGGACTACGATGGATAAATCGTCAATACCGGTCGGCATGTGCTCCCAGCGAATATTGAGATCTTCGAGAATTTGCAGCACCTTGCGACCAAAACCAACTTCACGGTTCATCAAATATTTAGACAAGTTAATGCTGACAAAACCATCGTCTGCAGCAATACCGACAACAGGAACTGTTTGCTCGGTATGTTTGTGTACAATTCGGGTACCAGGGTGAGTTGGGTTATTGGTGTTTTTGATAACCAATGGAATCCGTCCGCGATAGGCAGGAAGGAGGGCTTCATCGTGGAGGACGGAGAAACCTGCATAAGCTAATTCTCGCATTTCACGATAGGTCAATTCTTTGATTGAATGTGGATTTTTAATGATGCCAGGATGGGCAGCAAAAATACCATCGACATCTGTAAAGTTTTCATAGAGGTCAGCCTTGACCCCGGCAGCAATGATGGAACCTGTAATATCCGATCCACCTCGTGAGAAGGTACAAATCTGGTTATCAACAGTTACACCGAAGAATCCTGGGATAATGAGTACTTCATCTGTATCACGAAGCTTTTCGATTTTGTCATAACTTGAAGGCAAAATGCGAGCATTTCCTGGTTCGGAGCTGACAATAATACCAGCTTTTTTAGG
Organism: Streptococcus suis; assembly: GCF_029616525.1. GTDB lineage: Bacteria > Bacillota > Bacilli > Lactobacillales > Streptococcaceae > Streptococcus > Streptococcus suis_AF. The sequence continues at coordinate 84,346 of NZ_JANFME010000002.1, read as the reverse complement.
ATGTACATAGCGTGCAGGCAATCCTCTGTGGGTAAAATATTCGGCAATCAATTTGGCATTATTATCTTCACCAGCTGCTAAGAATGCGTCGTAAAGGAATTTGTTATCATCAATTGGTAGGCTGGCCAAAGAGACGATGCTGTCTGCGATTTTCTTCATGCTGTTAGCTGTGAAACCAAGTTCGTCAACCATTGCTTGATAACGGTTGATGATCCATTCTTGACTGGCAGTCACATCTTTTCCGTTAACATATTCTTTATAATATTTAATCAACGCATCAGTAACTTTAGTATCCTCGGCATTGCGTTTTCCAGGTGCAGACACCACAACAAAGCGACGTTCTGAATCAGATTGAACAATATTGAAAACTTTTTCTAACTGTCCAGCTGAAGCAAGTGAGCTTCCCCCAAATTTAATAACTTTCATTCTCATCTCCTTGGATATTTTTTTCTATTATAGCAGAATGATATGAAATTGTCAGTATGTTCAGACAAATCTTGCCAAGAATTTTATCGAAAAACGAACAAGAGACAAATATGAAAATTTCAGAAAAACATTTTTTTCTTTCAACTGTGTTACAATTAAAGTAATAGGAGGCGATTATGGTAAAAGCAATTATTTTCGACATGGATGGTGTACTTTTTGACACAGAAACATTCTATTTTCAGCGTCGAGCGGATTTTTTAGCGATAAAAGGTTTATCGGTTGATCATTTGGATCCATCTATATTTGTCGGTGGAAGGGCTAGTCAAATTTGGCAACGGATTTTAGGGGATGATTATGATAACTGGGATGTCCCTGCCTTGGAAGAAGAATATCGTGTGTATAAAGAAAAGCGACCAACCCCTTATGCAGAGAGGATTTTTCCTGAAGTTAAAGCGGTATTGGAGAGACTAACTATCCAAGGTATTCCTGTAGTTTTGGCTTCAAATACCGACCGTTCAGAAATCGAACGTGCTCTACTAGATGCTGGTATACGCTCTCACTTTAGTCATGTTTTCTCAGCGATGGATTGTGAGGCCCCAAAACCAGATCCCACAGTTTATATGAAAGCAGCTAGTGCAACAGGAGTAGCTAAATCGGACATTTTAGTATTTGAAGATAGTGCGAAGGGGATTGAAGCGGCTAAAAAAGCAGGTTTGACAGTTTGGGCTATTCGAGACCAGCATTATGGAATTGATCAATCGAAAGCAGACAAATTGGTAGACAATCTTGAAGATGCCTTTGACTTATTGCGATTTTAAGAAATATGATATTGTAGTCCAAGTATTAGTTCTTGGTGAAAAATGGTATTTCTAGCTCAGAATCCAGTTAAATCTTCCAAAAGTATTAACGTGAAAAATGATAGTTGTAAATTAAACTTAGAGCCTATAATTTACAGTTCAGACTTGTATATTGAGGTTGTTTTTTCAAAATACAGTCAGTATTTCCCGCAAAAACTACCTTGATGAGTGAAAAAGCCAAGGCGCTTTTCGTGTGAATATAGGTTCTTAGACACGTTATTTTCTAGCATATCTAAATTTTATATTGCGATGATAGCCCCCATCTTTTTCGGACGTCACACTTTCCTTGCTAGAAAAAAAGTGACAATTATAAAAACTGTGTTACAATGGAAAACAAGAATTTGAAGTTTGATATTCAAATCTTTTAATTATCAAACTATTTTGAAAGGAGCAAGGGAATGGCCTACCAAACTATTCGCTATGAGGTAATCGATTCCGTAGCGATTCTAACTTTAAACAGACCGGAAGTGGCAAATGGTTTTAATATTCCTATGTGTGAAGAAATCTTAGAAGCAATCCGCCTTGCAGAAGGGGATGCCTCCGTCAAAATTTTACAAATTCAAGCACAGGGTTCCATTTTCTCTGTGGGTGGAGATTTAGTTGAGATGAAGCGTGCGGTTGATGATGATGATATTGCTTCTTTGGTAAAAATAGCAGAGCTGGTGAATGATATTTCGTTTGCGATGAAGAAATTGTCTAAAGTAGTCATTATGGTGACAGATGGGGCAGTGGCTGGAGCAGCTGCCAATATGGCAGTGGCAGCTGATTTTGTTATTGCCTCTAGCAAGACAAAATTCATCCAAGCCTTTGTAGGTGTTGGACTTGCGCCGGATGCGGGGGGGCTCTTTCTACTGAGTCGTGCTATTGGGGCTAATCGTGCTAGTCACTTGGCGATGACTGGAGAGGGCTTATCAGCGGATAAGGCTTTAGAATATGGGATTGTTTATAAATTGGCAGAGCCAGAAAAACTAGAAAAGACAGTTGCCCAGGTCATAAAAAAACTCTTGCGAGGCTCAGTAAATTCTTATGCAGCAATCAAACAACTGACATGGGAAAGTCAATTTAAAGACTGGGAGTCTTATCGCCGATTGGAGCTGGATTTGCAAGAAACATTGGCCTATAAAGAGGATTTTAAAGAGGGAGTTCGAGCGCATGCAGAACGACGTAGACCAGTGTTTACGGGAGATTAATTTTTAAATTAGTAAAAAAATGTTTGACAATCAAAGTTTTATGGTTTATACTTTGACTATCAAAGTAAAGGAGGCCTGTTTTGGAAGATCCAAAAGTAAATGAATATCTAACGGCCATTTTTAACAATGTGTTGGTGATTGAAGAAACAAGTCTGCGTGGTAGCCGATTCAATGATATTTCGATTAAGGAAATGCACACGATTGATGTGATAGGCAGTATTGATGGAGCTACTCCGAGTGATGTTGCTCGGACTTTGATGGTAACCTTAGGTACTGTTACAACTAGCTTGAACAATTTGGAAAGAAAAGGATACGTGGAACGTATTCGTTCGACCAAAGATCGGCGAGTTGTTCATCTCTACCTGACCAAAAAAGGTCGACTGGTCTATCGTTTGCATCAACGATTTCACAATGAAATGGTTAAGCAGATTACAGATGGTATGGATGATGCAGAGTATCAGGTAATGAAGAAAGGACTCATGAAACTCTATCACTTCTTGGAGGATTTGAAATGAGAAACCATGCTAAAATCAGTCAGGTGGCCCACTATCTTCCGAAGAAGATTGTGACCAATGATGATTTGGCTCAACGAATGGAGACCAGTGATGAGTGGATTCGTAGCCGTACAGGTATCGGTCAACGGCACATTGTTACTGGAGAGACGACGAGTGATTTGGCTAGTCAAGTGGCTAGAAAATTACTGGAAAAGTCTCAGCTAGATGCTAGTGAAATTGACTTCATCATCGTAGCAACGATTACTCCAGATGCATCAATGCCATCTACGGCAGCTATGGTCCAAGCAGCAATTGGTGCGAAAAAGGCTTTTGCCTATGATCTCGTTGCAGCTTGTTCAGGATTTGTTTTTGCGCTATCAACAGCGGAAAAATTGCTTGCTTCAGGAGTCTATAAGAGAGGACTTGTCATTGGAGCAGAGACCTTATCTAGATCTGTCGACTGGTCGGATCGATCAACGGCTGTTTTATTTGGAGATGGTGCTGGAGGAGTTTTGCTGGAAGCGTGTGAGCAACCGAGCTTTTTAGCAGAAATCTTACGAACGGATGGCGGTCGAGGTGCTAGTCTGACAGCAGGGATAGATCAGAAAGAGACGCCATTCTCGACACAAAGCCGTCAGCAACCCTTTATCCAAATGGAGGGCAGAGCTATATTTGAATTTGCTACGAGGGATGTTACGGCAACCATGGCAGAGCTGCTAGAACAAGCTGATATGACTGTGGATTGCGTTGATTATTTCTTGCTCCATCAAGCCAATATACGGATCCTAGATAAGATGGCGCGTAAATTGGGAGTGGCGCGTGAAAAATTTCCAGCAAATATGGATAAATATGGCAATACCAGCGCAGCAAGTCTTCCCATTCTCTTATCAGAATGTGTAGAGAGCGGAATGTTGCGATTGGATGGAAGCCAGATTGTTCTCATGGCTGGTTTCGGTGGAGGGCTCACATGGGGAACTCTACTCTTACAACTTTAGTTAATTCCTTGCCCTAGGCAAGATTAAAATATTTTATTTTCCAAAAGGAGACACATATCATGGCAGTATTTGAAAAAGTACAGGAAATCATCGTTGAAGAATTGGGTAAGGATGCTGAAGAAGTAACCCTTACAACAACATTTGAAGATTTGGACGCAGATTCATTGGATCTTTTCCAAGTTATCTCTGAAATTGAAGATGCCTTCGATATTCAAATCGATACTGAAGAAGGTTTGACAACTGTAGGCGATTTGGTTGCTTATGTTGAAGAAAAAACAAAATAATGATTGTTAAGGAAAGTGCTATTTAGCATTTTTCTTAAACCAAATACTTTGATAATCAAAACATTGAAATATCAAACTATTTTTTGAGTGAGGGGGAAACCCTTCACTTGTTTACCTAATGATTTGATATTCAAATGATTAGGTAAGCAAGAAAAAAAGATGAGGGAATTATGAAGACGAAAATAACAGAATTGCTCGATATTAAGTATCCAATTTTTCAAGGTGGTATGGCTTGGGTAGCTGATGGAGATTTGGCTGGTGCCGTATCTAATGCAGGTGGTCTAGGAATCATCGGTGGAGGAAATGCTCCCAAAGAGGTGGTCAAGGCAAATATTGACAAGGTTAAATCTATCACGGACAAGCCTTTCGGTGTCAATATCATGCTTTTGTCTCCTTTTGCGGATGACATTGTTGACTTGGTCATCGAAGAAGGTGTGAAAGTTGTCACTACAGGAGCAGGAAATCCAGGGAAGTATATGGAACGTCTCCATGCTGCAGGGATTACAGTTATTCCTGTTGTACCAAGTGTAGCCCTTGCGAAACGCATGGAAAAATTAGGGGTAGATGCTGTTATTGCTGAAGGTATGGAAGCCGGAGGCCATATTGGTAAATTGACCACCATGACCTTGGTTCGTCAGGTTGTTGAAGCCGTATCTATTCCTGTTATTGCTGCTGGAGGTATTGCAGATGGTGCAGGTGCAGCGGCAGCATTCATGTTGGGTGCAGAAGCGGTGCAAGTTGGAACTCGTTTTGTAGTAGCTACAGAGTCCAATGCCCATCAGGCTTATAAGGAAAAAGTTTTAAAAGCTAAGGATATTGATACAACTGTATCTGCTTCTATTGTTGGACATCCTGTGAGAGCTATCAAGAATAAGTTGTCATCTGCTTATGCAGCTGCAGAGAAAGATTTCTTGGCAGGTAAAATTTCGGCAGATGCTATTGAAGAACTTGGTGCAGGAGCACTCCGCAATGCAGTTGTTGATGGTGATGTAACAAATGGCTCCGTGATGGCTGGTCAAATTGCTGGTCTGGTTTCTAAAGAAGAATCTTGTGAAGATATTTTGAAAGACATCTACTATGGAGCAGCCAAAGCGATTAGAGAAGAGGCAAGCCGTTGGGCTTCGGTTGGAGAATAGGATGACAAAGACAGCTTTTCTTTTTGCAGGTCAAGGGGCTCAGACAGTGGGGATGGCTCGCGACCTTTACGAATATTCCCCGATAGTTAGAGAAACGTTTGACCAGGCTAGTCAGATTCTAGGGTATGACATTCGCGACCTGATTGACAATCAAGAGGATAAATTACATCAGACTCGCTATACCCAGCCTGCTATTTTGACCACTTCTGTGGCTATTTTTCGATTGCTGGAAGAAGAGGGAGTACAACCTGATATGGTAGCTGGTCTATCCTTGGGAGAATATTCAGCTCTGGTGGCATCGGGAGCTTTGGCCTTTGAAGATGCGATTGCCCTGATTGCTAAGCGTGGTGAATATATGGAAACGGCTGCGCCAGCAGGGACTGGTAAGATGGTTGCGGTTCTCAACACAGATGTCAACTTGATTGAAGAAATCTGTTCGACTGTTACCTCTGGGATTGTTTCCCCAGCCAACTACAACACACCAGCCCAAATCGTCATCGGAGGCGAGGTGGCTGCAGTGGATGAGGCGGTTGAATTGCTGAAGGAAGCTGGTGTCAAACGCATGATTCCCCTCAATGTGTCGGGGCCTTTCCATACGGCTCTCTTGCGTCCAGCGTCGGAGCAATTGGCTCAGGCCTTGGAGCAGGTGGAATTTGCGGACTTCCAAGTAGAGTTGGTCGGTAATACGGAAGCCAAGGTCATGAAAAAAGAGGACATCAAGTCCCTCTTGACCCGTCAAGTGATGGAACCAGTTCGTTTCTATGAGTCAATCGCAATCATGCAGGAAGCTGGTGTGACTAACTTTATTGAAATCGGTCCAGGTAAAGTCTTATCAGGATTTGTCAAGAAAATCGATAAGACGGCGCATGTTATAGCAATTGAAGATATAGAGGGGCTACAAATAGTATTGAATAAATCATGAGGAGGAATCATGGAATTAACAAATAAAAATGTTTTTGTAACAGGTTCAAGTCGAGGAATCGGCTTGGCCATTGCCCATAAGTTTGCCAGCTTAGGAGCAAATGTTGTTCTTAACGGTCGTGGTCAGCTAGGTCAGGACTTGCTGGATAGCTTTGCAGATTACGGTGTGAAAGTCCTAGCTATTTCAGGAGATATTTCGAGCGCGCAAGATGCCAAACGAATGGTGGCAGAAGCTATCGGAACTCTCGGTAGCGTCGATATTTTGGTCAACAATGCAGGGATTACCAAAGACGGTATGGCTCTTCGTATGACAGAAGAGGATTTTGATACGGTTCTGAAGGTAAATCTTACTGGGACTTTTAATATGACGCAGGCTGTTTTGAAACCAATGACAAAGGCTCGTGAGGGTGCTATTATCAATCTATCAAGTGTATCTGGCTTGATTGGAAATGCTGGACAGGCCAACTATTCTGCTTCTAAGGCAGGTGTGATTGGATTTACCAAAGCCATTGCCCGTGAGGTTGCTGGGCGAAATGTTCGTGTCAATGCGATTGCGCCGGGCTTTATCCAGTCTGATATGACAGATGTTTTATCTGACAAGATTAAAGAAGCTATGACTGCACAAATTCCGATGAAACGCTTTGGCGCGACAGAAGAAGTGGCTGATGTTGCAGTGTTTCTTGCCAAGCAAGAATATCTAACAGGACAGGTGATTGCGGTTGACGGCGGCTTGACCATGCAGTAAGAGAGGTTTGAAAATGACAAAACTAAATCGTGTAGTGGTGACAGGCTACGGTCTGACATCGCCAATTGGAAATACACCAGAAGAATTCTGGGATAGCTTGGTCAATGGCAAGATTGGGATCGGAAAGATTACCAAGTTTGATACCAGTGAATATTCGGTCCATAATGCTGCGGAATTAAAAGATTTTCCTTTTGACAAATATTTCGTTAAAAAGGATACAAATCGCTACGATAATTACTCGCTCTATGCACTCTATGCAGCTAAAGAAGCGATTGCTAATGCACAGCTGGATACAGAGACAGTGGATAGTGACCGTTTTGGCGTTATCTTATCAACAGGTATCGGTGGTATTTTGGAAATTGAAGAGCAAGTGGCTCGGATGAACGAAAAAGGTCCAAAACGCATTCGTCCCATGGCTCTTCCAAAGGCCTTGCCAAACATGGCTGCTGGAAATATTGCTATGCAGGTCGGTGCAAATGGTGTCTGTAAGTGTGTCATCACAGCCTGTGCTTCGTCAAATGATGCCTTAGGAGAAGCCTTCCGTGAAATCAAGTTTGGTTTCCAAGATGTCATGTTGGCAGGTGGAGTAGAAGCAGCCATTACTCCGTTTGCAATCGGTGGTTTCCAAGCTTTGACAGCTATGTCGACTACTGAGGATCCAGAACGTGCGTCTATTCCATTTGACAAGGACCGCAATGGTTTTGTCATGGGAGAGGGTTCCGCGGTTTTAGTATTGGAAAGTTTGGAACACGCAGAGGCGCGTGGGGCGACGATTTTGGCTGAAATCGTTGGTTATGGAAATACCTGCGATGCTTACCACATGACTTCTCCACATCCAGAAGGTCTGGGTGCTATTAAGGCCATGAAGTTGGCCATTTCAGAAGCAGGTTTAGAGCCAGCTGATATTGACTATATCAATGCCCATGGTACTTCGACACCGGCTAATGAAAAAGGGGAAAGCCAAGCTATCGTATCCGTCTTCGGCAAGAACACGCCAGTTTCTTCCACCAAGTCCTTCACAGGGCACTTGTTGGGGGCAGCGGGTGCAGTTGAGGCGGCAGCAGTCATTGAGGCTATGCGTCACTCTTACGCACCAAAGACAGCTGGTACGACAGAATTATCTGAAGATATTGAAGCGGATGTCATTTATGGACAGGGGCGTGACATGGAAATCCGCCATGCCATTTCAAATACATTTGGCTTTGGAGGTCACAACTCGGTAATTGCCTTCAAGCGTTGGGAGGCTTAAGTGAATATTACAGAAATAAAGGACTTGATGAGTCAGTTTGACCAGTCAAGTTTGCGAGAATTTTCATATAGCAATGCTGGGGAAACCTTGCATTTCAGTAAAAACCAGCAGGCGACAGCGGCTCCGAGTCCAACAGTAGAAGCTCCGCTTGTTCCAGTAGCTCCTGCAAGCCCAGCCCCTGTACCAGCAGTCGAAACCAGTGAGCCAGCTCCAGTAGAAGCAGGTGCAAGCTCTGTGGCAGAAGGTACGGTAGTGGAAAGTCCCTTGGTCGGCGTGGCTTATTTGTCGCCAGCCCCTGACAAGCCAGCCTTTGTAGCAGTTGGCGATACGGTCAAAAAAGGGCAGACTCTCATGATTATCGAAGCCATGAAGGTCATGAACGAAGTGCCTGCTGACCGTGACGGTGTGGTCACAGAGATTTTGGTGGCTAACCAGGACGTTGTAGAATTTGGACAAGGATTGGTACGCATCAAATGATTGATATTTTGAAAATTAAAGAGGCTCTTCCTCATCGCTATCCAATGCTCTTGGTCGATCGTGTCCTTGAAGTATCGGAAGATGAGATTGTCGCCCTCAAAAATGTGACCATTAACGAGCCTTTTTTCAACGGGCATTTCCCAGACTATCCTGTCATGCCAGGTGTTCTCATCATGGAGGCTTTGGCACAAACCGCAGGTGTCTTGGAATTGTCCAAGGAAGAAAACAAGGGCAAGCTGGTCTTTTATGCCGGCATGGATAAGGTTAAATTTAAGAAGCAAGTTGTACCTGGTGACCAGTTAATCATGACAGCTAAATTTGTCAAACGCCGTGGAACCATTGCGGTCGTTGAGGCAAAGGCAGAGGTGGACGGAAAACTGGCTGCATCGGGGACGTTGACTTTTGCTATTGGAAAATAATACTCTTCGAAAATCAAACTCAGCCGTTGTTGACTTGATTTGATGAGTGTCAAGCTCCAGTGGTGCTTGACAGCCTGCTACCATAAGATAAGAAAGTAGCAGGAGTATATCTGCTCTTGGAGAAACGAACTTCGTTCGCTCTATCTCCAACCTCCAAAGGTTTCCCAAACCTTTGGAGCTAGCCTGATTTTGATTTTCATTGAGTATGAATCGGTCCGTTATTTTGCAAACTAGTTAAGGGCTGAGCTTGTGATAAATAATTATTCTATGTTAAAAAGGAGATAGGATTCATCATGTTTGAGAAGATTTTGATTGCCAATCGTGGTGAGATTGCGGTGCGGATTATTCGTGCGGCCAGAGAGTTGGGGATTGCGACGGTGGCTGTCTATTCAGAGGCGGACAGGGAAGCTCTCCACACCATGTTGGCAGATGAGGCTGTCTGTATCGGACCAGCTCGTTCGACAGACTCCTATCTCAATATGCAGGCTGTTATCTCGGCGGCTGTTGTGACAGGTGCCCAGGCCATTCACCCAGGTTTTGGATTTTTGAGTGAAAACTCTAAGTTCGCCACCCTCTGTGAAGAGGTTGGTATCAAGTTCATCGGACCTTCTGGGACGGTCATGGATACCATGGGCGATAAAATCAATGCCCGAGCAGAGATGATTAAGGCTCAGGTGCCTGTTATTCCTGGGTCAGACGGTGAAGTTTTGACCAGCCAAGAAGCTCTTGCAATCGCTGAGAAGATTGGTTACCCCGTCATGCTCAAGGCATCGGCAGGAGGTGGCGGTAAGGGGATTCGTAAGGTGGAAAAAGCTGAAGACCTAGTGCCTGCCTTTGAATCAGCTTCCAGTGAAGCCAAGGTAGCCTTTGGCAACGGAGCCATGTATATGGAGCGTGTCGTCTATCCAGCCCGCCACATCGAAGTACAGATTTTGGCGGACCAGTACGGTCATGTCATCCATCTGGGAGAACGGGATTGTTCCCTTCAACGCAACAACCAGAAGGTCTTGGAAGAAGCTCCGTCGATTGCTATCGGCCAGACCATGCGGGAACGTATCGGTCAAGCAGCAGTGCGGGCTGCCCAGTCAGTTGGTTATGAAAATGCGGGGACCATTGAGTTCCTTTTGGACGAAGCCAAGGGCGAATTTTACTTCATGGAAATGAACACACGGGTGCAGGTAGAACATCCTGTAACTGAGTTTGTAACTGGTGTGGATATTGTCAAGGAGCAAATCAAGATTGCGGCTGGTCAGGAACTCAGTGTCCGCCAAGAAGATGTGCGGATTACAGGTCATGCCATTGAATGCCGCATCAATGCTGAAAATCCAGCCTTCAATTTTGCTCCAAGTCCAGGTAAGATTTCCAACCTCTATCTGCCAAGCGGAGGAGTCGGTCTGCGTGTAGATTCAGCTGTCTACCCAGGCTACACCATTCCGCCTTACTATGACTCTATGATTGCCAAGGTTATCGTGCACGGGGAAAATCGCTTTGAAGCCCTGATGAAGATGCAACGGGCCCTCTATGAATTGGAAATTGACGGAGTGGTGACCAATACAGACTTCCAGCTGGACTTGATTTCCGACAAGCGAGTGGTGGCTGGTGATTATGACACTGCCTACCTCATGGAAGAATTTTTACCTCGCTATCAAGCAGAATTATAGTCTTTTAGTTTACTTTTAGTACTAGGCAACGAGCCACAGGCATAACTGGAGTTAGGCAAGGCGAGTTAACGAAGTAATAAAAGAAAAACTAAATGACGATAAAAAAGTAAACTAGGAGAATGCAATGGCTTTGTTTCGCAAAAAGGACAAATATATCCGCATCAATCCCAATCGTTCGCGGATAGAGTCAGCACCTCAAGCAAAGCCAGAGGTGCCAGATGAACTCTTTTCCAAATGTCCTGCTTGTAAGGAAATCCTCTACAAGAAGGATTTGGGACCAGAGAAAACCTGTCAACACTGTTCCTATAATTTTCGGATTACGGCCCAGGAACGCCTGGATCTGACAGTCGATGACGGTTCGTTTGAGGAATTGTTCACAGGGATTGAAACCAAAAATCCCTTGGACTTTCCAAATTATCTCGAAAAATTGGCAGCCGCCCGTCAAAAAACAGGCTTGGATGAAGCTGTTTTGACAGGCAAGGCGATCATCGGCGGACAACCAGTTGCCCTTGGAATCATGGATTCTCACTTTATCATGGCCTCTATGGGAACGGTAGTTGGTGAGAAAATTACCCGCCTTTTTGAGTTGGCGATTGAAGAGCGTTTGCCAGTTGTCCTCTTTACCGCATCTGGTGGTGCTCGCATGCAGGAAGGCATTATGAGCCTGATGCAAATGGCCAAGATTTCAGCAACAGTGAAACGCCACTCAAATGCTGGCCTCTTTTACCTGACGGTCTTGACAGACCCCACAACAGGAGGTGTGACGGCTAGTTTTGCCATGGAAGGCGACATTATCTTGGCTGAACCGCAGACCTTGGTTGGATTTGCAGGCCGACGGGTTATTGAATCAACCGTTCGGGAAAATCTGCCTGACGATTTCCAGAAGGCTGAATTTTTACAGGAACACGGCTTTGTCGATGCCATTGTCAAACGCCAGGACTTGCCAGCGACCATCAGTCGCTTGTTGAGAATGCATGGAGGTGTCAGATGACCAGTGATGTAGCACGTATGATTCGTTTGGCACGTGACCAAGCTCGCCTGACCACCTTGGACTATGCCACACAACTCTTTGATGACTTTATCGAATTGCACGGTGATCGCAATTTCCGTGATGACGGAGCGGTTGTCGGTGGAATTGGCTTTTTAGCAGGTCAACCTGTGACAGTTATCGGTATCCAAAAAGGGAAGAACCTCCAGGACAACCTCAAACGGAATTTCGGTCAGCCCCACCCAGAAGGCTACCGCAAGGCCCATCGCCTCATGAAGCAGGCGGAAAAGTTTGGTCGCCCCGTTGTCACCTTTATCAATACTGCTGGAGCCTATCCAGGTGTTGGTGCCGAGGAGCGTGGACAGGGCGAGGCCATTGCCCGCAACCTCATGGAAATGAGCGACCTCAAGGTGCCCATTATCGCCATTATCATCGGCGAGGGAGGATCTGGTGGAGCTCTGGCTCTAGCAGTCGCAGATCAGGTCTGGATGCTGGAAAACTCCATGTATGCTGTCCTCAGCCCTGAAGGCTTCGCCTCTATCCTCTGGAAAGACGGCAGTCGGGCCATGGAAGCAGCAGAACTCATGAAGATCACTTCCTATGAGTTAGAGAAGCTCCAAGTGGTCGATCGGGTGGTTTTGGAAAATGGCAGAGCGACCAAGCAAGTCTTGGCTGACATCAAGGAAAACTTGGTCAGTCAGTTGGCTCAACTACAAGCTTTACCACTTGAACAGCTACTCGAAAACCGCTATCAACGCTTTAGAAAATACTAGGAAGACCTAGTATTTTTTTGCTAGATTTGATACAATAGATAAAATAGTTTCCAGGAGGTTTTCCATGTTAGTAAAAGCAGATTTATCAAACGCAGAAGAATTGCTGCCCGTTCAGCACCGAGCCTTTGCTGCCCTTTATGAAACCTATCAGGACCAGTACAACCCTGCCATTGAAACTATGGACTATTTTCAATCACGATTTACACGACCAAATTGCAACTATTATAAGATTGTGGAAGAGGGTCATACAGTCGGATTGGTACGAACAACAATCGCTGAAGATGCAGACCAGGGCTGGCTAGGCTTGATTGGCATTGATCCAGACCACAGAGGAAAAGGTTATGGTCATAAGGCTATGCTCGAATTGGAAAGCCTTTATCCGATAGTCAAGCAGTGGGTACTCTGTACAGTCTTGCAGGAGCCTAGATTGGTCGCTTTCTATGAAAAACTCGGCTATAAGGCTATCAAAACCGAGCCTGAGCAGGAGGGTATGGGTATGGTCTATATGGAGAAGTGGATAGGAGGTTCAGATGCTTGAACAGTGTCATAGATACTTGGATTATCAAGGAGTTCATTATTGCAAGCCTGAAAAGGCAGGGGCTTCGGCAGGCGACATGACAGCCTTAAGAAACTTAGCACAGGCAGCACGCAAGGAGTTTCAGACATTAAGTTTAGCCTTAGCTGAGCAAGTCAGTCCCTTTGTGCCAGAAAGAGTTAGTCAATGGATGAACCAAGCCCAGATTTGCAGACCGCATTTTTGGACCTATTACCGCCTGCCCTCTGCTAGTCCGTCGGCCCCAGCTTTCGCTATTCGTCTGTATGGTAAGGGAGCTGAAGCGGGGATTTCAGTAGAAGTCAGCTTCATTGAGCGAAAGAAGGTAGAGGCCTCTCTTTTTCAGCAAAACCGTGTGCTGAACTGTCCGATTCATGCACCACTTTATTACTGGGTGCAAGAGAGACAGGTATTTTATCGCCTAGATGGAACTGAGGAGAATAGGCAGAGCCTATTACAAGCCGTCGAAGCAGGACGCGTTCGAAAAGTACTGGTCAAGTATGATGTACCATTTAGAATGACTGCCTCTGATGAGGAACTGCGAAAACGCTTGGCTAACAGCTTTTCTCTACTAGAACCTTATCTGAATATGACAAAACCCACCGAATAATCAGTGGGTTAATGGCAGACAAGCATCGTCATGATGTTTGTTTTTTTCTTAGATCAGTTACGGTTTAATCACATCAACCCCACCCATATACGGACGGAGAACTTCTGGAATGGTGACAGAGCCGTCTTCGTTTTGGTAGTTTTCAAGGATTGCCGCAACCGTACGGCCAACTGCTAGGCCAGAGCCGTTGAGGGTGTGGAGCAATTTAACCTTGCCGTCAGCAGCATCGCGGTAGCGGATTTGGGCACGACGAGCTTGGAAATCTTCTGTGTTGGAACAGCTTGAGATTTCACGGTAGGCATTTTGGGCTGGAATCCAGACTTCCAAGTCGTAGGTCTTAGCTGCTGAGAAGCCCATGTCGCCTGTACAAAGGGCCAAAACACGGTAAGGCAAGCCTAATTTTTGAAGGATATTTTCTGCATTTGCGGTCATTTTTTCCAATTCATCATAAGACTGTTCTGGTGTAGCAAATTTGACCATTTCAACCTTGTGGAATTGGTGAAGGCGGATAAGACCACGGGTGTCACGACCAGCAGAACCTGCTTCAGAACGGAAAGATGGGCTCATGGCTGTGAAGTAGATTGGCAGGTCTTTTTCTTCCAAAATCTCGTTGCGGTAGTAGTTGGTCAATGGCACTTCCGCAGTTGGAATGAGGACGAAGTTTGTATCTGCCAACTCAAAAGTATCTTCCTTGAACTTAGGATATTGACCAGTACCGAACATAGAGTCATGGTTGACCATGTAAGGCGTGATGATTTCCTGGTAGCCTTCTGCGATGTGCTCGTCCAACATGAAGTTGTAGAGGGCACGCTCCAAGCGGGCACCCAAGTTCTTGTAGAAGAGGAAGCGGGCTCCGGTTACTTTTGCACCACGTTCCCAGTCCAAAATATCCAGGTCTTCGCCCAAGTCCCAGTGAGCTTTTGGCTCAAAGGTAAACTCACGTGGTGTACCCCAACGGCGAACCTCCACGTTTTCTTCTTCATCTGCACCAACAGGGACAGAATTATGCGGCGTATTTGGAAGAACTGCAAGGATGGCATTTAGTTTTTCATCAATTTCCAAGAGTTCAGCATCTAAGTTTTTTACATCGGCAGACAGTTTTTGCATGGAAGTAATCTTGTCGTCAGCATTTTCCTTGTTGCGTTTTGCTTGGGCAATCTCTGCTGAAACTGTGTTACGTTCAGCTTTTAATTCTTCTACAGTAACCAAGATTTCACGGCGCTTTGCATCCAATTCCTTGATGTCTGCCAGTATTTCAGCAGCCACACCACGAGTAGCTAATTTGGCAGCCACTCCGTCAAAATCTGTACGAATACGTTTGATATCTAGCATAGATGTCTCCTTTAGAAAAAAATACAGAATGAAAGATGCTGGAGCGATAGTTACCGCGGTTCCATCCAGCTTCACATTCTGTGCACTTGATTGTATTTTTGATAATTTCATAACGGTAGAATTTCACAACTTTTTCCTATCTGCTCACAGCGACCGCAGACTTTCTGAAAGGAGCTAGAAGCTACTTATCCGTTTCTACTATTATACTTGATTTTTTATTTTTTGGCAAATAGATTTGAAATCATGTAAGTCAAATGATTTGATAAATGTCTGAAACTCCGCATAGGTCCAAAATGGAGTTTATCGTCAAAAAGTAGTACCTAGACAAACTGAGAGTTATCTATGTTTTTATGGTTTTGAAAAAAATAGTAAATACACTCCAAATACGAACTTGATTGCTGCATCAATATATGCAACTAACACCAATGAAATATCAGTAAAAATATAAGCTACAGCAATATTTATAGTACAAATAATCCCCAAATATATCATTGATTTTCCATGCACAAAATAATATGGAAAAAAATGCAAAGCTGTTGCCATTAATGCACCCAGCCAAATTAATCGCCAATTCTCAGTTGCAAAAAAAGGTCCACCTAAGAAAACCATTAACACGAATAATAAAATAATCGCATACAGAGAAACTTTATCTTGAAATTTACTCGACGAACCGTTGGATAGTTTATTCAACACTTTTTTATTCATATTTATTGAGAAAAAACTGATAACATATCCAATGCAAAATACTTGCATATTGATGATTTGTTTTCCTCCTATTAAAGTTGCCAATGAAATAATCACCGCTACTACAATTAACCATAAACCACAGGCTCTCTTATAATTAAATTCCAACTTTTCATCTTTATTATAATTTAAAGAAAACATAAATACCTCCTTAAGATTTCTAATTTCTCTTTGTTTAAAAATAAATCCCACTATAGTTTCTCAGTGTCTACAGGAATAGCCCAATATGAGCCAAACTTTGTGTCACCAGGTATACGTCCATCCGCGCAAAGAACCTGTATTCTTCTAACTATAATACCCATTTTTCTGATGTTTGCTTTATTGATAAATATTCCATCATAATCTCTCCGTAAAAAACTTTACAGCTGCACTCATTAACAATAGTGTATTCCAAACCACGAATAAAATCAAATTTTAAATATAGTTCTGCCAATTGTTTGCATAAGAGTCGGTAATTTCACAACTTTTTCGTTGCCGATATGCTCACGGGCAATTCTAAGAATCTTACCAGAATCTTTAGATGCAAACAAGAATCGACTTTTCTCTGTATAAATTTCAAAATGACGGCTAATCGCTTTTCCAGAAACGTTAGCGCCAATGCTAGTCATTTCTGACCAGGGAATCTGGATATAGCGTTCAACGTTGCTATCTGGGTAGAATTCAAGTGCCTTGTCACCAATTAGAAATTTACCAACCTTGCCGCCAAATCCCATGTAGGAAACCCCTGTAGTTTGTAGTTCAACGCTTGTATTTTGTGATTGTGCCATAGTGTTCCTTTCCTAGATGTTCATTATAACATAAAACCCCGCAAGAGCGGGGTCCTTGATTACATAATTCCGAAGAAACGAGCAAGAATACCTACAATGAAGAGACCGATAATCATTGTGATTGGTGTTACTTTCTTCTTAAGCAAGTGCATGCAGAGGAAAGTAAGGAGAAGTCCCATCAAACCAGGAATCAAGCTGTCCAACTGACCTTGTAATGTTTGAGCTTGAGTTGGTTCAAGGCTAAGTCCGCTAAGAGCTTGACCAAGAATACCTTTCAACTCAGCACCAGTAACAGTACCTTCTGGGAAGACGATGTAAGCACCTTCTGACAATTGTTTAGCAGGAAGATTTACAGCGAAAGTAATAGATACCCAACGTTGAACAAGAACGGCAAGGATGAACATACCAAGAATTGAAGCACCTTTAGTGATGTCTTGAAGGATACCACCAGACATGTCTTTAGTGATTTCGCTACCAGCCTTGTAACCAAATTCTTGTGTATACCATAGGAAGGCCATACGAATGATGTTCCAGCCAAGGAAGAAGATGATTGGTCCCATGATATTTCCAGATAGTGCAAGTGAAGCACCAAGAGCACCAAGGATTGGACGAACAGTAAACCAGAAGACTGGGTCACCGATACCAGCAAGAGGTCCCATCATACCGATTTTCACACCTTGGATAGCTGTGTCATCGATTTCAGCACCATTAGCACGCTCTTCTTCAAGGGCAAGAGTTACACCAAGGATTGGTGAAGCAACGTATGGGTGTGTGTTGAAGAATTCCAAGTGGCGCTCAAGAGCAGCAGCTTGATCTTCTTTTTTAGTGTAAAGTTTTTTGATAGCTGGGATCATTGCGTATGCCCAACCTAAGTTTTGCATACGCTCATAGTTCCATGAACCTTGAAGGAAGGTTGAACGCCACCAAACTTTTTTACGATCGCTTACGGAAAGTTGAATTTTTTCTGACATGATGAATCTCCCTTCTTTTAGTAGTCTTCAAGGATGTCGCCGATTGGGTCATTTGAACCAGCGTTACCACCGTTACCTGATCCGCCTTGTTTTGACAAGTTGAGGTAGATAAGCGCGATTGCAACACCGATAACACCAAGTGCGATAAGTGTCAATTGGCTGATAGCAGCGAAGGCAAAACCAAGTGCGAAGAATGGCCATACTTCACGAGTTGCCATCATGTTGATAACCATAGCGTAACCTACGGCAACAACCATACCACCACCAACGGCCATACCACCTGACAACCAAGCTGGCATAGATTCAAGAACTGCTTGAACAGCTTCTGCAGGAATTGCAAGAAGAAGAGCTGCAGGAACTGCGATGCGCAAACCTTGAAGGAGAAGAGCAAACAAGTGGTAACGTTCTACAGCAGCGAAGTTTGCCTCTTTAGCAGCATTGTCAGCACCGTGTACAAGACCGACTGAGATAGTACGAACGATCATTGTAAGGAAAAGACCAGCTACGGCAAGAGGAATAGCAGTTGTTGTTGCAACGGCAATACCTTCAGTTGAGAAGTCGCCACCTTTGATCATGATGATTGCAGCAGCTACAGAAGCAAGAGCAGCGTCAGGAGCAACAGCTGCACCGATGTTTGCCCAACCAAGTGCAATCATTTGTAGAGAACCACCAAGCATAACACCTGCAGCCAAGTTACCAGTCACAAGACCGATAAGGGTACAAGCTACCAATGGTTGATGGAATTGGAATTCGTCAAGGATACCTTCAAGACCAGCGAAGAAGGCAACGATGACAACGAGAATTGCAGAAATAAGTGTAATATCTGACATGTTGTAATCCTTTCTATACTAACAGATCGATTTATTGAACGTTTGCCTTGTTGATAAGTTCAAACAAGTCTTTCTTCGAATCGTTTGGTACTTTACGCACATCAAATTCAACGCCAAGGTCACGCAATTTTTCAAAGGTTGCAACGTCATCTTTGTCCATTGACAATACGTTGTTAACCATTGTTTTACCAGTTGAGTGAGCCATAGAACCAACGTTCAATTCTTTGATTTCAACACCACCTTCAATTGCTTCAAGAGCTTCTTGAGGAGTTTCGAAAAGAATCAAGGCGTGTGTGTTACCGAATCGAGGGTCTTTAGAAACCTCAATCAATTTCTTGATTGGGACAACGTTCGCTTTTACGTTACCAGGTGCAGCTTGTTTGATGAGTTGTTTGCGCAATTCATCTTTGGCAACTGTATCTGATGCAACGATGATACGATCTGCTTTGGAAGCAGGAGTCCAACCAGTCGCCACTTGACCGTGCAAGAGACGAGTGTCGATACGGGCTAAGTTGATTTTCAACTTGCCATCACCGATAACAGTACCTGGAGGGATAGCACCTTGTAGTGCAACAGGAGCAGCATCGGCAACAGGAGCAGCTTCAGCTGGTTGAAGTTCTTCTGGAAGAACTTTGATACCATCTTTGGCTTCCTTGATAATGTTTGCCGCAACTTCTTCCACGCCAGCAGCAGCGTTAATCATACGCTCTGTGTAAGCTTGGATAAGCATTGGCAAGTTTAGACCGGTGATGATAGCAAACTTACGATCTGGATTTTCACCAGCTACACGGCTTGCTTGGTTGAATGGTGAACCACTCCAAAGGTCAGCCAAAACCAAAACTTCATCATCGGTATCGAATGCGTCCACGGCAGCATTTAGCTTAGCGTATAAATCATCTGGACCTTCACTTGGCATAAAAGTAACAACTTGTACTTTTTCTTGTTCGCCAAAGATCATTGAACCTGACTGATGAATACCAGCAGCAAATTCGCCATGACTTGCAATAATGATTCCAATACTCATTATTGATCCTCCTAAATTTTTCTTGTTCATGTAAAAACCATTGAATGGGCTTTCATGTTCGAACTGTAACATTATAAAACGTTTTCAGTGCATTTGTCAAGAGGAATTATGTTAAAAGTGCAAAATATTTCCGAAACTTTTCATAATCATGTTTCAGAAAAGTGATAAAAATATGCAACAAATATGACAAAAACCTGATAGTTTATCAGGTTTTTTGATGTCTATAAAAATAGGTTTTCTAGTTCACGTGCGACACCATCTTCAAAATTAGCAAATGCTGTCAATCTGTCGGCATGTGGACGAAGTGTATCGCTACAATTTTTCATGGCATAGGCTGTTCCTGCTAGGTCTAGCATCTCAACATCGTTGTGCTCATCTCCGAAGGCAATTAAGTCGCTAGGAGTGGCTTGGTAGAGGTTAAGAACATAGCTCAGAGCGGTTGCCTTATTGACACCTTTTGCACAAGTTTCGAGGATATTTAATGGTCCGCCCCACGTATTGATTTCTAACTCATCTTTGAAATAGGCATTCATTTCTTTTGCAAGTTCATACTTATCAGTTGCACGAGTCTGCATAAGGATGGAATGAGGATCACTATTGATTAATTCAGGTTTGATGAGTGTATCTGGAGTAATCTGTTCAACCCCCATTAGAGCAGGATCAATCTTATCTAAGTTCTTTTGAGTGATGTAGAATTTATTCTTGTATTCACCAGCAATAAAATCTGCCTCGAATGTTTCTTCTTCTTTTAGAAATTCGAGTAGGTATTTTTTGTCGATTAAAATATTTTGTTCCCATTGCCATTTCTTTCCAGGGATGTGAACTAAAGAACCGTTGAAATTAATCATGGGAGTATCCAGTTCTAGTTGTTGGTAAAATTTTTCAGCCATTCGATAGGGGCGACCTGTGGCGATAAGAACGGTGTGTCCTGCTTGGCGGACCTTCTTTATAGTTGAGATGGTATAATCAGATAATTGGCTATCATTATTGAGCAATGTGCCGTCCAAATCGATAGCTATGATTTTTTTCTTCATATTTAATAGCATTCCTTTCTAGAGTTGTTATACTAGTTTTAATAGTGAATAATGTTTAGCTAGTAGCTAGATTGCTGAGAAATTATTTTATGTGTTAAAGAATAGTACTTGTAGGTAGCCATATCTTGAACTAATAACTTCCAGTATAACAAAAGGAGATAATAAAAGCAAAGAAGCAAGTAATTTTGTATGGATTTTTTTACAAGTTTGTAATATTCGGGATTTACGAATGTTTAAAGTTGAAAATCAATAAAATAACGTTTTCAAGATTTAAAAACTTGAAATTAGAATATTTTTTGGTTATAATGTTTTTATCGTTCGTAAATTAAAAGGAGAAATGAAAAATATGGATCAATTTTTTAAATTGAAAGAACATGGAACGACTGTTTCTACAGAAATCATGGCAGGACTTACGACTTTCTTTGCTATGTCCTATATCTTGTTTGTTAACCCTAGTGTGTTAAGTGTTGCTGGAATGCCAACACAGGCTGTTTTCTTGGCTACAATAATTGCCAGTGCTGTATCAACGCTTGTTATGGGATTATTTGCTAACGTACCTTACGCCTTGGCACCAGGTATGGGGTTGAATGCCTTCTTTACCTATACAGTGGTTATTGGTCTTGGTTTTACTTGGCAGGAAGCCTTGGCAATGGTTTTCCTTTGCGGTTTGTTTAACGTTTTTATCACGGTTACAAAGGTTCGTAAGAGTATTATCAAGGCAATTCCAGTTAGTTTGCAACATGCCATCGGTGGTGGTATCGGTGTATTCGTTGCCTATCTTGGTTTTAAAAACTCTAATTTAATCACCTTCTTGACATCTGGTTCAGATATTATTACTGTTAACGGAGTTGCTCCTGCAGATGCTACAGCAGATACTTTCGCAAATGGGGTCTTCTCAGTTTTTGCTGGTGGTGGTGTCGTACCTAGTATTTCAACCTTTACTGATCCAAGTGTTCTCTTGACTGTTTTCGGTCTTCTCTTGACAGCGGTCTTGGTCATTAAAAATGTGCGTGGTGCGATTTTGATTGGTATCCTTGCGACAACCTTGGCAGGTATTCCAGCAGGTGTTGTAGACCTTTCTACAATTGACTTGGCTAATAACAATATTGGAACTGCCTTTGCAGAATTGGGTACAACTTTCCTAGCAGCCTTCGGTGGTTTGTCTTCTCTCTTTGCTGATTCAAGCCGTCTTCCACTTGTTTTGATGACTATCTTTGCCTTCAGCTTGTCAGATACCTTTGACACACTTGGTACCTTTATCGGTACAGGTCGTAAGACTGGTATTTTCTCAGAAGATGATGAGAAAGCTCTTGAAAATGGTACTGGATTTAACTCTAAGATGGACAAGGCGCTTTTTGCAGATGCTATCGGTACCTCAATTGGTGCTCTGTTTGGTACGTCAAATACAACGACATATGTTGAATCGGCTGCAGGTATCTCAGCGGGTGGTCGTACTGGTCTGACAGCTGTTACAACTGCCGTTCTCTTCTTACTATCAATTTTGATTTTACCATTCATTGGAATTGTGCCAAATGCTGCAACAGCTCCAGCCTTGATTATCGTCGGTGTCATGATGGTTTCATCATTCCTTGATGTTGACTGGAGTCAATTTGAAGATGCTTTGCCAGCTTTCTTTGCAGCCTTCTTCATGGCCCTCTGCTTCTCTATCTCTTACGGTATTGCAGCAGCCTTTATCTTCTATTGCTTGGTGAAAGTTTCGACTGGTAAGGCTAAAGAAATTCATCCAATCCTTTGGGGTGCCACAGCTCTATTTATTCTGAATTTCATCATTCTAGCCATCTTGTAATCTGTTTATTATCCTTGAACTGATCTTCATTTGAAGGTCAGTTTTTTTATTTACGATTAAAATATATGGGAGTCAATGTGATTTATTCAGCATAATGCTGTATTGAATATTGTAAATTGAAAACGGATGGAGTTTATTTTTTTATTTCGTCGCTTCTCTGTCTCCTCTTAGTGCCATTTTTACTCCTTGTGACTGTATTTTAAATGGCTGTTCGTTATTGTAAGCAAGATGTCACATACCTAGACATCTGCTGGATTAATGTCATGATGGGGTGAAAAATTTATCATGTGGTCTTTGGGAGTCACAGGGTATAGAAAACTCCCCTGAGCTTGGGCTCAGGGGAGTTTTCTAACTATAATGTTTGAATAGCGAATGAGTTGCTTGATGGATGGTGCGGGCCGTTTCGGCATTGTTCATGGTATAAAGATGAACACCTGCGACATCATTGGTTACCAAATCGACAATCTGATCTACAGCATAGGCCAGACCTGCTGCCCGAAGAGATTCAGGATTGTGCTCGTATTTTTCCAAGATGGCCTTGAATTTACGAGGGAGGCGGATATTCTTACAGGTTTTCAAGAGTCGAAGTGCCTGATTCCTGTTGATGATAGGCATAATACCTGCGATAATAGGCACTTCGATGTCTGCTAGAGAACATTTCTCCTGAAAGTTATAAAAAGCTTCGTTATCGAAGAAGAGTTGAGTTACCAAGGTTGAGCAACCGGCATCAACTTTCTTTTTCAAATTTTTGATGTCTGAGACAGAATTTGGTGATTCTGGATGTACTTCTGGATAACAGGCTCCAATAATGTCAAAATGAGGGGCTTCTTCCTTGATAAAGGAAATCAAGTCAGTTGCATATTGGAAGTCCTCTTTAGGGGGAAGACCTTCAATAATATCGCCACGAAGTGCTAAAATCTGATGCACACCAATTTCATCGAGAGAATGAAGAACGGATCGGACCTTTTCTTTTGTCAAGTAAGCAGCTGGCAAATGTGCGATAGTTGGAATATGCAATTCATTGCGAACATGGTTAGCCAACTTGACAGTCGTCTCTTCTACGTTCAAATTGTTATTGCTGCATGTAACACTGATAAAATGAGGGGCCAAACCTTGCATCTCATCGAGAGTTTGGATAATCTTTTCATTGCCTACTTCTGGTTTTGGAGGAAAAATTTCAAATGAGAGACTTGGGGTTTGACCAATCATAAATTAGAGTTCCTTTCTGGCTGCCTTAGCTGCTTGAGTCAAGTGGATAAGGCTAGCTTTTGTTTCTGATTCGCCACGAGTCTTGAGTCCGCAGTCTGGGTTAATCCAAACTTTTTCTTTCGGTACTTTAGCAAGGATGGCTTGAATGGTGTGTGCAATTTCATCAACGGCAGGGACACGTGGAGAGTGGATGTCATAGACACCAGGACCTACCTGAGTTTGGAAGTTTTTAGCCTTGAGTTCATCTAGGATAACAAGATTTGAACGGCTGGCTTCAAAGGAGATAACGTCCGCATCCATATTGTCGATGGCAGGAATGATGTCAGTAAATTCGCTATAGCACATGTGAGTGTGAATTTGTGTATCTGGTGCAACAGTTGAGTGTACCAAACGGAAGGCAGGGATTGCCCAATCAAGATACTCGCTGTACCAGTCGCTACGACGGAGTGGTAGTTTTTCACGAAGGGCTGCTTCGTCGATTTGGATGATCTTGATACCCGCTGCTTCAAGGTCAAGAACTTCTTCCTTGATAGCAAGGGCGATTTGAAGAGTTGATTCTTTAATAGAAATATCTTCACGAGGGAATGACCAGTTGAGGATGGTTACTGGCCCTGTCAACATACCTTTAACTGGTTTGTTTGTACGGCTTTGTGCATAGCTTGACCATTTAACAGTGATTGGGTTCAAGCGCGTCACATCCCCCCAGATGATTGGTGGTTTTACCCCACGCATACCATATGATTGGACCCATCCGTTCTTACTGAAGAGATAACCAGAAAGGTTTTCACCGAAGTATTCTACCATGTCGTTACGTTCAAATTCACCGTGAACTAAGACATCGAAGTCAACTTCTTCCTGCCATGCGATCCACTCATCTGTTTGAGCTTGGACAAATGCATCGTATTCTTCTTCTGAGATGTTTCCTTTGCGGAAGGCCAAGCGTGTGCTGCGAATTTCTTTGGTTTGAGGGAAGGAACCAATAGTGGTTGTTGGAAGAAGTGGTAAGTTTAGCTTCTCGCGTTGAATGGCTTCACGCTCTGCAAAGACTGGTAGGCGTGTATAGTCTGAGTCTGTCAGTCCTGCAAGACGGTCTGCAAGGGCTGCATCACGACCAACACGTTCAAGGGCAAAGAGTTCCTTGTTAGCTGTGAGAGCAACTTCGCCTTGACCGTTACGGATGGCATCCAAATCACGCAATTCGCTCAGTTTTTCAACTGCAAAGGCAAAGTGGTTGAGGATAGCTGGTTCAAATTCTTCATTTGCTGTTGTGAAAGGTACATGAAGAAGGGAACAAGAAGTTGTTATCACGACATTTTCAGCTGGAATAGCATTCAAAACAGCCAGGCTCTTTTCATAATTGTTGCGCCAGATATTTTTACCGTTGACGATACCAGCGTAGAGGGTCTTGTCAGCTGGGAAGCCTGTCGCAACAAGTGCAGCAGTTTCCTTACCTTCTACAAAGTCAAGACCGATGGCATCGACTGGTAGGTTTGTCAATTCAGTGTAAATATCACGAACATCACCGAAGTAGGTTTGGATAAGGACTTGCAAGCCTTTTTTATCTGCCAAGAGTGTTTGATAGATGTTAAGGAAGAGGGCTTTTTCTTCTGCAGTCAAGTCCTTGACCAAGCTAGGCTCGTCTAACTGGATTTTTTCAGCGCCAAGTTCTGCCAATTTCTCAAAGACTTGTCCGTAGGCTGCAACTAAGCTATCAGCGAAATTAGTAGCAGTTAAACCTTCTTCAAAATCAGTTAATTGTAAGAGTGTGAATGGACCAATCAAAACTGGACGAGTTGTGATACCTAAGTTCTTTGCTTCTTGGAATTCATCGAAAATCTTATGACCGGCTAGTTTGATTTCTGTATCTTTTTCAATAGCTGGAACGATATAGTGGTAGTTGGTGTTGAACCATTTTTTCATGGGTCTAGCACGAACGTCCCCTTTTTCTCCTTGATAACCACGTGCAAGAGCGAAGTATTTTTCAAGGTCAGTCAAATCAAGGTTCTGTACTGCTTTAGGTACGATGTTGAAGAGAACAGCTGCATCCAAAACATTGTCATAGTGGGAGAAGTCGTTGCTTGGGATTTCAGTAATGCCTGCTTCTTTAACAATATTCCAGTGCTTGGCACGCAAGTCTTTAGCTGCGGTCAAGAGTTCTTCTTGTGGAATTTCATTTCTAAAGTATTTTTCAGTGATAAATTTTAACTCACGGTGTTCTCCGATACGTGGGAAGCCGATAATCGTTGTTGTCATGGGATTTCCTCCAAAAATATTTCTATGCTCTTATCCTAACAGAAAAAATACCACTTGTATAATTGTAAAAAATTAGATGTTGTTATAGTTTTTAGTTATAACAATCTTAGTTTGGATCTTGTGTTTAGAATGCTTACTATATAATACAACTATTTTCTTTTTCAACACTTCATAATACAGAGTAGATAGTATCGCTATAGTTTTTCTTAATGTGTTGATAAATATTATATATTTGTCAAAATTTTAAATCCTTGATAGACTAGTACTACTTTTTGAAATTGGAGGAAGTGTTATGAAGAAGAAGTGGCTAACAGGCTTATTATCTACAGTAGCAGTACTAACCTTGGCAGCTTGTGCTAGTAGCGGTTCATCAACTGCATCATCAAGCTCAAACTCAGTTGCCGATAC
The DNA here is from genome assembly GCF_029616525.1 of Streptococcus suis. Lineage (GTDB taxonomy): Bacteria > Bacillota > Bacilli > Lactobacillales > Streptococcaceae > Streptococcus > Streptococcus suis_AF. Next base: position 58,189 of record NZ_JANFME010000002.1, on the reverse strand, counting down.
GGAAACTTTTACTTATGCAATTAATGGAGATCCTAGTTCGACAAACCCAATCAATACTAGTGATCGTTGGGGTTTGACCTTAACTAACTTTATTTACTCTCCACTTATTCGTGTTGAAGCAGATGGTACTTATGTAAATGAATTGGCAGATTCCTATGAAGTTGCCGAAGATGGTCTAAGTATCACCGTTAAACTCCGTCAAGATGTCAAGTGGTCTGATGGGGAAAGTTTCAATGCTGATGATGTCATCTTTACTTATGAACAAAAAATTAAAAAGGAAAACGGTGGTTCAGACGGTCTTTATATAAATGACCAACCAGTTAAGCTTGAAAAGTTGGATGATTACACGGTCAAATTCGTTCTTCCAGCTGTTTCTGCACCAGCCTTGGACAATATTGTTACGGAAACTTACATTATTCCACAACACGTTTTCAAGGATGAGGCAGACTTCTCAGCAAGCCAATTGACAGCGACACCTGTCGGAACAGGTCCGTACAAGCTTGTAGAATACAAGCATGGTGAATATATCAAACTTGCTGCTAATGAGTACTACTACAAGGGAGAGGCTGAAATTGATAACCTTGTCTTGCGGATTATTGAAAGTGCTGATACGACTAAAGTAGCCTTACAAACTGGTGAAGTGGATGCGGCATTTGTCCTTCCTTCTGATATTCAAGATTTGAGTACGGATACCATAACGACCTATGCCTATAGTGAAAACCGTGTTGGTTACCTTGGTCTCAATACTTCGACTGAAGAATTGAAAGATGTGAGAGTTCGTCAAGCCTTACTTTATGCGTTGAATAAAGAGGAGTTTAACCAAGCGGCCTATCTTGATAAGAAATACTATGAAACGCCATATTCATTCTTACCTGTTGCCAATCCATATGTGACCGAAGATGTTGAGAAATATGAGCAGAATCTGGAAAAAGCAAAACAACTCTTATCTGAAGCAGGTGTTAGCAATTTGACTTTAAATCTTGGTTATACAGGTTCTGATGCGGCTCAAACCTTACAAGCTACCTTAATTCAACAACAATTGTCAGCTATAGGTGTGACAGTTGAATTGGCAGGTGGGGACTCTACAGCACTCTTTACAGAGTTGAAAAAAGAAGGTTCAACTGCTTATGACCTCTTCTTGGGTGGTTATATCATGGGAAATGACCCAGATCAATATGCCCGCCTATTCAAAACAGGTGGAGCTTCAAACTACTTCAAATTAGCGTCAAGTGAGGTAGATAGCCTCTTTGAACAAGGAGCTGTTGAATTGGATCAAACAAAACGCGAACAAATCTATGATGATTTGCAAGCGACACTGGCTGACCAAGCTGCTATTTACCCAATCGTAGATAACAAGAAAGTGTTGGCGGTGAACAACCGTGTGAAAAATGTAGAAGAAGCGGGTTTGATTCCAATTTATACATTTGAAGATCCGTCGAAGTTAACAATTGAATAGTCTTTGCATGCTGGTATGACCAGCAAAGAGGAGAAGGAGTGGCAAAAGCTGAAACTCCTCCCCTCTTTTTCGTGTTTTTGGAGGATATATGTTTCGATATATTATCAAAAGAATCTTGCAGGCAATTCCTCTCTTGCTGCTGATTTCTTTTATTGTCTTTTCTTTGATTCAATTGGCACCGTTTGATGTCATAGATTCGATGACAACGCCAAATATGAGTCAAGAACAAATTGATTTATTAAAGGTAAAATATGGTTTGGATCAACCGTTCCTTGTTCAATACGCTGTCTGGCTTAAGGGGTTACTGACAGGAGATTTAGGTTTTTCACTAATGACTCAACACTCGATTGGAGTTGATTTGGCTGAAAAAATTCCCAACACTATTTCATTGGTCTTGCCTGCATATGTGACGGCCCTAATCCTAGCGATTATTCTGGGTTTGCTTGCGGCATCCCAAAGGGGGAAATGGGTGGACAAGTTTATTGATGCCTTTGCTTCTGTAGGAATTGCAGTCCCGACCTTCTGGTTTGCCATGATTTTAATTTACTTTTTTGGATATAAATGGCAGGTTTTCCCATTTATTGGTATGTATACCTTGGGAAAAGAAGGAAACCTTCTTGATTTTCTAGCGCATTTTACTTTACCCTATGTGACCTTGACTATGGCATTCCTACCAGAATTGATTCGGTTTATCCGAGCCTCAGCGATTGTAGAGGTTGAAAAAGATTATGTAACCGTTCAAGAGGCTTTCAAAGCCAGTCGATTCGAGATATTTGGGAAACATGTGGCCCGCAATGTTTTGATTCCTATTGTGACTCAAATTGGGATGGCCTTGCCGATGCTGGTAACAGGTGCTATTATCACAGAGACTATTTTTGCATGGCCGGGAGTTGGTCCCTATTTGACTTCAGCTACAAAGAGCTTAGATTATCCGGTTATAATGGCAGTTATGCTCTTGTCAGCTACCTTAGTTATTCTAGGGAATCTCTTATCAGATATTCTCTATGCTGTGGTGGATCCGCGTATTTGGAAAGGAGGAGAAGGTCAATGATTTTGAAGCAATTTAAGGAGACTGTAAAGAGTTCGCCACTCTATTTATTCTCGATTTTATTCATTCTTTTTCTACTATTTCTATCCTTGATCGCACCACTGATACCGATAGATCCAAATGTGACCGACGTTAGCCAGATGAACCAGGGGCCTAGTGCAGAGCATTGGTTTGGTACAGATCAGGTGGGCCGTGATTACTTCATTCGAGTGATTTATGGTGGTCGCATTTCACTCCTGGTTGGTTTATTGGCAATGACTGCTTCTGTTACGATTGGAAGTCTTGTTGGTATTACAGCAGGCTATCTTGGAGGAAAATGGGATAATGCTATTATGCGGTTTGTCGATGTCCTATCATCCATACCTTGGTTGGTTTTAGTTATCGTCCTCAGTGTCTTTCTGAAACCAGGATTGACTACGATTATCATTGTTATAGGTGGTTTTTCTTGGATGAGCATTGCTCGGATGTTGCGTGCTGAAACATTGAAAGCTAAAGTGGCGGATTATGTTGGGTATGCTGCCTTTATTGGTTTAAAGAAACCAGTGATTGTCTGGAGGCATATCTTTCCTGCAATCCTTCCAACTTTAATTGTGACCGCTTCAACTAGTATTTCCTCAGCTATTATGACGGAATCAGCTCTCAGCTTCTTAGGAATGGGGATTCAACAACCTCTAGCATCCTGGGGAAGTCTCTTGCAAAATGCCCAGTCTACCTTGCAGAGTGCTCCTCATATGGCAATATTGCCTGGACTTTTTATCCTATTGACCATTTATTCATTTAACAATATTGGTGATCTGATACGGGATTGCCTTGAAAGAGAGGTCTACTAATGTCAAAACAGCTAGTCGAAATAAGTAACCTCACCATTGTCAATCAAAAAAGGAAAGCACAAACCATTCTCGTCAAAGGGATTGATCTCTCCATTCCGCAAGGAAAAATTGTTGGAATTGTTGGAGAATCTGGTTCGGGTAAGAGTTTGTCGATGAAGTCTCTGATGGGGATTTTACCAAAAGGTTTGGAAGCAAGCTATGATCGATTTGAGATGAATGGTCAGCAAGTTGTAAATCCAAAGCTACTTTCCTTGTCGATGATTTTTCAAGATCCAATGACCTCTCTTAATCCCTTGCGGACAGTAGGTTATCATTTACAGGAAGTTCTAAGACGTTTTCAACCCAAATTGACTAAGGAAGAACGGGACAGAACTATCCATGAAATGTTGGAAAAGGTGGGAATTGAACATCCAGAACTGCGTCTCAAACAGTTTCCTTTTGAATTTTCAGGAGGTATGCGTCAAAGGATCATGATTGCCATGGCCTTGTTGACCAAGCCGGATTTGTTAATCGCAGACGAGCCAACAACTGCATTAGATGTAACCATTCAGGCTCAAATCTTGGCCTTGCTCAAAGAATTACAGGAACAGTTGGGGTTGACCGTTGTGATAGTGAGTCATGATTTCAGTGTTATTGCTGGAATCTGCGACTTGGTTTATGTCATGAGGAATGGATTGGTTGTGGAACACGGAACGGTTGATTCTATCTTTTCACAACCCTTACACGCATATACCCAATCATTATTAAGAGCAGCTCGTTTGGAAGCCAGTCTTGGAGCGGTTTTAGCCGACTCCGAAGATAGTCAGTTGATTCAAGTTAGTCCAGGACATTGGGTTAGAAAGGAGGAGAAGAATGGATAAGGAAGTTCTAGTACAGGTTTCGGATGTGAGCAAAACTTACTCTAAGAAGAATTGGTTTGGGCAAGAGCAACGTGTTGATGCTTTGACCGGTGTAAATGTGTCTATTTATAAAGGTGAGACACTTGGTCTGGTTGGTGAATCAGGCAGTGGCAAGTCAACACTTTCTAAAATTGTCTTAGGACTGGAAAGTGCTAGTCAAGGACGAGTTGATTTTCCGGGTTTGACGGCAGAAGATATAAATAATCAGGCCCTGCAGGTTATTTACCAGGATCCCTATTCTTCACTCAATCCCTATTTATCAGCCTTGGAGTTAGTCAAAGAGCCGCTTTATTCACTCCCAAAGAAAGAGGCGGAAGAGAGGGCCTTGGCTATGTTGAAACGGGTGGGCATAGAAGGGGATGCTGTACACAAACGCCCTAAATCTTTTAGTGGTGGTCAACGCCAGCGAATTGGCATCGCTCGAGCAGTTGTTTCACATCCCCAATTTATCGTGTGTGATGAACCGACCTCGGCCCTTGATGTGTCGATTCAGGCGACCATACTGGATTTGTTGAACCAGTTGCAAGAGGATTTAGGACTGACCTATCTCTTCATTTCTCATGATCTAAACTTGGTGCACCAATTCGCAGATCGTATTGCGGTCATGTACAAGGGATGCTTGGTTGAAATTGGACCAGCACAGGATATTTTCCAAAATCCCCAACATCCCTATACTCGTTACCTCTTGCAATCCAATCTGAGCCTTGATCCACAGGAGGCACGTGCTCAGTTGCAAAACCTATCCCAAACTGGGCTTATAAAGGATTTTGTAACGACAGGTAAATGGTCACAGGTAGACAAGGAACATTTTGTACTAAAGGCAACTGATAAATAATTTTTATCAGCCCATAAAACTTCTATATTAGACAGGGCTAGGTAGCCATGCTACAATTGAAAAAATGAAAGAAAGGGGCTTTTTATGGGAAAAGTTATCATTGGAATTTCAGGAAACGAGCAAGAATTTCCAACTAAATCTGGTAGAACTTATGTAACCGTTGCGAGTGAATTGGCAGATGGTGTGCGTCAGGCAGGTGGTGTACCAATGGTTATTCCTATGGGAACTCCTGACTTAGCCAAGGACTATATCAACATGATTGATAAGTTGATTTTATCAGGCGGTCAGCATGTAGACCCAAGTCTATACGGGCAAGAGCGCTTGATTGATAGTAATGATTACCTCTTGGAACGGGATGAATTTGAACTGGCTTTGATTGAGGAAGCCCTTCGTCAAGGGAAGCCCATTTTTGCAGTCTGCCGAGGGATGCAGTTGCTGAATGTTGCTCTAGGCGGAAGCTTGGAACAAGAGGTGGCTCATCATTGGCAAGAAGGTATTGCGGGGACATCCCATCGTTTACAAGTGAAACCTAAAAGCCGAATCGGTCAACTGTTTGCCCAAGGGAGCCCTATTAATTCCTTCCATCAGCAACGAATCAAAGAATTGGCTCCAGGACTGGTGGCTACAGGTTTGGATCCTAGAGATGGTACGATAGAAGCTTATGAAAGTAGAGGTAACCAAGCTTTGTTTGGTATCCAATGGCATCCAGAATTTTTGTACAATGATTGTAAGCAACATCGAGACCTATTTCAGTATTTAGTAGATATATTTTAAGAGGGGTATCCCTCTCAATACTTATAATTGCAAAGGTATTTGTTATAACGAAAAGTTATAACTTTCTATAAAAAAAGTCAATTAGTCAGAAAGAAAATTCTGTGTTAAGATAGATACAGTTCTAATTTAAGGAGATCATTTTATGAAATTAAAAAAATTGTTTAGTTTGGCAACAGCTGTTTTATCAGTAGGTGTACTTGCTGCATGTGGGAACTCTTCTTCAAGCTCTTCATCTGATTCTTCAGCAACAACTGTTCGTGTGGGTGTGATGAGCTTGAGCGATTCTGAGCAAGCCCGTTGGGATAAAGTTCAAGAAATTCTTGGGGACGAAGTGAAGTTGGAATTCACTCAATTTACAGATTACTCACAGCCAAACAAGGCAGTTGCTGAAAATGAAGTAGACATCAATGCTTTCCAACACTACAACTTCTTGAATAACTGGAATCAAGAAAATGGTGAAGACTTGGTTGCTATTGCGGATACTTATATCGCACCAATCCGTCTTTACTCAGGTACAGCTGATGGAAAAAACAAGTACACTAAAGTGGAAGAAATTCCAGATGGTGCAGAAATTGCGGTTCCAAACGACCCAACAAACGAAAGTCGTGCTCTTTACCTTCTTCAAGCAGCTGGTTTGATCAAGGTTGGTGTATCTGGTACAGAATTGGCAACTATTGCTGATATTACTGAAAACAAGAAAAACTTGAAAATCACTGAGTTGGATGCAAGCCAAACAGCAAGCTCACTTAGCTCAGTTGATGCAGCAGTTGTAAACAACACATTTGTGTTGGAAGCTGGTTTGGATTACAAAAATGCCCTTTACAAAGAGCAAAAAGATGAAAATTCAAAACAGTGGTACAACTTGATTGCAGCTCGTAGCGATTGGGAAAAATCAGAGCAAGCAGCAGCGATTAAGAAAATTATCGAAGCCTACCACACGGATGAAGTGAAAAAAGTTATTGAAGAGACTTCAGACGGTATGGATGAGCCAGTTTGGTAAAATGTAAATAGGTTGAGGACTGGGCAGAATTGTTCAGCCCTCTATCTGTTTTTATAGAGATAAGAAAAAATCTCTTAACCAAAGTCAGAAATGTGGGAGAATATTTGATTTTGGTTAGTAGATTTAATTGGTTTTCATTGAGTATGAGGAGAAAGTATGGCAGATAGTAAAGTTCAATTATTTGAAAATGATGCGATTATTCAAACCTATTTTGAAAAGTTGAAGGTCTTGATTTCAAAGAAATCCATTTTTGCTCAGCAGATTGGTTTGTTGGATGTGGCGACTTATTTGAAAGATATGTTTGAAGAAGCTGGTGCAGAGGTTGTTTTAGACGACAGCTATGCAGCACCATTTGTCATGGCAACGTTTAAGGCTTCGGTGCCAGATGCGAAAACATTGATTTTCTACAATCATTATGATACAGTACCTGCTGATGCCGATCAGGTCTGGGAGAAGGGCAACCCCTTTGAATTGACTGTTTCTGATGGCTATATCTATGGTCGTGGGGTGGACGATGACAAGGGCCATATCACAGCTCGTCTGTCGGCCTTGAAAAAATATCAGTCTAGACAGAATGGCCATTTACCAGTCAATGTGATATTTATTATGGAAGGGGCAGAGGAGTCAGCTTCTGTCGACTTGGATAAGTATCTTTCAAAATACAAAGAACACTTGATTGGTGCTGATTTGCTGGTCTGGGAGCAGGGGCATCGCAATAGCCTACATCAGCTAGAAATTGCTGGGGGAAATAAGGGAATTGTGACCTTCGATCTTCAGGTCAAATCAGCTGACTTGGACATTCATTCTTCCTATGGAGGTGTCATTGATTCGGCAAGCTGGTATTTATTATCAGCACTTCAATCCATGCGGGCTGCAGATGGGCAAATTCTGGTAGATGGCATTTACGAGCAAGTGCAAGAGCCAAATGAGCGTGAATTGGCCTTAGTGGAAGAATTTGCACTGGCTACCAGTCAGTCTATGACGGATATTTATGGACTAACCCTTCCAACCTTGGTAGAAGATCGTCGTGAGTTTCTGAAGCGTTTGTATTTTGAGCCATCGATTACCATTGAAGGCTTGTCAACTGGCTATCTTGGTCAAGGTGTCAAGACCATCATACCAGCTCAAGCTTCTGCTAAGATGGAAGTCCGTCTGGTACCTGGGTTGGAGCCGCATGATGTATTAGATAAGATTCGACAGCATTTGAACAAACATGGTTTTGACAAAGTTGAGGTTGTCTTCACTCTAGGAGAGATGAGCTACCGAAGTGATATGTCGCACCCTGCCATTGTCAATGTGATTGAATTGGCCAAAAAATTGACACCAGAAGGAGTTGCTGTCTTGCCGACGTCACCGGGGACAGGACCTATGCATACAGTTTTCCATGCCTTGGGCGTGCCGATTGCAGGATTTGGATTAGGAAATGCCAACAGTCGCGACCATGCAGGTGATGAAAATGTCAGCATCGCTGACTACTATAGCCATGTTGAATTAGTAGAGGAGTTAATTGCAAGTTATGAGTAAGGAAATGATTAAGCTAGATAATATTGATGTAACCTTTCAGCAGAAAAAACGGACCATTGAAGCAGTCAAGGATGTGACCATTCATATCAATCAAGGGGATATTTACGGTATCGTAGGTTATTCTGGAGCAGGGAAATCTACCCTTGTCCGCGTCATCAATTTGTTGCAGGTTCCGTCTGCGGGTAAGATTACCATTGATGAAGATGTGATTTACGAGGGAGATAAGGTCACACTTACCCCAGCTCAATTGCGAAGCAAACGCCGTGAGATTGGCATGATTTTCCAGCATTTCAATCTGATGGCTCAGATGACGGCAGAAGAAAACGTAGCCTTTGCCCTTAAGCATTCGGGTTTGAGCAAGGAAGAGAAGAAGGAAAAAGTAGCTAAACTCTTGGACTTGGTTGGACTTTCTGACCGTGCTGAAAACTATCCAGCTCAGTTGTCCGGTGGTCAAAAGCAACGTGTTGCCATTGCGCGTGCCTTAGCAAATGACCCTAAAATCTTGATTTCTGATGAGTCTACTTCAGCCTTGGATCCGAAAACAACTAAGCAGATTTTGGCACTTTTGCAGGAATTGAATGAAAAATTGGGCTTGACTATTGTTATGATTACCCACGAGATGCAGATTGTAAAAGACATTTGTAACCGTGTGGCTGTTATGCAGGATGGTCGCTTGATCGAAGAAGGTTCAGTTTTAGAAATCTTCTCTCATCCAAAGGAAGAATTGACACAGGATTTCATCAAAACAGCAACAGGAATTGATGAGGCCCTGGTGAAAATTTACCAGCAGGATATTGTTAAGAATTTGCCTGAGAACAGTATCTTAGTTCAATTGAAATATGCTGGTTCCAATACGGATACGGCAATTGTCAATGATTTGTATAAATTCTATCAAGTGTCTGCCAATATTTTATATGGTAATATTGAGATATTGGACCATACGCCAGTCGGTGAGATGGTGGTGATCTTATCAGGTGAACCTGGTCAATTACACCGTGCGATTGAGGCAGTGACAGAGGCCCGTGTAGAAGTGACGATTTTGAAAGGAGCAAACTAGATGTTAGAATGGATTCAAACGAATTTTCCAGATATTTATAAATTGGGCTGGGATGGTCAGACAGGTTGGTTAACACATTTTAATTTGACCCTCTATATGACCTTTGTTTCCTTTGCTTTTGGTGGATTTATGGGCTTGGTGTCTGGTTTATTCTTGGTTTTGACAGGTCCACGTGGGGTTATTGCCAATAAGACTGCCTACTGGATTTTGGACAAGGTGGCTTCTATCTTCCGAGCCATTCCTTTCATTATTTTGTTGGCGGCCATTGCTCCTTTGACAAAAATTATTGTTGGAAAAACCATTGGTACAGAGGCGGCTTTGGTTCCGCTCGCCCTTTCAGTCTTTCCTTTCTTTGCACGTCAGGTTGAAGTGGTCTTGTCAGAATTAGACCGTGGTGTCATTGAGGCTGCTCAGGCATCAGGTGCGACTTTCTGGGATATTGTCCTTGTCTATCTGCGTGAGGGGCTACCAGACTTGATTCGTGTGACGACCTTTGCCTTGGTTTCCTTGGTCGGCTACACTGCCATGGCTGGAGCCATCGGAGCAGGTGGTTTGGGACAAGTTGCGCTATCATACGGCTACCTACGGTATAATAATGATGTGACCTTTTTAGCAACTCTTTTGATTTTAGTTATCATCTTCGTAATCCAGTTTATTGGAGATTTCTTGACGAGAAAGATTAGTCATAGATAAGTTATGTTTTTGAGGTTTTTGAGAGGACAGTTGGTCCTCTTTTTTGATGCAAAATACTTGACAAATTCCTTGTTATACTAGTATAACAAGGCTTGACTTTACAGCCAAGCCTTCCTAAATAGCAAAAAAGGGAGAAATATGTGTGTCCGAAATGTGGAAGTTATCAGGTTATTAAAATTGGTGATAATCATTCGGATTTGCTCTTTTTAAGAGGTACACAAACTTGCACATGTCTATAAATGCAAAAAATGCTCTCATAAAATGGTTGAAAAGAGATAGATTTTGGAGGTAAAAATGGCAAAGTTTCTAGATCAAGAGGATTTGCAACTAATCGAACAATTTAAGGCAGAGAATTTGCAAAAGAAAAACAGGATTATTGAAGAGTATCGTTATTACGATATTCCCGATGCTTACAAGAGTGAAGCAGCTAAAGATGCCCCAACTTATGAGCATTATTTAATGAATAAAATAGTGTTCTCGCCGGAAGATGAGAAAGCCGTTGATGAATTAGGCGAGAGCGCAGGAACTCTTGAAAGGGTTCGGCATCTGACTAGTCAAGTAATGACCTCTGAGGAATGGTACCGTTCGGTATATGGAATAGGTTTCTTTGAAAAATTCAATGTGAATGAATTGAGGTGGTATCTTTATGATGCAGTGATTTTGATGAGTAGATGGGAATCAACTCTGCATTGGGAAAATGAGGTGCTTATTGCCTGGTCTAACAGGGAAAAAAAGGGGAATTGGATTTGGTGGCTTCTTGGTTTGACCCTCTTCTTAGCTATTGGAGAATTGGTCTTCGGTAATGATAGGGCTGGCTATTTTCAAAGGAGTTTTATATTCTTTTTATTATCGGCTGGTATCGGTATTTTTGCCAAGAGAAAGCATCAGAAAAAGCAAGAAGATATTGCAGTGATTAAACAAAGGCTTGAGGAAGTAAAAGAGTGTAAAAGTTGGCACTATCATAAAGCTCAGGAGCATCCATTGATTATGCAACAGGGGCAACATAGTTCATCATTCTTTTTTGAAACAATGCTTGGTTATGTCAACGAGGGGCGTGTCAATACCTTACAGGAAGCTTTAAATTTGTATCATCAAGAAAGTCAATATGACCAACTGTTGCGCCAACAAGCTGCCACACTACAGCGAGCGGAGCAAATTCAACAGATGACAACATTTAATACAATATACAATGTATTAAAAAATAGAAATTGAGGTAGGCAAATATGGTATTTCGTAAAACAGCAAATGAATATGTTAAGAAAGATGTGGGTGAGCTTCAACCCTATAAAGAAGGAACCTATATTGATTTGAATAATAATGTCTATCATTACAATGGCTTAGAGTATATAAAAATTGGATATGATAATCCTAATTTAGATACATGGGTCAGTCTTGTTCCTCAAATAGGAGTGGGAGTTATCTTGGCGAATTTGTTTGCGCCCAAAAGTCGTAAGGAAGATAGTTTTGATATTTGGATCTGGCTAATTGGTGTCCTTCTTGCCTTTGTTTTTCTATGGTGGTATCGTTTGCTTGCTTTTGTTGGATACAAGTTGTTGACACTATTTATTCGACCAATTTTAGAATCTACAGAGAAAGCAAAATGGCTTCGTTTATTCTTACCATTCCTTTGGTTTGTTGAGGATCCTGACAAAGATTTAGTAGATGTTGCTACAGGGTCAACTATGTTATTTCCCTATATTGTTTTGAGTATTCCTGTACTAGCTCTGGCAAATTATGATGTCCCAGAATTGAAACCAGTTGGCATCGTTTTGATTTTGTGTACGCTCCTATCGGCATTTTATATGTTCATAAACGTTCGCATCAATAGAGATAATTTTGTAGATAAATTTTAATTTTCTTGTAGCTAACCTCAAAGTATGTTTCCCCATATTCTGAGATAATGTTTGACATTCTTTCTGGGATTTTATACAATAATGTTAATTAAATAAACACTGCCACCGGGTAGTCATGCAACAGCATTTTATGAACATCGTTAGGTCTTAGAAGATGTTCATAGGGTGCTGATTTTTGTATAAAAGGAGTGAGAATATGTCACAATTTATTGTTGATTCATCGTTTTGGAATTTATTTCCAGATGCAAAAATTGGAGTTCTATTATTGAAAGATTATAAAACGCCGGCGCAATCGCCTGATGAATTAGTGAAATTACTGGAAGAAAGCAACGGGATTGCCCAGAAATTTCTTACGGAAGATACCTTTAGTGAGAACGAGGTCATTCGTACATATCGTCAAGCCTATCAAAAATTTAAAACAAAAAAAGGCGCGCGTTCTAGTATCGAAGCCCTTTTGAAACGTTCAACTAGTGACCGTCCAGTCACAACAATTTCTCCATTAGTGGACATTTATAATGCGGCGAGTTTACGTTTTGGTCTTCCATGTGGTGCTGAAGATTTAGATACATTTGTAGGCAATCTCCAACTAACGGTCACTGAGGGTGGGGATGAATTCTATCTCATTGGTGATGAAACCAATAATCCAACTTTACCAGGTGAAGTTTGCTATAAGGATGATAAAGGAGCAGTTTGTCGTTGTTTCAACTGGCGCGATGGTGAGCGAACCATGATTACAGATGAGACAAAGAATGCTTTCTTGGTTATGGAGTTGGTCAATTCTGATAGAGTAGAAGATTTGGAAAATGCCCTAGATTTTATCAGTCAACACGCAGAAAAATTCTTGGGAGTAGTACCAGAAAAATATCTACTAGATTGTGATAGGCCTGCAATAGCCTTGTAGGATTTGTCAGTGGGATTGTATCCGGATAAATAGTGGTCTTTCTAGACAAATGCTGATTTTTCTGCTACAATACTAAGCATGAAAGAAGGTTGTTTCAAAAGCCTGTCTAGCGAGCTTGGGAGAGTGAAAGCCAAGCCAGTCTTGAAATAATTGGCGCTTTCCCAGTCGTGACCATGTTCGACTCAATTAGAATCATACAAATGAAGTAATAAATTAGGGTGGAACCGCGTTCTCAACGCCCCTATGTCTGTTGACAGGGGAAGAGAATGTGGTTCTTTTTGTCTGCCGACCGAGTATTTCTTGTTTTTCATTTCAAGGTGGAAGACAGCTACTATAAAGAAAGGAGACAAATGTTCACCTTAGAAAATATCAATCACGGGCATGAGCAGTTTACTGGTCCTGATTTTCCCAAACTGATCGCTTATTTTAAGGCCATGGGTATGGTGGAAAATATTGTGGATATCCAGTCTGGACAGGTTACCTATCGCTCACAGACAGGGCAGACTCTGGAAAAGACGGGCTATCAAGTGACGATACCTGTTTCGGACCAAGCCAATCTGGACCAGTTTGTGACTATCTTACGCAATCATCAGGCTGGACAAACAGATTTTCCCACCTTCTGTCAAGAAACAGCAGAAGCAGGGATTTACAAGTGGGTCATCGACCTAGAAGCCATGACCTGTTCTTATCTGGACCAGGCGGAGCAGGCTGTTTTTGTGGAAACCATACCGAGTGTGGAAAACTAGCAATTATGAAATATATATAGAAAGAGGAAATATATGTCTAAGAAATTAACATTCCAGGAAATTATCCTGACCTTACAACAATTTTGGAATGAGCAGGGGTGCTTGCTCATGCAGGCTTATGATACGGAAAAAGGTGCGGGGACTATGAGCCCTTACACCTTCTTGCGTGCCATCGGTCCTGAGCCTTGGAATGCGGCTTATGTGGAGCCTTCTCGTCGTCCTGCGGACGGTCGTTACGGGGAAAATCCAAACCGTCTCTATCAGCACCACCAATTCCAAGTCGTTATGAAACCATCGCCTTCTAACATCCAAGAACTTTACTTGGAGTCTTTGGAGCGTTTGGGCATCAATCCTTTGGAGCATGACATTCGTTTTGTTGAGGATAACTGGGAAAACCCATCAACTGGTTCAGCTGGTCTGGGCTGGGAAGTTTGGTTGGACGGTATGGAAATCACGCAGTTTACCTATTTCCAACAGGTTGGTGGTTTGGCAACAGGCCCTGTCACAGCCGAAGTAACCTACGGTTTGGAGCGTTTGGCTTCCTATATCCAAGAGGTTGACTCCGTTTACGATATTGAGTGGGCTGACGGCGTTAAATATGGCGAAATCTTTATCCAGCCAGAGTATGAGCATTCAAAATATTCCTTTGAAGTATCAGATCAGGATATGCTCCTTGAAAACTTTACCAAGTTTGAAAAAGAAGCAGAGCGGGCTTTGGAAGAGGGCTTGGTTCATCCAGCCTTTGACTATGTACTCAAATGCTCTCATACCTTTAACTTGTTGGATGCCCGTGGAGCTGTGTCTGTAACTGAGCGTGCAGGTTATATCGCCCGTATCCGTAACCTTGCCCGTGTCGTTGCCAAGACCTTTGTGGCAGAGCGGAAAAAACTCGGTTTCCCACTTTTAGACGAAGCAACACGAGCAGAATTGTTGAAGGAGGACGCAGAATAATGACAAAGAATTTACTTGTTGAACTTGGTTTGGAAGAAATTCCTGCCTACATCGTAACCCCAGCCATGCACCAGTTGCGTGACCGCATGGCGACTTTTTTGACAGACAATCGCTTGGCTTTTGATAGCATTGATGTCTTTTCAACGCCACGCCGTTTGGCTGTACGTGTGCGTGGTTTGGCGGACCAGCAGACTGATCTTACAGAAGATTTTAAGGGTCCTGCTAAGAAGATTGCTTTGGACGCAGATGGCAACTTCACTAAAGCTGCAGAAGGCTTTGTCCGTGGCAAAGGCCTGACGACAGCTGACATCGAGTTTCGCGAGATCAAGGGCGAAGAGTATGTCTACGTGACCAAACACGAAGCTGGTCAGCCAGCTAAGGCAGTCTTGGCAGGCATTCCAGAGGTCTTGAAGGCTATGACCTTCCCTGTCAGCATGAACTGGGCATCCAACAAATTCGCCTACATCCGTCCTGTCCACACCTTGACTGTTCTCTTGGACGACGAGGCACTGGATATGGATTTCTTGGACATTTCATCAGCTCGCATCAGCCGTGGTCATCGTTTCCTTGGAAATGAAACCGAGATTGCGAGTGCAGATTCTTACGAGGCAGACTTGCGTGCACAGTTTGTCATTACAGACCCCGCAGAGCGTCAAAATATGATTGTCGAGCAAATCAAGGCTATCGAGGACAAATACAACGTGACAGTCGAAATTGATGAAGATTTGCTCAATGAAGTTCTCAACTTAGTCGAGTATCCAACTGCCTTCATGGGTTCCTTTGACACCAAATACTTGGAAGTGCCAGAAGAAGTCTTGGTCACTTCTATGAAAAATCACCAACGTTACTTCGTGGTGCGTGATAAGGCTGGCAAACTCTTGCCAAACTTCATCTCCGTCCGTAACGGGAATGACCAGTACCTTGACAATGTCATCAAAGGGAATGAAAAAGTCTTGGTGGCCCGTTTGGAAGACGGCGAGTTCTTCTGGCGTGAAGACCAAAAACTCAGGATTGCTGACTTGGTGGAACGCCTCAAAGTCGTGACCTTCCATGAGAAAATCGGCTCCCTCTACGAGCACATGGCACGCACCAAGGTTATCGCAGAAAAACTGGCTGACTTGGCAGGCTTGTCTGCGGATGAAAAAGCAGATGTGGCACGTGCGGCGGACATCTACAAGTTTGACCTCTTGACAGGTATGGTCGGCGAGTTTGATGAACTGCAAGGGATTATGGGTGAGAAGTATGCTCTTCTTGCAGGGGAGAAACCTGCGGTGGCAGCAGCAATCCGTGAGCACTACTTGCCAAACTCAGCAGAAGGCGAATTGCCTGAAAGCAAGGTCGGTGCGGTCTTGGCACTGGCTGACAAATTTGACACCCTCCTATCCTTCTTCTCAGTTGGCTTGATTCCGTCTGGTTCAAACGATCCTTACGCTCTTCGTCGTGCGACACAAGGTATCGTTCGAATTTTGGAAGCCTTTGGTTGGGAAATTCCATTGGATCAGTTGATCGCGGAGCTCTACAGCTTGAACTTTGCTAGCTTGACTTACGACAACCAGCCAGCTGTGATGGACTTTATCCGTGCCCGTGTAGAGAAGATGATGGACAAGGCCATTCCGAAAGACATCCGCGAGGCTGTACTGGCTAGCTCAACCTTTGTGGTCAGACTGCAACTGGCAGCCAGCTCTGCTATTTTCCAAAAATCAAAAGAGGCTGACTACAAGGAAGCTGTGGAAAACTTGTCACGGGTCTTCAACTTGGCGGAAAAGGCGGAGGCGACTGCGATTGACGAGGCACTCTTTGAAAATGAGCAGGAGAAGGCCCTTGCTGCTGCAGTGGCAGGCTTGGAGTTGACAGAAGACATGGCGGGTAACTTGGACAAGCTCTTTGCTCTCAGCCCAGTCATTGCAGCCTTCTTCGACAATACCATGGTTATGGCAGATGACGCAGCAGTCAAAGCCAACCGCTTGGCTCTCTTGAAAGTCTTGGCGGATAAGGCTTCAGCAGTAGCTGTTTTCAATCTCTTGAATAGTAAGTAGGAGGTATTCATGGAACAAGCAAAAATCGATCGCATCAACGAACTGGCTCGCAAGAAAAAGGCAGAAGGCTTGACAGAGGAGGAGTTGCAGGAACAGGCGGCTCTTCGTGAGGAGTACATCGAGGGCTACCGCCGTAGTGTGCGTGCCCATGTCGAAGGTATCAAGGTTGTCGATGAGGATGGCAATGATGTGACACCTGAGAAACTCCGCCAAGTCCAACGTGAAAAAGGCTTGCACGGACGTAGCTTGGACGACCCTAATTCCTAAGAATAAGGTTGCTAAAAAAAACAAGTAAAGACTAGGTTTCCTAGTCTTTTTCTGTTATACTATATCAAAAGGAGGTTTGCTATGAAAAAAGTGTGGAATTGGTTTGTTATAGGTGTTTCTGTTCTTTGTGGTTTCGCGAGTGCCATGTATTCGACTTATGGGATGGCTCAGCTATTACCAGAAAATGATTCCTTCCATGGATTGTGGGTGTTTGGTCTAGGTTATGTCTGGTTTCTAGGTAGTTTTTACCTAACCCTCATTCTCCATGAACTGGGGCATGCTTTCTTTGGTTGGTTGACAGGTTTTGACTTGGTGGCACTTGGCTTGGGCAATCGCTTGTTGGTCAAGACTGACCAGGGCTGGAAATGGAAGAAAACCGTGATTGTGCAAGGAGCAGCGGCTCAGTATATCGGAGTCAAAAGAGACGAGAATGACCCTCGGGCAATTTTGATGTTTGCAGGTGGCCTGATTGTTCATCTCAGTCTCGTCCTTATTTCTGTTTTGATTGGGTTCTTGACAGGGCATTGGAGTCTGCCCCTATCGCAAATCCTCCTCAATCTAGCCTTGTTTATCCTCAACGCCAACCCTTCTGGTATGGCGGATGGAGCTAAGATTCAGGAGTTGCGTACTCATCCTGAGTATAGCCGATTGGTTTATCAAGCGCTTAGACATACCTCTCAAGTCATGGTGGCTCCAACTGCTGCGAATTTAAGTGATTTTGTCATGGACTTGCCAATCTTGCCTGGTCATTTGCCACAGATTCACTATCTTAACTGGACGGAAGTACTGATTTTCAACGGGGAGTATCAAGAAGCCCAGGAACGCTTGGAAAAAGTGACAGCGACATCGGACAATGATTATATCGTGAAGCTGGCGAAACTTGTACTGTTAGAAGTATATATCTTGCAAGGTTTGAATGAAGAGGCTAAGAACTTGGGGCAGGACAAACAAGTCAAGTCCTTGCTCAAATACCCTATGGGAAATTACCAAGTCCTAGCTGCTCTCTACCACCAGCGTATTACTCGAGATAGTAAAGCCTTGAAAAAATCTCTAAATCAGGCTAAAAAAATGCTGCCCAACAGCCCGCTTTTGGCTGATGAGCAGGATTATTATAGCAAGCTCTTGACAGAAGTTGAGTTAGAAAGTCAATTGCCATAGTAGATTATTTTGACTTGTGTTTGCGATAAAATTTATGTTAAAATAGGGACGGAGACAAATAGATAGGGAGGTTGGTCATGAAAAAAATGATGTATGCCTTGTTGGTGCTTGCCTATGTTGCAATTGCTTATTTGTCAGTCTATATATTTCCTCATTATTATGTAGGTGCGATAATGGGAGCGGCAGGAGCTAGTATTGGTGCTAGTTACAAACAGTTCAAGGAAGTAAAAGCTTTTCCTGACAAAGCCTTGTCGGCTTATGTTAAGTGGGATAAGAAAAAGGCAAGTAGTTTGTTATTGGTCCTTCTGGGAATATTCCTTTTTGTCAGCCTTGTGCTGGAATTTAATTGGCAATATGGCTTAGCTTTTGTAGTGGCGATCAGCTATGCTATGCTTTGGAATGTCCTTCATATCCAATTCTTACGAAAATATTATTTTAAAAACGCATGAGAGTTTCATGCGTTTTCTTTATATAGTTTGTCCAGCTTTTAATTTTTTCATGAAGATGATGGAACTTGGAATCAGGACGATGATGCTTCCGATCCAGGCGGCGGGGTTAGCAGCGGCGGTTCCATAGAAGCCGAAATACTGCATGCCGATGATGGCGACTGCTGCTCGGAAAATCAATTCTCCAAAGCCTGCTAGTGTTGGGATAAAGCCCTTGCCAAGTCCCTGAATAAAGCTACGAAGAATAAAGAGGGAAGCAACAATCCAGTAACAAGAGCCGTTAATGATGTAGTAAATGAGAGCCAAGTCTAGTACAGTTTGACTAGCATTTGGCAGAAAGAGACCAGAGAAGAAGCGATTGCCCAAGATGAGAATGACCGCAAATACAATGGCCCAAGCAATGCTGAGGAGTAAAGAGTGGCGCACTCCTTCTCGAATACGGTCATAGAGCTTGGCACCGTAGTTCTGAGCAGTAAAGGTTGCGATAGCCAAGCCCAGATTGACCATGGGCAGCATAGCCAACTGGTCAGTACGAAGGGCAATGGCCTGGGCGGCGATGGCGTCTGTTCCTAGTTGGTTGACCATAAACTGCAAGGTCATGGCTCCGATGGCGATAATACTGGCTTGAAATCCCATTGGAAAAGCAAGCTGGGCATGTTTCTTGAGATTACCTCTATCCAATTTTAAATCAGCTAGTCCGATATGATAGTGAGGTACCTTGTGGATAATGTAAAAAATAAGAAAGAGGACCGAACAGGCTTGAGCAAGGATAGTTGCAAAGCCGGCTCCGAAAACGCCCCAGTTCATAACTAAGATAAAGAAAAAATCCAGACCGATATTGATAAAACAAGCGATAACTAGAGCCAGTAGAGGTGTTTTAGAGTTTCCGAGACTGCGTAGGGCTGAAGACAGGAAATTATAAAAAATAGTAAAGGTCAATCCTCCAAACATGGCCGTTAGAAAGGCATGGGAGTGGTCGATGATACTCACAGGCGTTTGCATTAAGACCAAGATAGGTTTCAAAAAAGCTAAGGCTAAGACTGTTAGTAAAAGGCTGATGAGGGAAGCGTAGAAGAGTCCGTGGACAAAAGATTTTTTAAGCCCCTCTAAGTCGCCAGCTCCAAAGCGTTGGGCAGAAATAATGGTTAATCCATTGGTAACACCTTGGGCAAAACCGATGATTAAAAAAATTAGGCTGGCTGTCGAACCGACACTTGCAAAGGCATCCTTTCCCAAAGTATGCCCCACAATCATGGAATCAGCAAAATTATAGGCCAGTTGAAAAAAAGATCCAATCAACAAGGGGATAGCGAATTGTAAGATGACCGCAATCGGCTTTCCTTTGGTTAAATCATTCATAACGTCTCCTTTTGACAGATGATAAGCCCACTAGATAGATGATAGTCTAGTAGGCTTTCTAGGGATAAAATATTTCTCCTGAAAACGGAGTATAGGACGTAAATTTGTTATTTATACTCTTCGAAAATCAAAATCAGACGTTGTTGACTTGATTTGATGAGTGAAAGGCTCCAGTGGAGCCTTTCAGCCTGTTACCTTGAAACAAAATAGTAACAGGGTTCTATCTGCGTAAGTAGTAACGAACTACGTTCGCCCTATCTCCAACCTCCAAAGGTTTCCCAAACCTTTGGAGCTAGTCTGTTTTTGATTTTCATTGAGTATTAATTTGTCAGTTCTTCAAAATGATCGACAGTGTTATGGTCTGTTACTGCTAAGATGAGTTCGTCAGATTTGAAGACATAGTCCGGAGTCAGTTGGATGTTTAATTCCTGATTTTCGCCACTTCGGTAACCGATAATATTGAGTTTATAGTGTTGGCGGAGTTTTAATTCGCCGAGTGTTTTGCCAATCCATTTTACTGGCGGGTGAAACTCGACAATGGAAACATTGCCTTCGAGCTCAAAGAGGCTGGTTGTATCGCGGTGGAGTAATTGTTTGGCTAGGGAAATACCTGTTTCGCGTTCGGGAGAAATAACCTTGTCAGCCCCAACACGGAGAAGGACTTCTTTCGCAGTTGTTCCTTTGACTTTGGCAATGACCATAGGGACGCCTAGGACCTTGCTATGCATAACAGCAAGGACACTGGATTCCAAGTTTTCGCCAGTAGCTACAACAACAGCATCGCAGTTACCGATTCCTGCTGCACGTAGGAGCGAGCGATCGGTAATGTCTCCGACAATACCGCGCGTGAGAATAGGCTCTAGATGATTGATACGTTGCTCATGATTATCAATAGCAATGATATTGCAATCGTAATTGTGTAATGTTTTTGCAATGGTAGTACCAAAAACTCCCAGGCCGAGAATTCCGATAGTATAGTTTGGCATGATTTCTCCTTTTAAACAAGCATAGATGATTTTGCGTATTGAAGACTTTCGGTTTTAGATAATTTTCGAACAGAAAGGCTTGCGAGAATAGAAAGTGGACCGATACGGCCGAAGAACATGAGCGCCATAATGACTGCTTGACCGGCCATGGTTAGGCTTGGAGTCAGATTTGCTGTAACCCCCACAGTGGCTAATGCTGACATGACCTCGAACATTAAAAATAGAAGTGGTTGTCGGTCATCTGTTAAGGCAAGTGCGAAGAGTCCTATGATAAACATAAGCAGGAAGACAGAGAATGTCGCAAAAGCTTTGCGGATGCTGAGGTTATCAATGGTTCGTCCCATAAAGTTGGTATGAGGGAGACCGAGAATTTCACTACGAGCGTAGAGTACTAAGGTTAGGAAGGCGGTTATTTTAATACCGCCGGCTGTTCCACCTGGGGCTCCGCCAAGCATCATCTGAAAGATATAGAGCAAGAGGGTGATTGGTTCAGCCTTCGTGTAGTCGATACTGGCAAAACCAGCGGTTCGCATGGTGACCGTTTGGAAAAAGCTGGCTAATAATTTATGACCAAATGATAGTTGCCCGATAGTAGAAGGGTTATTCCATTCGGTGAGTAAGGTAGTCAGAGTTCCGAGGGTTAGTATAATGGCTGTTAGGCCTAGAACAATCTTTGTATGGAACCCTAGTTTTCGTAGGCTACGTTTTTGCCCGATTTGTGTCTGAAGGTCAAACCAAACCGAGAATCCAAGACCTCCCATAATAATGAGACTGGCTAATGTTATGTTGATTAGAGGATTATCCACATAGCGCATGATGCTAGTTGCGCCAAAATTATCAAAACCAGCATTACAAAAGGCTGATATAGCTACGAAAATCGAGGTAAATAAACCTCTTGCCCATCCAAATTCAGGTACAAAATGAAAGGACAGTAAGAGGGCTCCAAAGGCTTCGACCGCCAAGGTAAAACCAAAAGCTGATTTGAGGAAGTTACGAAAATATTTTGTGTCAGATCGGTTTAGAGCCTCTTGTAAGGTCGCCATATTGATGAAGTTCATTTTACGACCACCGCGTAAAGCGAAGAGACCGATGAATCCTATCAAGCTCAAACCACCAATTTGGATTAGCATCATACAGATAATCTGTCCAAAAGTAGAATAGGTTTCAGCGACGGCTTTGGTAAATAGCCCTGTCACACAAACCATGGAGACAGATGTGAAGAGATGATCCCAATAACTTGCTGTAGAGGTGCTAATTTGTGAGATGGGAAGACTTAGTAAAATTGATCCAGTCAGAATCACGAATAAGAAACTGATAATGATTCGCTGACTGGGAGAAAGTTTGATCCTAAATGGTGACATAATTCTACCTTTTCTCAAAAAAATAAAAGATGAAGATATTGTAGCATAAAAGAAAGAAAATGTACGACTAAAACACGCAAAGAACCTGATTTTTTCTCTTCTTGAAAGCTTCATTATTTTTTATTACCATGGATTTTATAAGTGGTGTTTACATGGGGTGGCTCATTTTACTTGTGACATCAGGATTATGGGGAAATTATTATGGGTAATGAAAAAGTGGTGCGGACCATAAAAAGAATCTCCTTAGTTGACCTAGGGAGATTTATTTCCATTCTGCTAAGACTTGTTGATGATAGTGACGTAAAGGTCCGACCTTTTGGAGGAGGTAGGTAGCAGCCAGTCCGACCAATAAGCCTGATAAAATTCCTGTAAAAGCGAGGATTGGTAGGTAGTTTAGTACATAGAAAGAACGGGCGATGGTAGCAAAAACAAGAAGCTGACCAAGATTGTGCAACATCCCACCCAGAATAGAAATTCCAATAGGACTGACACGTTTTGGACCGAGTTGCTTGGCAGAGAGCATTCCTACATAACTCAAAGTAGTTCCGGCAAAGCCATAGAGGAAGGTTGAAAAGGTGCCTCCCAGAAAGGTTGATATGAGCAAGCGTAGTGCGACAACCTTTAGGCTATCCTTTGTAGGGAGGGTAAAAATAGCAATTAAGCTAATCAAATTTCCCAGTCCTAGCTTGGCACCTGGAGCAAAGGCAAATGGGGGGGTGATGAGTCGTTCAATCAAAGAAATGACAACTGCCTGAGCTGCCAGCATTGTAATAAAGTTAAGTGTTTGACGTTTAGAATTCATGTGTGTAGAGAAAAACTCTTTCTAGTCGATTATCTATTTTACTATCATACTTGTTTTTGTTCTCTATGGCAAGTTTTGTTTGTTGTATATTACTAATTATTGAAATTTGCTTGTCAACTATCTTGGAATACGGTATAATGGAAACATGTAATTTGTTTTGATTTTCACAAGGAGGAAACATTGTGACGAAAAATATTGTGATTGTCGGTGCTGGTTATGCAGGGATTGCAGCAGCTCGATTGTTAGGAAAAACGTTTAAAAAGGATCAAGATGTAACAGTTACCTTGATTGATAAGAACTCTTTCCATACCTATATGACAGAGTTGCATGAAGTTGCAGCTGGGCGTGTGGAAGCAAATGCAATCAAGTATGACCTTCAACGTATCTTTAAAAAATATCCAAAGGTTCAATTGGTAACAGACAAGGTTGTTGAGATTGACTACGATAAGAAACAAGTAGTTGCGGAACACCAAACTCTGGATTTCGATTACCTGCTCCTTGCAATGGGTGGTGAGGCTAATGACTTTGGTGTGAAAGGTGTTAAAGAACACGGTTTTACACTTTGGTCTATCGAAGCAGCAGAACGTTTGCATGACCACATGATTGATGCTTGCTATCGTGCCATGCGTGAACATGATGAAGCCAAACGTCGCGCTCTTTTAACCTTTACCGTTATCGGTGCTGGCTTCACAGGTATTGAGATGATTGGTGAGTTGATTGACTGGGTACCAATCTTGGCGCGTGAGTTCAAGTTGGATCCAAAAGAATTCTCACTTAAGGTTGTTGAGGCAACGCCAAATATCTTGGCTATGGTTACTGAAAAAGAGCAAGTCAAGGCTCGCAAATACCTTGAGAAAAAAGGTGTTGAATTGGTTCTTGGCGATGGTGTAGCAAGTGTACAAGAAGATAGCTTGACACTTTCATCAGGTCGTCAAATTCCTACCTATACCTCTATTTGGACAGCTGGTGTTCAAGCAAATACGGATGCAAGTGAATTTGGCATTGAGAAAGCGCGTGCAGGTCGTTTGGTAGCCAATGAGTTCATGGAAGCGAAAGGCAAGGAAAATGTCTATATAGCTGGCGACTTGGTTTACTTTGAAGAATCAGAAGGAAAACCAACTCCACAGATTGTACAAGCAGCTGAACAGACAGGCCATACTGCGGCAAGTAATATTATTGCAGCAATCAAGGGTGGCGAAAAACATAGCTACAAAGGTAAATATGATGGGTTTATGGTATCTATTGGAGCACGCTACGGTGTAGCCTTCTTGATGGACAAATACCACATGTCAGGCTTTATGGCAATGGCTGTCAAACACATGGTAAACCTACTCTACTTCTTTACTATCCGTAGTTTCTTCTACATGGGTTCTTATGTTCGTCATGAATTCTTTGACATTCAGAATAAGCGAAACATTTTTGGCGGTCATACTTCAGGCAAAGGAAATCTTCTCTGGTCTGTGCCAATGCGTGTCCTTTATGGTTCAGTATGGCTCTACGAAGGTATCAAGAAAGCCTTTGGTCTATTTGGAACAACATCATGGTTTGGGGATCAAGTTGTCTTCCCATTCCCTTGGTTAGCTGATCCAGTATCTGGTGCATCTGCTGCTGAGGCGGTTTCAAGTGCCTCACAAGCGGCAACTGCTGCGGCAGAAGCAGCTGAACCAATTTTTGGTTTGAGCTATGCCTATGGTGAAGCACCGATGGCTGTTTTGGACAAAATGCCTGATTGGTTTGCTACTATCATGGAATTTATGATGCCAAACCAAGAAGTAGCACTCTTTATGCAAAAATTTATGACAGTAGCAGAAATCGGTATCGGTCTGGCTTTGATTGCTGGTGCCTTTGTATGGATTGTATCTGCTGCAACCGTTGCTTTGGTAGTTATGTTCAGCCTGTCAGGCATGTTCTACTGGGTAAATATTTGGTTCATCCCAGCAGCTATTTCTCTTATGAATGGTGCGGGTAGAGCATTCGGTCTAGACTACTGGATTATGCCGTGGTTGGGTCGTTTCCTAGACAAGAAGATTTATGGAAAGCCGAAGCATATTTACCGTATCAAGGATAAAAAATAAAGGAAATATAGAAAGTTAGTGGTACATCAAATTTGGAATGCATATCCTGATGTAAAACGGGGTTTGAAAGAGGTTAAGAAGATTATTCTAACTGAAATGATGGTCTTACATCCTGCCATTAAGTCCAAGGTTGTTGAATATGTGGAGGCCCCTGGAAAATACTTACGTGCGGGTCTCTGCCTACTCTTTGCACAACTGTCGGAAGGAGAAATAAGCCGTTCAAAGCTCTACTTTGCCGCTCATCTGGAGGTTTTGCATCTTGCTACTCTGATTCATGACGATGTGATTGATGGAGCAGATAAAAGACGAGGAGTAGAGGCGGCTCATCAACAATTTTCTAATCGAATTGCTATCTATACAGGGGATTATCTTCTGGCCTACTCTGGTCGCTTACTTGGAAAAGGTCTTCGTTTTCTAGATATTTCACAAGATGATTTGGATTTGGGCAATGATAAGCTGATGGAAACAATTCTTCGAGGGGAACTATCACAGCTAATTAATCAATTTGACGCCAATATGACGATGAAGACTTATCTCAAGCAAATACAAGGTAAAACAGCCTTTCTATTTGGTCTTTCTTGCCAACTTGGGAGTTTTGTACAAGGTCAATCTAAAAAAGAAAGTAAATTAGCCTTTCGGGTAGGTCAAGCACTTGGTATGGCTTTTCAAATTCGTGATGATCTGATTGACTATCAATTAGAAGTTGAGGAGTCTGGAAAGCCTAGACTTCAAGATATTCAAAATGGTATCTATACTGCTCCTCTATTATTTGCGATGCAAGAAGATAATTCTATTCGTCAGCTCTTACAGAGCTACATCCAATCTCCAAATCAAGAGGACTTGGAAGTGATAACAGAAAGGTTGTTTGCAACGAATGCACTTGCGAAAACCGAAGGATTACTTACAGCTTATCTGAGAAAAATGAGAAGTTATTTAGATAGACTTGATCGATCTTCTATCCAACCATTGGAGAGTGTTGTCAAAACTGTTTTTAGTCAATATTTTTAAAAAATGACTAGACATTTTCTTTAATTAGGTATATCATTATACATATAAACTATTTAATAACAAAAGGAGTATTG
Organism: Streptococcus suis; assembly: GCF_029616525.1. Taxonomy (GTDB): domain Bacteria; phylum Bacillota; class Bacilli; order Lactobacillales; family Streptococcaceae; genus Streptococcus; species Streptococcus suis_AF. Next base: position 32,050 of record NZ_JANFME010000002.1, on the reverse strand, counting down.
TTATGAAAACAACTAAAGTTGTCTTAAAAAGTTTGGTGGTTCTTGGTGCTGCCCTCACCTTGGTAGCATGTGGTTCAAGCAGTAGTTCTTCAACTACTTCGTCATCTTCTTCAGCTTCTGAATCAACTTCATCAACTTGGAAAGATGGTACTTATAAAGCTGAAACTGGCTATGATGAACGTGGATGGAAATTTGTGCATGAAATTACCATTGAAGGTGGAAAAATCACAGCATCAACTGCAGATTATGAAGACAAAGATGGTAATTTGAAATCAGAAAATGCAGAATACAATACTACTATGAAAGAAAAATCAGGTGTATCATCTGCTGAAGCAACAGATAAACTTGATGAAGAGTTACTTGCTGCACAAAGTGCTGATGTAGAAGTAGTATCTGGTGCGACAAGTACATCTGAAAACTTCATTAAATCGACAGAAGCACTTTTGAAAGCTGCTGAAGAAGGTAATACAGACACCATCACGCTTGACTAATATCGGTCAGTAGAATGTAGGCACAGTAGCCCTAGGCTGGTTACTGTGTTTTTTCTATTAGAAAGGTGAGATAATGAAAAAAATATTAGGTTTGTTACTGTTTAGCTTAGTGACTATTTTGCTTGTTGCCTGTGGTGGTAATCAAAATGAAAGTCTATCTGTTGTGAAAACTCCGTTGACTCGTAGTGAAAGCTTACTTCACACAGTAGTGCAGTTGAGTATTTATCATGAGGATCAGGAAGAAGTGATGGATGAAGCTATTTCCTATATCAAGGAGATGGAAAGTTTGTTGTCCACAAACTTGGAAGGGGCAGATGTCTACCGCATCAATCAGGCAGCAGGAAAAGAAGCTGTCAAGGTTGATGAACGTACCTTTGAAGTGATTGAAACAGCTATTGAGATGAGTGAGGAAAGTCAGGGCTTATTTGACATTTCCGTTGGAGCTGTGAGCAATCTGTGGAAAATTGGAGATGAGGATGCACGTAAGCCGAGTGATGAGGAAATCAAAGCTGCTCTGCCATTTATCAATTATAAAGACATTGCTTTAGATAAGGAGAAGAAGACTGTCTTTATCAAAGAAGGAATGACGCTAGAATTAGGAGCCATTTCCAAAGGTTACATTGCAGATAAGGTTAGAGAATTGTTTGCCAGCAAAGGGATTACGACTGCTATCATCAATCTAGGTGGGAATGTAGTGGTTATGGGGGATTCGCCAACGACACAAAATGGTTGGAATGTTGGAGTTCAAGACCCAGACCAAGTGCGTGGATCAACGGTCGGTTCTGTGCCAGGGACACATGATTCGGTTGTTACCTCAGGTATTTATGAGCGCTACTTAGAGGTGGACGGTGTCAAATATCACCATATTCTTGATCCCAAAACTGGCTATCCTGTGGAAAACGATATTTCAGGTGTGACAGTCTTTTCCAAAACATCTATCCAAGGAGATGCCTTATCCACAACTCTCTTCTTACTAGGTGTGGAAAAAGGTCTTGACTTTATCAATCAGATTGACGGTGTAGAAGCTGTTTTCATCGATAAGGAGCAGGGGGTTCATCTGAGTGATGGCTTGAAAGAAAGCTTTGAATTAACGAATGAGGAGTATCATCTTGTCAATGAATAAATCAACTAAAGGGCTCAGTTTGCCTGTATTTCTAGAATTTGTTGAACTTAAAACTAAAGTTGCCAGTGTATTTCCCATGACCCTGGGGATTTTATGGAGTCTGTATCGCTATCAAGCATTCAATTGGCTCAATACATTTTTGTTCGTTCTCGCCGTACTCAGCTTTGACATGTGTACAACTGCCATCAACAATAGCATGGATTACCACAAGGCCAAAGATGAAATCTATCGTCAGGAAAGCAATGTGATTGGAAAATTCTCCCTAGATTTTCGTCAGATGATTGGAATCGTCCTTGCCCTACTTATTTTTTCTCTACTGGTTTCATTACTCCTTGTATGGCGGACCAGTTGGCTCCTCCTACCGATGGGAGCTCTCTGTTTCCTCATTGGTATCTTCTATACCTTTGGACCTATTCCGCTTTCGAGAATGCCACTGGGTGAAGTTTTCTCTGGAGTAACCATGGGATTCGGCATCTTCTTTCTTGCTGTATTTATTCAGCAACCAGGTTTGCTACTGACCAGCCAAGTGAGCGGTCAGTGGATGACCTTGCAATTTTCTTGGACAAAAATAATAGAAATTATTTTCATGTCCATTCCTCTGGTAACCTTGATTGCCAATATCATGTTGGCTAACAACACCTGTGATTTAGAGGAAGATATTCGCAACCATCGTTATACTCTGGTTTACTATATTGGCAAGAAAAATGCTCTTAAATTGTATTTTGTCTTGGCAAGTTTACCATGGTTGCTGTGGATAATCTACTGTCTGATAGGATTCTTACCAATTTGGGCACTGGCCGGTTTAATCGGAGTTTGGCCTGCTTATAAGAGTCTAGAAACATTTTTGAAAAAGCAAGTCAAACGGGAAACCTTTATCGAGGCAGTAAAGAGTTTTGTACTCTTTGCGCTGTTATATGTGGTGATACTTGCTTTAGCCCTTATTTTCTAAAAAGGAAAGACACAGTCGTTCATCTGGCTGTGTCTTCTTTGTTATATCGTCATTTAGTTTTTCTTTTATTACTTCGACGAGCGAGGAAACATTGTTTCCTAATTTCCAACTTCAAACACTCCACTGGAGTATTTGAACTCGCCTTGCCTGATTGAAACAGTCTGGGGGACTGTTTCAAGTTAATGCCTAGAAATAAGAAAGCATTGAGTTATGCCTGCGGCTTTTGATGCGAACAGAGTTCGCTTTATCTCCAACCTCCAAAGATTTCCCAAACCTTTGGAGCTAGTACTAAAAGTAAACTAAAAGACTATAGTGGTAAAATGAGTTCTTCTTCATCAGTGCTTTCTCCGCCGACGGATTTGATTTCAATCAAGAGATTATGGGGCAGACAGACGGAGAGCTGACCCGGCTGGCTTATCCAGCTGGTCATAACGGCAATTTGGTCTGGGCTATTGTCTTCCTTGACTCGAATGCGTTCGCCATCAACTTCAATGATATTGTATTGCCCATCATTGGGGTAGTAGGTTTTTTCTTGATGTGGTGTGTCCTTTGATAATTCAAATTGGTCGACCACCTCACCATTGATGCGGACATAGGCAATTGTTTTTGCCTCATTTGCATCTGTAGTCAGATGTGTGTAGGTAAAAATTGCTGGAAGAAAGGATAAAACTAGGGTGAATCCGATTAAGATATAATCAAATAGTTTGAGTTGTTTGAGAATGGATTTGAATGTCATATAGAATCTATTTTATAGAAAAAATACTACTTTGTAAAATGTTGGATACAGATTACTTTTTCAATTGTCTAAAGAAGAGTAGGATGGCTAACATTCCCCAAAATCCAGCATGAAGTGGCTGAATTTTTCCAGCGAAAAATACAATGGAGAAAGTTAGGGCAAAACCTGCAAAGAGAAACCAGAGCAGTGGTTTACGATAAAGATGGATAGCTTCTTGGACAGCATTTGATTCTGGACTGGTAGTTTGCCAGTCACTATTCAAGATTGGAAGTATAGTGAACGGTAAGATAAAGATTGGTGGATTGTCCCCAGTAAGGTAGCTATGTATATACAGGCTACAAATTGTTGTATAGGAGAGAACAATCAAAGTGAGTATGAATTTCGGGTTGTCAACGTTCATCTGTTTTCTCCTTTTTGAAATAAATCCGATAAAGAATAGCGGCAGCAAATCCAGCAGGAAGGATGAGGATAAGTGGTTTGGCATGTCCTAGCCAAATGCCCACGGAATAGGTCAAGGTCATGGCAAACAGGGCAAAGATGGCTTGAATGATAAAGTAGCGTTTTTCTTCTGCTGTTTGATAGGATTTGATGATTTGGATGGTCGGTAGCATGAGCAAGAATGAACCGTTAATCGGCTCATTGACCATGTAAGAGTAGATGAAGAAGGCAGAAAATAAACCATAAAATAGAACAAAGAATCGACAGGTTTGTTTGGGTGTAAAAGTTTTATTCATGGCGTTAGGTCCTTATTTTTTCTTGGTCGTGTCTGCCTCCAATTTTTGCAGATAGGCAAGGGCAGACAGGGCTAGACTGGCAAAGAGGCCCATCATGCCACCGAAGAGGAGGGATTTTACGTGGAAGATGGAAGCCAGTAGGGGAAGCTGGAGGCTAAAGAGGTCTGCCAGCCCAGCAAAGAGGCTAGATAGCAGGGCAACTCCCAGTCCCAAAACCAGTGGATTGAGGGTCTGTCCTTGTTTTTCCTCAGGACTTAGTTCGTCCACGTCATATTGAGATAGGTCAGCATGGAGGGTGCGCATATTAACGATACCAATTAGGATAATACTGAAGAAGGCAATGATCATTGGATAGTAAGTAGCCACCTCCACAGGATAGCGGATAGCTAGGAAGTAGGCGACAGCATTTCCAAGAGCAAGGAAGTAGAAGTAGTAGATAAAGGCCTGTCCACCGATAGCATCAGCCTCGGCCCGTCGGTATTCGTCTAAAGGACCGCGGATACCATAAAAACGTTTAATCATATTCTGGATCCACTTGGGTTCTTCTTTGGCAATAGCAGAGCTGACAGTTAGTTTTTCTGCCTTTTTCATGCGTTTGCGTAACATGATTTCAAGAGTAATGCCCGTGAAAATACCACCTAGACAGGCTGCTAGGAATTTTCGGAAGTCAAATAAATGGTCGAGCGGGTTGAGCCCATCCATCCAGGCACCAAAAACAACAGCCCAAATGTACATAACGGTAGTGAAATAGAGGGCGAATTTGATACTTGCTCCCTTGAGCTGCTTTTGTTCCTTGGTAGTCAGCTCTTCTACATCTAAACTGTCCACTTGACTGTTACGCAGTTTAAACATGATGTAGGTACTAGTCGCTAGATAGCTTAGGAGCAGGGCAACGGGATAGCCAAATGCAACGACTTCTGGGAATCGTTTGGATAAGGCAAGTGCCAGTAGGGTGAGAGCCATGGTGGCCCAAAAGAGCAGGATAAAGCAGGTATTGCCTAGACGGAAGGCTTCTTTTTTGCGAAATTCATCCAAGGGCCCCGCGATACCGTAAAATCGTTTGATTAATTTATCTTGAAAGGTTTCTTTTTTCATAAGCAGCTCCTTATTTTTGATCGAACAATGGTAAGATGTAAACAAAGCCTAAGAAGTAGATGGTCCCAGCAATCAGCAATTGTAGCCAAAATTTTGCTTGGCTGATGGTGTGCAAGATGTCTGCTCCGCTATTGCCCCAAAGCTGAAAGAGGACAAAGAGAGGGATAAAAATAAGGGTAGAGATAAGAGCTTGACGTATATTCTTTTTCATGATATTTTCCTTTCTATTCATTCCAAAAGAGACTATTGAGATCGGTCTGTAAAGCCTTGGCTAGGTTGATACAGAGGTCTAGCGAGGGGTTGTACTTGTTGTTTTCAATCATATTGATGGTCTGCCTGGATACGCCGATGGCCTTGGCCAGATCCAGCTGGGAAATCCCTAGCAGTAGGCGGTAATCTTTGACACGGTTCATGGGTTCTCCTTTCGTGTAAAATATATGCGACACTCTATTGTAAAGAGAGAGGATAGACTAGCTATCCTTAGGCACGATGTCAATTATATGCGACAGTTGGTTGTAAAAAAATGTGGGAGACCTCCCTGTTGATGTCAACTATATGTGACATGTTTCTTTACTGTTAGTATATACCTGTTCATATAAGTTGTCAACTATATTTGACAGTTTTTTTGTAAAAAGTTTGCAACAACTTTTTATTTTAATTTGTGGTACAATAGAAAAGATATGACCAAGGAATTTAATCACACAACTGTTCTCTTGCATGAGACAGTCGATATGTTAGACATCAAACCAAATGGAATTTATGTAGATGCAACGCTGGGTGGAGCAGGGCATAGTGAGTATCTGCTCAGTCAGTTGACGGATGGGGGGCATCTTTATGCCTTTGATCAGGATCAGACTGCTATTGATCATGCCCATATTCGCTTGGCATCCTACATTGAAAAAGGACAAGTGACCTTTATCAGGGATAATTTTCGCAATCTCAAGACTCGCTTGGCGGAGCTAGGTGTAACAGAGATTGATGGGATTTGTTATGATTTAGGAGTATCTAGTCCACAGTTGGATGAGCGGGAGCGTGGCTTTTCTTACAAACAAGATGCGCCACTTGATATGCGGATGAACCGTGATGGACATTTGACGGCTTATGATGTGGTCAATAACTATGACTATCACGACTTGGTACGGATTTTCTTTAAATACGGTGAGGATAAATTTTCCAAGCAGATTGCTCGTAAGATTGAACAGGCGCGTGCGGTCAAGCCGATTGAAACAACGACTGAGTTGGCAGAGCTGATCAAATCTGCCAAGCCAGCCAAGGAACTTAAGAAGAAGGGGCATCCTGCTAAGCAGATTTTCCAAGCTATTCGGATTGAGGTCAACGATGAGTTGGGAGCAGCAGACGAATCTATCCAGCAGGCCATTGACTTATTGGCTCTGGATGGACGAATTTCTGTTATTACTTTCCATTCCTTAGAAGATCGTCTGACCAAACAACTCTTTAAGGAAGCAAGTACGATTGATGTTCCAAAAGGTTTGCCATTTATTCCAGACGACTTGAAGGCGCCACTTGAATTGGTCAATCGTAAGCCGATTTTGCCAAGTCAAGAGGAGCTAGAAGATAATAATCGTGCGCATTCAGCCAAACTGCGTGTAGCTAAGAAAGTACATAAATAGGAGAGAGTCTATGTTGCAAGAAAAACGTAGAGAAGCCACTATGCGGGTTATCGGTGATAAAATTAGAACCTTCACACGTGTAGAAAAAGCCTTCTATTCAAGCATCGTATTATCTGGATTAGCCCTTGCGATAGGAATTATCTTTATGCAAACGCGGCTTTTGCAACTTCAATCTAGCATGGCCAAAGTCAATCAAGATATTAGCCAAAAACAGATTGAAATCAACGATGCTAAGCAAGCTGTCAATGAATTGACACGTTCAGCTCGCTTGATGGAAATTGCTGAAAAAGCTGGATTAACTTTTAATAATGACAATATTGGAGTAGCCGAATAATGCCCAGAAGAAATAATAAACTCTTGCGGTATGTCTTGAAAAAACGATATGTTCCGTCAAAAAATCGTCGAAGAGTAGGACAGAGTCTACTTCTTTTGACGGTTTTCGTCTTTTTTCTCTTTTTAATCAACTTTGCCTATATTATCGGCACCGATAGTAAATTTGGGGTGGACTTGTCAGAGAGAGCTGATGCGGTACACCAGCGTGAAGTTACCGTTCAAGCTAAACGGGGGACGATATACGACCGTACAGGAATTCCTATTGCAGAAGATTCAACGACCTATACAGTCTATGCAATCATTGACACAGAATATGTGTCAGAACTGAAAAAAGTTTTATATGTGCAGTCTTCTCAGTTCAGCAAAGTAGCAGAAATCTTTAAAAAGCATCTCGGAATGGAGACAGATTATGTTATGGAGCAGCTGAATCAACCTGAACTGAAGCAGGTATACTTTGGGACCTTAGGTAAGAATATCTCCTATAGTACGATGTCCTCAATCCAAGAAGAGATGAAGGCGGCAGGTATTGAAGGGATTGCCTTTAATGCTAGTCCAGGACGGATGTATCCGAATGGAAATTTTGCCTCAATTTTTGTTGGCTTGGCTAACTTAATTGAAAATAAGGATGGTAGTCATAGTCTTCAAGGTATGAGTGGGATGGAATATTATTTGAATGACATCCTTGCAGGTCAAGATGGTAAGGTTATCTATGAAAAAGATAGTCAAGGTAGGGTACTGCCTGGTACGGAATCTGTCGAACAAGAAACGGTTAATGGCCAAGATGTATATACAACAATTTCGGCAGATTTACAACGTTCCTTAGAAACCAATATGAATACATTCTTTGATACGGCAAAAGGTAAGTATGCAAACGCAACACTTGTTTCTGCCAAGACAGGAGAAATTTTAGCGACCACACAACGTCCAAGTTATGATTCGGATACCAAAGAAGGTCTTGGTGAGGAAGGTTTGCTAGAGCGTTCGTTACTTTACCAAGAAGCCTTTGAGCCGGGATCAACCATGAAGGTTTTGACAGTAGCTTCTGCAATTGATAATGGTACATTTGATCCAAATGCATATTACACAAATAATGAATACGTAATTGCAGACGCAAAAATCAATGACTGGACTTTAAACGCTGGCCAATCAGCTGTTACGTTAAATTTTGCTCAGGGTTTTTCACTCTCAAGTAACGTCGGAATGACTTTGTTACAACAAGAAATGGGTGACGAAAAATGGCTAAATTACCTGACAAAATTTCGTTATGGCTATCCAACGCGTTTCGGAATGGGAGATGAAGCACCCGGCTTAGTTCCGGAAGACAATATTGTCACAATCGCAATGTCAACTTTTGGTCAAGGTATTTCAGCTAACCAAGTTCAAATGCTTCGAAGCTTCTCAGCCATTGCAAATAACGGAATTATGTTGGAGCCGAAGTTTATTTCTGCTCTCTACAATCCAAATTCTGATTCAGTGAGAATTGCGACGAAAGAAGAAATCGGAAATCCAGTCTCAGAGCAGGCGGCAGATGCTACCTTAGGGTATATGATAAATGTTGGAACGGACCCAGTCTTTGGTACCTTATATTCTCACGATTTACAAGGACCGGCTATTCAGGTTGAAGGCTATGATATTGCCATGAAATCAGGATCTGCGGAGATTGCAAGTGAAGATGGTCTAGGCTACATAAAAGGAGCCTATACTAACTCAGTAGTAGCCATGATTCCTGCTGAGGATCCAGAATTTATCATGTATGTGACTATTCGTCAACCAGAAGTATTGAGTGTCTTATCGTGGAATACTATTGTAAGCCCGACTTTGAAAGAAGCTATGCTACTAAAAGATAATTTAAATTTAGATGTGCCAGCCTCTAATCTCTCACTCTTGACAAATGAGACGGAATATAAGTTGCCAGATATTGTCGGTAAGGCACCTGGTGAAACAGCAGAAGAATTACGTCGAAATCTAGTGCAACCAGTCATTCTGGGGAATGGTTCTGAAATCAAGCAGGCTTCTGTAGAGAAGGGGACCGCAGTATCAGCTAATCAACAGGTACTCTTGCTAACTAACAAATTTGAAGAGATGCCGGATTTGTACGCTGTTACAAAAGAGAATATGGACTTGATTGCTGAATGGACCGGCATTGAAGTGACCTATGAAGGTCAGGGGGCGAAAGTTATTGATCAAAGTGTCGAAGTTGGTACAAAGCTAAACAAAACTAAGAATATTACAGTTACATTAGGAGACTAATATGCAATTTACAATTTTATCGGGAGTAGTTGCTTTTATAGTAACGGTTATCCTGATACCACGTTTTATTACCTTTTATCAAGCCAAACGCATCGAAGGTCAGCAGATGCATGAGGATGTGAAGCAACACCAGTTTAAGGCCGGAACCCCAACCATGGGTGGAACTGTCTTTCTGGTAGTAGCGATTATTGTTAGCTTCCTCTTTGCGGCTAGTTTGAAAATGCTAACGGGTGGCGTCTTAGCCATTCTCTTCATACTAGCCCTTTATGGACTAGTTGGATTTTTGGATGATTTCTTGAAAATTTTCCGTAAAATCAATGAGGGACTCAATCCCAAACAAAAGCTAGCCTTGCAAATCTTGGGTGGACTAGTTTTCTACTTTGTCCATGTACGAGGTTCAGGTGGTGGTGAACTTAATGTTTTTGGGCATATTATCAATCTAGGAGTACTCTATCTACCATTTGTTTTGTTCTGGTTAGTCGGTTTTTCTAATGCAGTCAATTTGACTGATGGCATTGATGGTTTGGCTTCTATCTCAGTTGTTATCAGCTTGTTAGCTTACTCAGTCATTGCTTACAATGAGCAGAAATTTGATATTCTTCTGGTCTGTGTAACCATGATTGGTGGTTTGCTCGGTTTCTTCGTCTATAACCGTAAACCAGCCAAGATTTTCATGGGTGATGTGGGAAGTTTGGCACTTGGTGGCATGCTAGCGACTATTTCCATTGCCCTCCGTCAAGAATGGACTCTTCTTCTAATCGGTCTGGTCTATGTTATTGAAACATCATCTGTTATGTTGCAGGTTTCATATTTCAAATACACCAAAAAACGCTTTGGAGAAGGTCGTCGTATCTTCCGAATGACTCCTTTCCACCACCATTTAGAATTAGGTGGTTTGACTGGTAAGTCTGAAAAATGGAGTGAATGGCAGGTTGACTTCTTTTTATGGTCAGTTGGACTTGTCATGAGCTTGATTACCCTGGCTATTCTTTATCTATAGATTTTCAGAAACAGCAGAAATGCTGTTTTTTTACCTTGACAAATATGGTCGGGGGGGATAGAGAGAATTGGTGGAGGATAAAAATGGAACAATTCAATCAAGAACAGTTATATGGAGTGGTTATTCAAACCATGACAGCTGCTAGTCAACTTCCTATGGTTAAAGTCAATCGGGAAGAATTTTTGAAGACTCGTTTTAAAGATAGTCCCTATCTAGATAAAATTATTGCGGATGGACCAACGGCGGTCTTCACTACAAAAGCTTTGCGTAAGGAAGCTGAAAAAATCATTAATGATATGACTACGAAAACATCTTTGATTTCTTTCGCAGCTGGTTTACCGGGGAATCCATTTACAGCGGTGGCGGCAGGTACTGCTGATATAGCTCAGTATTTTGGTTTTGCCTTGAATTTGTCGCAACAAATCGCTTATCTTTTTGGTGAAGATGAATTATTTGTTGGTGAAGGGAAGGAAATTTCAGAAGAGGTTCAAATCCGCATTATTGCCTACATTGGTGTCATGTTTGGAGCAGGTGGTTCAGCAGTTCTTCTCAATAAAGTATCCAAGACTGTCGGAGCTAATATCGGTAAAAAAGTAGCTATGCAGGCTTTGTAGGCTGGGCAAAAAGCCCAACCTCGCTTCTCAGGGTTCGTGTCAACATCTCAGCGCAGTGGTTGATTGGCAGATTTGTTCGTGTCTTACACTCCAAATCTGACCTCTACGACTGTTGCGAACAGAGTTCGCCTTATTTCCAACCTCCAACTGTCTTCCAGACAGTTGGAGCTGTACGGGGGTGGGAGTAAAATAGTCCAGTGGACTACTTTAGCCCGAACCTACTTTTTGGAAGTGATGGGAACTCTTTTTTTGACCAGTCGAGTTCTTTCCCGCTCCCATCCCTTGGTGAAAAAGGTAGCCGCAGTGATTGGTGTGAAAATTACCAAAAAGACTGTTGAAAAGACCATTGCCAATGCAGTTCCTATTTTGGGTGGTCTGATTTCAGGAGGTTTGACCTATTTTACCTTCCAGCCCATGGGAGGGATGTTGGCAGACACATTTGTGAAAAAAATAAATGGTGATTTTGATGGCGAATTAGAACTCACTGAGGCCTTTAAAGCAAGTTTGGAAGAAGAGAAGGAACTTGGAATTATTGAGGCAGAATTTACTGAAGCAAGCGAGAGTTGATTAGGGCGGGTATCCGTCCTTTTTGCTTGTCCACCTAAATCGTGCTATAATAGAGAGCAGTACAACTAAAGAGGGAACTATGAAATTTACAGATATGAAACTCAAGCCTTATATTCAGGAGGCTTTGAAAGAAATTAACTTTGTCCAACCGACAGAAGTTCAGGAGAAATTGATTCCTGTTGTTTTGTCAGGGCGAGACTTGATAGGGGAATCAAAAACAGGTTCGGGTAAGACCCATACCTTCTTGATCCCTATTTTCCAAAAATTAAGTGAGGAATTGGACCAAGTTCAGGCTGTTATTACAGCCCCATCTCGTGAACTGGCTACTCAGATTTATCAAGCGGCACGCCAGTTGGCAAGTCATTCGGACATCGAAGTTCGTGTGACCAATTATGTTGGCGGTACGGATAAGAACCGTCAAATTGACAAGCTTCAAGCTAGTCAGCCTCACATTGTTGTTGGGACACCAGGGCGTATCTATGATTTGGTCAAATCAGGTGACCTTGCTATCCATAAAGCCAAAACCTTTGTGGTGGATGAGGCAGATATGACCTTGGACATGGGCTTTTTGGAAACAGTTGATAAGATTGCTGGCAGCCTGCCAAAAGACTTACAATTTATGGTCTTTTCAGCGACCATTCCGCAGAAACTCCAACCGTTTTTGAAAAAATACTTGTCCAATCCAGTCATGGAACAAATCAAGACCCATACGGTCATTTCAGATACCATTGAAAACTGGCTGATTTCAACCAAGGGGCGTGACCGTAATGCTCAAATCTTGGAAGTAACCAAGCTCATGCAACCTTACTTGGCCATGATTTTTGTCAATACAAAGACACGTGCAGATGAATTGCATAGCTATTTGACTGCGAATGGTCTTCGTGTCGCAAAGATTCATGGGGATATTCCTCCACGTGAGCGCAAGCGGATGATGAACCAGGTGAAGAACTTGGACTATCAATACATTGTTGCAACGGATTTAGCAGCACGTGGGATTGATATTGAGGGCGTCAGTCATGTCATCAATGATGCAATTCCTCAAGACCTTTCCTTCTTTGTCCACCGTGTGGGGCGCACAGGTCGTAATGGTTTATCAGGCATTGCCATTACCCTTTATCAGCCAAGCGATGATGCAGATATTCGAGAGCTAGAAAAACTCAATATCAAATTCTTGCCAAAAGAAATGAAAAATGGCGAATTTGTCGATACCTACGACCGTGACCGCCGTGCTAACCGTGAAAAATCTCGTGAAAAACTAGATTTGGAAATGATTGGCTTGGTCAAGAAGAAAAAGAAAAAAGTCAAACCAGGCTACAAGAAGAAAATTCAATGGGCTGTTGATGAAAAACGTCGCAAGACCAAGCGAGTTGAAGCGCGTGCAAAGGGTCGTGCAGAACGTAAAGCCAAGCGTCAAACCTTTTAAAGTAATCGAGGAAAAAGATGTTACAAAACATTCTAAGTTTTTATTTACAAGGATTGCTAATAGCTTCCTTGTTGATTATCACTTCTAGTCTGGTCTGGTTCATCTGGCGTGCGACAAAGGGTGTGGATAAAACCTTGCAAGAACGACAAGATTTCTTGTTTGATTTGTTGATGATTAATGTGATGACAATCCCCATTGCAGCCTTTGGAGTAGTGGGAATCTTATTAATGTTTAAAGCGTAGAAGGAAAAAGTATATGTACGATACAGTTGTAATTGGTGCGGGTCCTGCGGGGATGACTGCAGCTCTTTATGCAGGGCGTAGCAATTTAAAGGTAGCTCTTTTGGAACGTGGTATTTATGGTGGTCAGATGAATAATACTGCGGAAATTGAAAACTATCCAGGCTATGACCATATTTCAGGTCCAGCCTTGGCTGAAAAAATGTTTGAACCCTTGGAAAAATTCGGTGTGGACCATATTTTTGGCACCCTAGTCCGTATTGAGGAAGAAGGACAAATTAAGAAAGTGATTACTGAGGATGGTGTTTTGGAGACAAAGACAGTCGTTCTAGCCATGGGGGCAAAACACCGTTTGTTAGGTATTCCAGGTGAGGATACTTACAATAGCCGTGGTGTCTCATATTGTGCAGTCTGTGACGGTGCCTTCTTCCGTGGACAAAAACTCTTGGTTGTCGGTGGTGGAGATTCTGCGGTTGAAGAAGCTCTCTTTTTGACGCAATTTGCGGAGTCTGTGACAATTGTTCACCGCCGTGACCAACTTCGTGCTCAAAAAGTCATCCAAGATCGCGCCTTTGCCAATGAAAAAATTAACTTCATCTGGGATAGTGTAGTCGAAGAAATCAAGGGCGATGACTTACGTGTACAAAGCGTGGTTATCAAAAATGTGAAAACTGAAGAAGTCAGTGAACTTGATTTCGGAGGTGTTTTTATCTATGTCGGTCTGGATCCGATGACTGATACAGTTGCGGACCTAGGAATTACAGACGAAGCTGGTTGGGTTATCACTAATGAAAAGATGGAAACGACTCGATCAGGCATCTATGCCATCGGTGACATTCGCCAAAATCAACTGCGTCAGATTGCGACGGCTGTTGGAAATGGAGCGGTTGCTGGACAAGAAGTCTATAACTACATCACAGAACTAGCTGAATAGGGGAATACAATGTTTCATATTTACGATATTCAGAAAAATCCAGATGGAATCTCCTTTGATAAAACCTTGGATTTACAGGAAGAATTGCAAGCTCGAAATGGTGAAGTTCTAGGATTGTCACCTGTACAAGTATCTGGTAATGTTCGATTTGAGTCAGGCTTCTTTTTCTTGGACTATCAGATGACTTATGATATTACCTTGGCATCCAGTCGTTCTTTGCAACCAGTTGTTTTGCATGAGGTCCAAAACGTCAATGAACTCTTTGTTGCCAATGAAGCAGTTCTTAAAGAACAAGATTTGATTGATGAGGATATGGTACTGGTAGTAGAAGATGACCACATTGTCCTTGATGAGAGTGTAGCAGATAATATTTTACTGGCTATACCAATCAAAGTCTTGACACCTGAAGAAGAAGCTGGACAGGAACTACCATCTGGTCAAGCTTGGGCTTTAATGACTGAAGAAGATTTTCAACAAAAAGCTCAAGAGAAAAAAGAGGCCAATAGTCCTTTTGCCCAATTACAAGGGTTATTTGGAGATGAGGACTAACTCAGATTGGCAAGATAGTTAAATTATCTGAAAATTCTTGTCAATTTTAAGCTTTCGGTGTATAATAAAAGAGATACAAATTAGAGGAGTAAACAAATGACTAAAGCAAATTTTGGTGTTGTAGGGATGGCCGTTATGGGCCGCAACCTTGCGCTTAACGTTGAATCACGTGGCTACTCAGTAGCTATTTACAACCGCTCTGCTGATAAAACAGAAGATGTTGTTGCAAGCAACCCAGGTAAAAACTTGGTACCAAGTTACGATGTGGAAAGCTTTGTGGCATCTATCGAAAAACCACGTCGCATCATGCTTATGGTCCAAGCTGGTCCTGGTACAGATGCAACCATTCAAGCGCTCTTGCCACACTTGGATGAAGGTGACATTTTGATCGATGGTGGTAATACTTTCTACGAAGACACTATCCGTCGTTCAAAAGAATTGGCAAACTCAGGTATTAACTTCATCGGTACAGGTGTATCTGGTGGTGAAAAAGGAGCCCTTGAAGGTCCATCTATCATGCCTGGTGGTCAAAAAGAGGCTTACGAATTGGTTGCAGATGTCTTGGAAGAAATTTCAGCAAAAGCACCAGAAGATGGGGCACCATGTGTGACTTATATCGGTCCAGATGGAGCTGGTCACTACGTAAAAATGGTACACAACGGTATCGAGTATGGCGACATGCAATTGATTGCGGAGTCTTATGACCTCATGCAACACTTACTCGGTTTATCAGTGGATGAAATGGCTGACATCTTTACTGAGTGGAACAAAGGCGAATTGGATAGCTACTTGATTGAAATCACGGCTGATATCTTGAAGCGTAAGGATGATCAAGGTCAAGATGGACCAATCGTTGATTACATTTTGGATGCGGCTGGTAACAAGGGAACTGGTAAATGGACAAGTCAATCATCACTTGACTTGGGTGTGCCATTGTCATTGATTACAGAATCTGTATTTGCTCGTTATATCTCAACCTACAAAGATGAGCGTGTGGCAGCAAGCAAGGTCCTTCCAAAACCAGCTCCGTTTGCATACGAAGGCGACAAGGCTGAATTGGTAGAAAAAATCCGTCAAGCATTGTACTTCTCAAAAATCATGTCTTATGCACAAGGTTTTGCACAGTTGCGCGTAGCATCAAAAGAAAACAACTGGAACTTGCCATTTGGTGAAATCGCAAAAATCTGGCGTGCAGGTTGTATCATCCGCGCTCGCTTCTTGCAAAAAATCACAGATGCCTACGGACGTGATGAAGACTTGGCAAACTTGCTCTTGGATGAGTACTTCCTTGATGTAACAGCTAAGTATCAACAGGCAGTTCGTGATGTTGTTGCCTTGGCAGTTCAATCAGGAGTTCCTGTACCAACATTCTCAGCAGCTATTACCTACTTCGATAGCTACCGTGCTGAAAACTTGCCAGCGAACTTGATTCAAGCACAACGTGACTACTTTGGTGCTCACACTTATAACCGTAAAGATAAAGAAGGAATCTTCCATTACGACTGGTATAGCGAATCAAAATAGAAAAGATGGGCGTGGAAGCGCCCTTCTTTCTAGTCATAATACGATTCCTACACCATTTGAAAGAATAGAAAAGGATGGACAATGGCTAAGAAAATTTTGATTGCTGGTAAAGAACGCAATCTCTCGCATTTTGTTTCCATGGAATTGCAGAAAAAAGACTATCTTGTTGATTATGCATCGACAGGGAAAGAGGCTATGTCCTTGGCACATGAAACGGATTTTGACTTGATTCTGATGAGTTTTCAGCTTTCAGACATGTCCAGCAAGGAATTGGCTACAGAACTATTAGCGATAAAACCAGCCACGGTCATGATTGTGGTAGTTGAGCCGACAGAAGTTAGTCAATATGGGGAAGAAGTCCTCTCTTATGCTGTTTCCTACGTAGTGAAGCCCTTTGTCATCAGTGATTTAGTGGAGCAAATCTCTGCGATTTTTCGTGGTCGTGATTTTATTGACAATAACTGTAAACAGGTTCACATGCATGCGGCCTATCGTGATTTGAAGGTTGATTTTCAAAATCGAACAGTGACTCGAGGTGATGAATTGATTAATTTGACCCGCCGAGAGTATGATCTGTTGGCGACCTTAATGAATAGCCCAGAGCCTGTTAGTCGAGAACAACTTCTTGAGCGTGTTTGGAAATATGAAGCGGCTTCTGAGACCAATGTCGTCGATGTATATATTCGCTATCTACGTGGTAAACTGGATTTGCCACATCAAGATTCATATATAAAAACAGTTCGTGGTGTCGGATATGCCATGCGCGATTGATTTAGAGTAGAGAGGAGGGAAGCTTTCCCTCTTTCTTTTTCTATAAGCGTGTGATAAAATAATAGCCAATAAGTAAGAATGGAAAAGTTATGAATACATCATTTAAAGAAAAAGTCATATTGATACTCTTATCTGGAGCGACATTGTTAGCTGTTCTCAACTGGTCTAGTATTTATGGAGCTATTCAACAATTATTAGGTAGTATGAATTCGCTTTTTATTGGAGCTATTTTTGCCTTTATTCTCAATGTTCCCATGAAAAAATTAGAAGATCAGTTTGAAAAAATTTCTTTTTTAAAGAAATCCAAGCGGTCTTTGGCAATTGTTGGAGTATTAATTGGATTTGCTTTAATTGTGACAGGACTGGTGGTGATTGTTCTTCCTACATTGGTGACGACTGTTTCAGAACTGGTTTCGGTTAGCAGCACAGCCATTCCAAAATCGGTAAATGCTCTAACTAATTTTCTTGAATCAAATGGTCTTTTGTCGGGACAAATCGGAGACCAGATTGCCAGCTTTTTGGATCAGTTGAAGAATTTAACACTTATTTCAAGTTTGGTCACACCGATTTTATCTGGCTTGGTGTCCAATGTGACGGGGATTTTTTCGAACACTATGACGTTGATAATGGCTTTCTTCTTCACTCTAGCGATTTTAGGGAGCAAGGAACACTTGCAGGCGATGACGAGAAAGTTCTTGCAGGCTACCTTGCCGGAGAAGGCTGTCAGAGTAGTGAACTATATTGGAGAAGTTATTGTTGATACCTATGACCGATTCTTGATGAGTCAGATTGTTGAGGCGTGTATCATTGGGACACTTGTCTTTGTTAGTTATTCGCTCTCAGGAATTCCTTATGCCAGCATGGCTGGTATTTTGGCTGGGGTCCTATCATTTGTACCTTATATCGGTCCCTTTTCAGCGTGTTTGATTAGTGCACTCTTTGTGGCGGTACAAAATCCGCTCTTGGCACTCTGGTCTATCGTACTCTTCCAGATTCTTCAGTTGATTGAAGGGAATGTGATTTACCCGCGCGTGGTTGGTCAATCAGTTGGTCTTCCGACCCTATTTACCCTGGCTGCAGCCTTGATTGGTGGTAATTTGTTTGGCCTACTTGGTATGGTCTTCTTTACCCCAATTTTTGCGGTTGTCTACCGCCTGGTTCGTGAATGGGTTGCCAGTCGATTGAAAAAGCAAGATGAATTATTGGTAGAAAGTGAGTAATTCTCGCTTTCTTTTATTTTTGTCATTTTTATGCTATACTGAAGTGATAAAGTTTATGTAGGAGAAAGAGTATGCGTTGTCCAAAATGTCAGAGTTTGAAATCAAGTGTCATTGATAGTCGTCAGGCTGAAGATGGCAATACCATCCGTCGTCGTCGTTCCTGCGACCAATGTGGTCAACGTTTTACCACCTATGAACGGATTGAAGAGAAAACTCTAGTCGTTGTGAAAAAAGACGGAACTAGAGAGCAGTTTTCACGTGAAAAGATTTTCAATGGGATTATTCGCTCTGCTCAAAAGCGCCCTGTGTCAACCGATGATATTGATGAAGTGGTGAATCGGATTGAACAGAAGGTTCGAGCACAAGGTGATAGTGAAATAGAATCCGATGTCATTGGGAATTTGGTAATGGAAGAATTGGTCGAATTGGATGAAATCACCTATGTGCGTTTTGCATCGGTTTATCGTTCTTTCAAAGATGTTGGAGAGCTAGAAAATTTGCTTAAGCAGATGATCTCCAAAGGAAGTAAGGTAAAACCGGGAAAAAAAGATGAAACCAAATGATTTATTTGCCTATATAAAAATCAGCCCGTTTACACCTGATATTGTCAGTCTTAGCCAATGCTACCAGCCGATTATCGGTTTTGATGCATTAGCGCTTTATTATTACTTTTATAGTTTTGCCGATCAAGGGCAAGGACGTTACAAATGGACTGTCATTCTCAATCACATGGATTTTGGGATGAATCGTTTGGAGAAGGCTCTGGATGTTCTGACTGCCATGGGGCTCCTAGAACTCTATCGTGCAGATGAATTAACAGGTTTGGCGCTACAAGCCCCTCTGACCGTAAAGAGTTTTTTAGCGAAACCCTTGTATAAGAACTTGTTGGCAAGGAAGATTGGAGAGTCAAGCATGGAGAATCTGCTTGTTCACCAACCCAATCAAGAACAAAATATTTCAAAAACATTTTCTCAGGTCTTTACCATGGATGGGCAGGCTCCAGTTGTTTTTGAATCGAAACATGATTTTGACTGGTCTGCCTTCAAGGCATTAATGGCTAAAGATAAGCTTCTTTTTCAGGATGAAGCTGAGGATGTTATTGCGCTTAGTTACATAGCAGAGCAGGCAGGGTGGACCTGGTTGGAAACCTATCGGCAGGCTAAAGCAACAGCTATTGGACAGACGATCTCGACCAAACGCTTGCAGCAGTCACGTCAGTCATTGCCAACAGAAAGCGCCAACCTCACTGCCCAAGAACAAGCTATTGTTCGTGAAGCGAAATCAAAATCCAGCCTAACCTTCCTGTCCTTTATCAAGGAGCAACGCAAGGCAGCGGTGACAGGAACAGAACGAAAATGCTTGACGGATTTGGCCAATTTGGGTCTGCTTGACGAAGTTATCAATGTCTTGGTCCTCTATACCTTTAACAAGGTGGACTCAGCCAATCTAAATGAAAAATACGCTATGAAGCTGGGCAATGATTTTTCCTACAAGGGAATTGGCAGTGCAGAGGCAGCTGTTCTTTACCTAAGAGAGTTGAAGACAGGTCAAGTTGTTACCAAGTCGAGCCAGCCACAGAAAAGCAATGTGCCTGAGTGGAGTAAGGAAGAGGTTCAGCAAGGACAAACGCAGGAAGGTCAAGCCAAGTTGGCGGCTCTTTATCGTGAATTAGAAGAAATGGAAAACAAAGGAGGTAGCTGATGAAATCAGTTCAAGACAGGTTGTCGCAAACAACCAATCCAAGTCCAAAATCTTATCAGCAACTCTATCAGGAGATCGTGAGCGATCCTGAAGTCGCTGCTTTTATCAAAAAAGAGGGTTTGACCCAGCAGGAAATCACCCTCTCCATTTCTAAGTTTTTGGAATATATCAGTCAGCGTGACCTCTTTGTCAAGCAGGATGAATCCTATATTGCCAAGGGGTATCAACCTGTTTTGGTTATGAATGAGGGCTATGCGGATGTTTCCTATCTTGAGACAAAAGAATTGGTCGAATACCGTCGTTTGGAAGCTATCAAGAACCGTATCCAGCTCATCAATATGCCTGCGAGTTTGAAGAATGTAACCGTGGCGGATATTGATAAGAGCGATGAAAATCGTGTAGAAGTCATGCTGGCTATTGCAGATTTTGTCAAACGATTTGAGGAAAAACCAAAAGGGCTCTACATCTATGGCAATTTCGGTATTGGAAAAAGTTATTTGATGGCTTATTTAGCCAACCTTTTGTCCAAGACCCATCTTCAATCAACCACCATGCTCCATTATCCAACCTTTGTGGTAGACATAAAAAATGCCATCAAAGATGGTTCTGTCAAGGAGCGAATTGATGAAATCAAGATGGCTCAGGTCTTGGTGCTAGATGACATCGGAGCGGAGCAACATAGTCCGTGGGTACGTGACGATGTATTGCAGGTCATTCTTCAATACCGCATGCAGGAAAATCTGCCGACCTTCTTTACCTCCAATTTCTCCTTTGATGATTTGGAGCGTCATTTCGCCTCTGGCAAGTCTGGTGATGAGACCTGGCAGGCCAAACGGGTTATGGAGCGGATTCGCTATCTGGCTCGCGATTTGCATTTGAAAGGAAATAACCGCCGATGAATGAAACCATTGATTTGATGCTGAACCATACTTCCGTCCGTCGTTTTACTGAGGAGCCAATTGAGGCGGAACATTTGCAAGCTATTATTTCAGCAGGGCGAGCTGCGTCTAGCTGGAAGAATTTCCAGTCTTATTCCATCATTGTGGTGCAGTCGGAGGAGAAAAAACAGGCTCTCTATGATTTTGTGCCCCAGCCAGCTATTTTACAGGCTCAGGCTATTCTGGTTTTTGTGGGCGACCATAATCGTGCCAGCAAGGCGGCTCAACTCCATGGTTCAGACTTTGATGCCAAAGGAACAGAGAATCTCCTGATTTCTTCTGTTGATGCGAGCCTAGCAGGGCAAAATGCCCTCTTGGCAGCGGAAAGCTTAGGTTACGGTGGCGTCTTTATCGGTATGATTCGCCATAAGGCCTTGGCAGTAGCAGAGCTGTTCAACTTGCCAGATTATACCTATCCAATTTTCTGCATTGCCCTGGGTCGACCAGCCCAAAACCATCCTGTTAAACCACGTTTGGAAAGCGAAGCCATTGTCTTTCAGGAAGAATATGTGGAGCAAGGCGTGGAAGTCATCCAAGCCTACGACCAAGTCCAGACAGACTATGCAGGTGCCCGCTAGACAGAAACCTGGTCGGAGCGTATGGTTGCCCAGTTTGGTCAGCCAGAGCAGCCTGAAACCAGGGCTGTATTAGAAAAAAATAAATTATTGTAAACTAGAAGAGGAGGAGCTATGGCTCTACCAACTATCGCCATCGTTGGACGTCCCAATGTTGGAAAATCAACACTATTTAACCGTATTGCGGGGGAACGTATTTCTATCGTAGAAGACGTGGAAGGTGTGACCCGCGACCGTATTTATGCTACTGGTGAGTGGCTTAACCGTAAGTTTTCCTTAATTGATACAGGTGGGATCGATGATGTGGATGCACCTTTCATGGAACAAATCAAGCATCAGGCTGAGATTGCCATGGATGAAGCGGACGTTATCGTCTTTGTTGTATCAGGCAAAGAAGGTGTGACAGATGCCGATGAATATGTATCGCGTATCCTGTATAAGACCAACAAACCAGTCATTTTGGTTGTCAATAAAGTCGATAACCCTGAAATGCGGAACGACATCTACGATTTCTATTCGCTTGGTCTTGGGGATCCCTATCCAGTATCATCTGTGCATGGTATCGGTACAGGGGATGTCTTGGACGCTATCATTGAAAATCTGCCAGTCCAAGAAGCAGAAGAAAATCCAGATATTATCAAGTTCAGCTTGATTGGTCGTCCAAACGTTGGTAAATCAAGTTTGATTAACGCTATTTTGGGTGAAGAGCGCGTGATTGCGTCGCCTGTTGCTGGAACGACTCGTGATGCCATTGATACGCACTTTACAGACCCAGAGGGTCAAGAATTTACCATGATTGATACCGCAGGGATGCGCAAGTCTGGTAAGGTCTATGAAAATACGGAGAAATACTCTGTTATGCGTGCCATGCGTGCCATTGAACGCTCGGATGTCATATTGATGGTTATCAACGCCGAAGAAGGCATTCGTGAGTACGACAAACGCATTGCAGGCTTTGCCCATGAAGCTGGTAAGGGAATGATTATCGTGGTCAACAAGTGGGATACGCTTGAAAAAGACAACCATACCATGAAGCAGTGGGAAGACGATATTCGTGACCAGTTCCAATACTTGTCTTACGCACCGATTATCTTTGTATCAGCCTTGACCAAACAACGCTTGCATAAGTTGCCTGAGATGATCAAGGCCATCAGTGAAAGCCAGAATACCCGTATTCCATCGGCTGTTCTCAACGATGTCATCATGGATGCGATTGCCATCAATCCAACACCGACTGACAAGGGGAAACGTCTCAAGATTTTCTATGCGACTCAGGTTGCGACCAAACCACCGACCTTTGTGGTCTTTGTCAACGAAGAAGAGCTCATGCACTTCTCCTATATGCGTTTCTTGGAAAATCAAATCCGCAAGGCCTTTGTATTTGAAGGAACACCGATTCATCTGATTGCACGGAAACGGAAATAAAGAGGGCAACCTCTTTTTTCTTTGCACCTATTCGTAAATATGCTAGAATGGACTTGGAGGTGTTGGTATGGTAGCGGTTCCGATTTGGCGTTCTTTTTTGATATTGCTTTCTTTTTCATCATTTTTTCTTGTATTTTATGAAGACAGTCAGTATAAGCCTTTCGGCTTTCGTTATTGGCTAGGACTGGTGGCTTGCATCTGGCTCAATTTGGTGACTTTGGTATCCTATTTTATCGCCTTTACTGGTGGTTCAATTATGGTCTATAATCAGTATAAACAGCCATTGGTTGTGATATTCCTTTTTTGTCTATTCGTGGCTAGTATGCTAACCTTACTTTCCTTTAAGGCTATCAAGATGATGATTCGACGAACCAAATATTACCGACAGCTGAGAAAGGAAGTCTAGTATGGAATTTTTTGGTGAGTTGCTAGTTGAGTTTTTGACTGGTCTAGCAGACTTCGATGAAAAGAAACACCCTCCCTTTGGAATTCGCTACTGGCTAGGTTGGTTGGGAGTTCTGATTCATGTCTTACTCCTTGCCTTGCTCACTTGTGTGACCGTCTTCTTTTTCAAGTTTTTCTTGGATGGAAAAGGCTTGATTAACGTAGTAGTGGCAGTTGTTTTCCTGCTATTTGCCCTATTTTGGCTTTGAAAAAGCGGAAAAACAATCTTAAAAATGTGGCAAGCAACGATTTATTATTTAGCTATTCATTAGAGACACCAGTTTACCAGCTGGTGTTTTTTGATACCTATTTAAACAATTCAAATTGAAAATATGCTATAATGAAAAGATAATATTTTAGATATATTTTACAGAAGAGCTGATGATTGGTTGAAGGATAAAGGAGTTAGAATGGGTCGCATGATGCCAGGGCGGATTCGCCAAGAAGGAATTGATTTGTACGAGGCTGGAAAACTGACTGTTCTTCATAGTGAGAATGGAAAGATGGTGCTGGATATTGCTGGTGAGCGCTTTACTTACGGCGATGCAGATAGCGATTTACAGTGTAGTTGCCAGTTATTTCAAAGCAAAGGCTACTGTCAACACCTGGCTGCCACGGAGTATTTTTTAAAAAATGATGCCTCAGGCAAGGATATGAAGCAGTCTTTGAAAGAAGATGGTGAACAACATAAGGAAACCGTCCGTCGGACTTATTTTGGCGGTCTCTTTTTAGATGAAATTTTGCGGCCAGAACCTGAACTGGGGCTTAAGTATCAGTTGTCAGTTGAAGGGAGCTTATTGCCCTATGATCGTCAGATAGATTGGACCTTGAAAATTACCCGCTTGCCAGATACACGTTCGTACATTGTGCGGGACATCGGAGCTTTTTTGCGCATTGTGAAAGCCAACGGTCACTATCAGATAGGTAAAAATTATTATGAGCAAGTTACTTATGAAAATTTTGATGAACCAAGTCAGGCTCTCCTGGATTTTCTCTGGGCCTTGGTACCAGAGAAAGTTGGTATAGATTCGGATATTCTTACTCATTTTGGACGACATTTTCGTCTGCCACAAGCCTATTTTGAGGAGGGGTTGGAGCTGTTAAATCAGCTAGAACATTTTAACTTTTCCTATCAACAGCAGTCCTATTCCTCCTTGATGGTTCTTCCGTTGACAGGGGAGGAAGGGCTCTATCATTTTGAGGTGACCGTTCACACGCAGATGATTGAAATGGTTATTCACGAAAAAACAGTCCGACCTCTTTTTCATGGGCGCTATCTCTTAGTAAATGGCACGGTTTATAGTGTCAATCGCCATCAAGAACATCTGATTTACCAAATTTCCGAACTTGTTCCAACTGAATCAGGTTTGAGAAAAGTGCAGGTGGATTTCCCTGACCAAAATCGTCTGGCTTTAAGCTTGCTGGATTTGCAGACAATTGGGACTGTTAAGGCACCTAAACGCTTCATCATTCATGATTTCAAGCCAGAATTTCATATTCAGATGGAGGCAAATGAAAGTTTATCACTCCAATTGGTTTTGGATTTTGATGGACGTAAGGTAAGGAGTGAAGAAGATTTGGCTCTCCTGCCTTTTGCCAGCCATTTCCAACATTTGGAGAGGGTCTATCAGGCTATTCGTTTAGCTGGCTTTAGGGGAACATATCATGCTCAGAGAGCGGCTCTTAGTCAGCAGGAGATCTATCCATTTTTCCAACAACAATTGCCTATATTACAAAAAATGGGGCAGGTTCATCTAGTAGAAAAGCTCCAGGCTTTATATATTGAAGCCAAACCACAATTAGAAATTGTGCGTAACGGATCACTTTTGGATATTTCGTTTGACTTATCAGGTATTGAACAATCTGAAATCAATCAGGCGATTACAGCCTTGCTGAATCAAGAGGATCACTATACTAGCCCGAGTGGTAAGGTATTTGTTTTTGATGAGGAAACCAAGAAAATCAGTCAAACCCTAATCTATCTGCGGGCCCGTCATGGTAAGGAGGGGCAGGTACAAGTCCATGCTCTTGCCGGTTACCAATTGGCTCAATCCTTGTCACAATTCAACCAAGTCAGTTTCTCCAAGGAATTTGAGGAAATGGCAAGCTATCTAGCTCAGCCGGATTTGTTCCCGCTTCCTGCTGTGGAAGTAACAACGTCACTTAGGGATTATCAGCAGACAGGGCTTAAGTGGTTGACTATGCTGGATACGTATGGTTTTGGTGGAATTTTAGCTGACGACATGGGGCTTGGAAAGACCTTGCAAACTATCGCCTTTCTGTCCAGTCGGATGACAAAAGATTCCAAAGTTTTAATATTGGCACCGTCTAGCTTGATTTATAACTGGTTAGATGAGTGTAAGCGGTTTGCTCCAAGTTTAGATGTGGCTGTTGTCCATGGAAACAAGGAACAGCGTGAAGAAATCATTGCCAATGGTCACCAAGTCTTAGTTACCTCCTATCCATCCTTCAGACAGGATGTTGCACTCTATAGACAGGAACGCTTTGACTACCTCATTTTAGATGAGGCGCAGGTCATGAAGAATGCCCAATCTAAGATTGCACAGCTTCTGCGTGAGTTTGAGGTTGGGAATTGCTTTGTCCTCTCAGGTACGCCGATTGAAAACCATTTGACGGAACTCTGGTCCATTTTCCAAATTGTCTTACCAGGTTTATTGCCAGGCAAACAAGACTTCGGTAAATTAGCAGCCAAGGACATTGCGCGGACCATTCAACCCTTCGTTCTCAGACGTCATAAGGAAGACGTTCTTCAGGAATTGCCTGATTTGATAGAGGTCAATGTACTTAATGAACTGACAGATGAACAAAAAGCCATCTACCTAGCTCAGCTTCAACAAATGCGGACTCAAATAGCTGGCGCAGATGATGCTCAAATCAATCGTAGCAAGATAGAAATCCTATCAGGAATTACTCGCTTACGTCAAATCTGCGATACCCCCAGCCTTTTCATGGAAGAGTTTAGTGGTGAGAGTGGCAAACTTAATAGTTTGAAAGAATTACTCTTGCAGCTAAAAGAAGGTGAACACAGGGTCTTGATATTTTCTCAATTCAGAAATATGCTGGAAAAAATAGAAGAACAGCTGGTAGAAATTGGGATGACATCCTATACTCTGACTGGTTCAACCCCTGCTAACCAACGTCAAGAAATGACACAGGCCTTCAATGCAGGAAGTCGAGATGCCTTTCTCATTTCCTTGAAAGCAGGTGGCGTTGGCTTGAATTTGACAGGTGCAGACACAGTCATCCTAGTCGACCTTTGGTGGAATCCTGCCGTGGAAGCTCAGGCTATCAGTAGGGCTCATCGCATGGGGCAGACTGAAAAGGTTGAATGCTATCGCCTGATTACTAGAGGGACAATCGAAGAGAAGATTCAAGAATTGCAAGAAAATAAAAAGAACCTTGTCAAAACAGTCCTTGATGGCAATGAAAGCCGAGCGAATTTGACGGTTGAGGATATTCGTGAGATTTTAGGGATTGAGTGATATGGAATCAGTTGACTCAGCGTAGAATTAGGAAATAAGGCCTAAGTATGGTATAATAAGGGTTCGAAAGGATGACTTATGATTAGACATGAAAAAAGATTTCCACTAGTCGCAGATGATGAGATACTAGTTGGAGAAAATCCAATTATGAGTTTATATGATGAGAGCGACCTGATTAGCAATATCAGGGGACCCTATCAAGAAAAGGAATTTAGCTGGTCTACCGATTCACAGCGAGTTGCGTCGGCAAAACCAGTAGCACAAACGGAAGATGAGCTTCTGCCTCCTCTGTTTGAAGCTAAGCCAAGCCATTATTCTCGCAAGGAACGCCTTCAGCAACTGACTAAAACGAAGCCTTCTCCAGTGAAAACACAGGGGCAGTTGGCTCGCGAACAGGCTAGAGAAGACTTGAAGAAAAAACGATCAGCAACCTACTTAAGAGATGAAAAACCAGCGCCAGCTAAAGTTGTGGTGAAACCTCCTGTCGTTTCAACAACTGAATCTAAGGCAGGTCGGTTGACACGTTTGGCGGACAACTTACGTCAGACAGACTATATTCTCGCTGATATGCCAGCTGTCTATTCTTTGAAGAAAGAAGATAGAGAACAGGAGCAGGTTATAAAGAAAAATTCGTATGACTTTTTAAGAAAGAGTCAGGTTTACAATTATCCTGAGCGCAGACAACAACGAGATCGCCAAGTGGCACAAGAATTGAATTTGACACATATAGAAGAGGAATAACATGACAAAAACCTATCATTTTATCGGAATTAAGGGATCAGGTATGAGCGCACTTGCTCTTATGTTGCATCAAATGGGGCATAAGGTTCAAGGTAGTGATGTAGAGAAATACTACTTTACACAACGCGGGCTTGAACAAGCTGGGATTCAGATTTTACCGTTTGATGAGAAAAATATTACAGCAGATGTTGAATTGATTGCTGGTAATGCTTTTCGTCCAGATAACAATGTGGAAATCGCTTATGCTGATGCCCAGGGCTATACCTACAAACGTTACCATGAATTTCTAGGTGAATTTATGAAAGGTTTTACGAGCCTCGGTGTTGCTGGTGCCCATGGTAAGACCTCTACAACGGGATTATTGGCACATGTTATGCGCAATATCACAGATACTTCCTTCTTGATTGGTGATGGTACTGGTCGCGGTTCGGCAAATGCTCAGTATTTTGTGTTCGAATCCGATGAATACGAACGTCACTTTGCCCCATACCATCCTGAATACAGCATCATTACCAATATTGATTTTGACCATCCAGATTATTTCACTAGTCTGGAGGATGTTTTCAATGCTTTCAATGATTATGCGAAGCAAGTAAAAAAAGCTCTCTTCGTTTTCGGTGAAGATGAGCAACTTCGTCGTATCACGGCAAATGCTCCAATTTATTACTATGGTTTTGAGGAAAACAACGATTTTGTTGCCTATGACTTGAAGCCTTCTACAAGTGGTTCACAATTCAAAGTTCGCCATGGTGAAGAAGAGTTGGGAGAATTCCAAATTCCAACCTTTGGTAAGCATAATGTGATGAATGCAACAGCTGTTATTGCTAATCTCTATATTGCTGGATTTGATTTGCAACTGGTTGCAGAACATTTGAAGACATTTGGAGGTGTCAAACGTCGCTTTACGGAGAAAATTGTCAATGATACTGTTATCATTGATGACTTTGCTCACCATCCAACGGAAATCATTGCAACTATTGATGCGGCACGTCAGAAGTATCCTAGCAAGGAGTTGGTAGCCATTTTCCAACCACATACATTCACTCGTACCATTGCGCTTCTCGATGAGTTTGCAGATGCTTTGAATGGAGCAGATGCAGTTTACCTTGCTCAAATTTATGGCTCAGCGCGTGAAACAGACAATGGTCAGGTTAAGGTAGAAGATTTGGCGGCTAAAATCAACAAAAAAGGTGGACTTGTTACAGTTGAAAACACTTCACCACTTTTAGACCATGACAATGCAGTATATGTATTTATGGGAGCTGGTGATATTCAGTCCTATGAATACTCCTTCGAAAGACTCTTGTCAAATCTCACAAATAACGTCCAATAAAAAGAAAGACGGAGGCCTATGGCCCCTGTTTTTCCGCTATATAAGGGAGAAAATTATGGAAATTCGTTTTGCTACTCCTTCGGATTTAGAACAAGTTGTTTTGATTGAAAATGCCAATTTTTCTAAAGAAGAACGGATAGCTGAGTCTGTTCTTGCAATTTATCTGAATGCTTTGAGTAAAACCTGTTTAATAATGGAACACGATGGGGAAATAGCAGGATATTTATTATCCTGTCCCTCTGTTTCGCAGACTGTTACAGACGATATTTTTTACTTGACAGAGAGTGACATGCCGACAGGCAGTCACCTAGCTATTGCCAGTCTATCCGTAGCGGATACCTATAAGGGACAGGGAGTGGGGACTCTTTTGTTGGCAGCCATAAAAGAAGTGGCTTCAGCGGGAGGATTTGAAGGAGTTTCCCTGACCTGTAAGGAGTATTTGATTGGCTACTATGAAATGAACCAGTTTGAAGACTTTGGCCCCTCCTTGTCGCAATTTGGAGGACAAATGTGGAGTGATATGTATTGGAAAGCCTTGTAGAAAGGGAAGTTCTTGCAATTCATAAGCCTTTAAGATATAATGTATAGTAACTGTGTGAAAGGAGTAA
This sequence comes from Streptococcus suis, assembly GCF_029616525.1. Taxonomy (GTDB): domain Bacteria; phylum Bacillota; class Bacilli; order Lactobacillales; family Streptococcaceae; genus Streptococcus; species Streptococcus suis_AF. The sequence goes on along the minus strand of NZ_JANFME010000002.1, from coordinate 2,599 downwards.
CAGCGTGACAAAGGATACGAATGAAAAAAACACGCAGTCTTCAAGCTTCCGCGATCAAATTTTACGAGATTTGGAAGAATTGAAGGTGAAACGTTTGGCGGAACAATCAGCGGATGTTCTTGTTGATAAGCGTAACGAAATTATCAACGAGCTCCAGCCTAGTCTTGCCGAAGAAAAAGCCCCCCATAGAGAGACTGAAATTGTAAAAGTAGAAGGTATTGCTTTCCCTGATTCATACTTGCCAGAAGAACAGCAAGAATCAGAAGTTATGACGGAAAGTATTGAAGAGCCAACATCAGAAACTTTGGCAACTCCAGAGACTTTTGTGATTGAAAAAGAAGTCATTTCAAGTCCGGTTCCTCAAGATACGGTGGAGCGGAACTTGGAAGAGCTACGAAACCTTGTAGCTGCTAATACTGTAGAATTTGATGAGGCTCCATCAAGCTCATTGGTTTCCGAACCAGTTGAGCCTGTCCTTTCAGAGAAGTCTTCTTTGGAAGATACATTTTTGGAATTTCCAACGGAAGATGTATCAGCTGTAACGGGTGATACAGAGGTTATCTCACTGGAAGAAACAATTGTGGCAACGAAGTCAGTAGCTCCAGTTGCAGCGACAGAAGAGCAGATGCAACCAACACAGTCTAGACGATCATCGTCGCACAGAGCAAACAAGCAACGTCGCCAAAAACAGGATAAAGCCGCTAAACGCATTGTCTCTGTTATCATGTCGATTATTGTAGTGGCAGTTCTAGTGACAGGTCTTACTGGCTATATGTGGGTAAAATCTAGTCTGGAACCAGTCAATACCAAAGCTACAGAAGCTATTCAGGTAGAGATTCCAGAAGGGTCTTCAACGTTAGAAATTGGTAAAATTTTAGTTGATAACAAGTTGATTAAGAATGCTACTATTTTTAATTACTACTCTAAAATTAAGAGCTATAATAATTTCCAAAGTGGTTTTTATAATTTAAAACAAAATATGTCTGTGGATGACATCGCCAAAGCACTTCAAGAAAGTGGCACTCCGACAGCTCAAAAAGAAGCCGCAGGTAAGATTTTGATTGTTGAAGGGTATACACTGACACAAATTGCTCAGGCTATTACAGATAATACCAAGACAGAAGATAAAAATGATAAAACACCATTTACCACAGAACAATTTATGGCTACTGTGACCAACCAAGATTTTATTAATCGAATGGTTGCTACTTATCCAAAATTGTTTGCCAGCTTACCAGCTGCTGATAGTGGAGTTATTTATCAGTTGGAAGGTTACCTCTTCCCAGCGGTTTATGAATACAGCGATGAAACAACTATCGAAGAGCTCGTTGAGCAAATGATTGCCGCGATGGATAATCGTTTACAACCATATTATGAAACGATTGCTGCTAAGAATTTGACTGTAAATGAAGTTCTTACCTTGGCATCTTTGGTTGAAAAAGAAGGTTCTACTGATGAAGATCGTCGAAACATTGCAAGTGTCTTCTTTAACCGCTTGAATGCAGCAATGCCTCTACAATCCAATATTGCAATCTTGTATGCTCAGGGTAAACTTGGTCAAGAAACAACTCTAGCAGAAGATGCAGCGATTGATACATCAATTGAGTCACCATACAACATTTATTGGACACCAGGATTGATGCCTGGACCAGTGGATAGTCCAAGCCTTTCGGCTATCGAGGCAGTGATTAATGCCAACACGACAGACTATCTTTACTTTGTAGCAGATGTTACAACTGGAAATGTTTACTTTACAAATAATATTGATGAACATAATCAAAACGTTGCTAAGTATGTAAATGCACATCTTAATAATGAGTAAATTTTTACAACAAAATTATGTGGTTTTCCACATAATTTTGTTTTCATGAAAAATAAAAGAAAAGGAAAGACAAATGGCAGAAAAAACATATCCAATGACCTTGGAAGAAAAGGAAAAACTAGAAAAAGAATTAGAGGAACTAAAGCTAGTTCGTCGACCAGAAATTGTTGAACGTATTAAAATTGCTCGTTCTTACGGAGACCTTTCAGAAAACTCTGAGTACGAAGCAGCTAAAGATGAACAGGCTTTTGTTGAAGGTCAAATCTCAACAATCGAAACAAAAATTCGCTATGCTGAAATCGTAAACAGTGATGCAGTTGCTGCGGATGAAGTGGCAATTGGTAAGACTGTGACTGTTCAAGAAGTTGGTGAGACCGAGGAAGAAGTCTATCATATCGTTGGTGCTGCAGGTGCAGATGCCTTTGCAAACAAGATTTCAAATGAAAGCCCAATTGGCCATGCTTTGATTGGTAAAAAAACAGGAGATGTTGCAACAATTGAAACACCTGCTGGTAGCTATGATGTAAAAATCTTGAAGGTTGAAAAAACGAAATAAGGTGTGGAGAGAGTCGAAAGATTCTCTCTTTTTGTATAGTCGTTTAGTATATCTTTGATTCCTTCGATGAGCACTGAGGCGAACAGAGTTAGCTTCATCTCCAACCTAAAACTGTCGGCTCTTTGTCAACTGTAGTGGGTAGATGAAAAGCTAACACCTAGAGATGACGAACTTCGTTCTCTCTTTCTTTATGTTCAAAGCAATCAAAATCCGTTTTTTAA
>NZ_JANFME010000019.1:0-41836 GCF_029616525.1 Streptococcus suis | reverse complement strand
GTTGAACACTTTTCATTATAGGTCATATGGGACTTTTTTCTATACTCAAAAAGGCTCCATAATTTCCATGGTGGATTTACCCACTACAGAAATTATAGAGCCTAAAATTCTAGAAGTTTTATACACTTGATCGAAAAAAACGAAAGTTTCCTTTTACCGTTTCGCCATTGATACAAAGCTAACTTTGTCTGGACGGTAACTAATTGTTCCATACTGGAAAGCTTGACCATTTGAAAGATAGGTGATACTAGTGACCACGACGACCATGTCATAGTCCCCTAAGTCCATTAATTGTCTCTCTTCTTCGTTTGCAAAACGGAAGGAGATTTCACGTCTGGAATGAGAAATTGTTAAATGGAGTTCTTCTTCTAAGTAGCGGTAAATAGAGCTTTCGGCAATTTCTTTGCTGAGATAAGGGACGACCCTACGGTCGAAATAGGAAATGTCATATTCCAACCGCTCACCGTCAATTGTCCGTACCCGACTCACTCGATAGAAATCTACCTTATCATCAACTTCGAAAGTTGACATTAAATCTTCTTGACCTTGAATAATATAAAGCGAAGTAAGCTGGGTCTGGATTTGGTGCTGTGATCTTTTGTTCAATTCGCCCGCTGTTTTAATTTCAGAAAGATACTGGTCCTTCATTAGACCATGTTCGATAACAATAGAAGATTTCCCCTGTTTCTTTTGAATATAACCATCCATTTCAAGAAGAGATAGTGCTTTGCGAATGGTGTCCTTGGAGTAGGAATACACTTCCATTAATTCATTTTCTGTCGGTAGGGCCTGTCCAGTTGACCAAACCTGCTCTTCGATTTTTTTCTTAATATCTTGATAAACTTTTTTATACTTACTCATAGTTTCCTGTCTTTCTACCCATTAGTGTATCATAAAAGAGCCAGAAAGGGGCAATACATCTATTTTGTTTAGTAGAATACACAACTTTTACGTAAAAGTTTAAAATATTACGGAAAAGTTATTGACTAATGCAAACGTTTACGTTATACTATTTATATAAAAAGAAAACGGTTACGCATTTTCAGAGAGAGGGGGAGCAATGAAATTACTAACAATTAATGTCCATGCCTGGTTAGAAGAAAGGCAGGATGAAAAACTAGATGTTTTAGCCCAAACAATAGCTGAAAAGGCTTATGATGTCATCGCTCTTCAAGAAGTCAATCAGCTCATAACTGCTGATTTGGTAACGAAAGACTTGAAGGCGGATAATTATGGCTTGATTTTATTAGAAAAATTAAGAGACTTGGGACAATTTGACTATTCATATTATTGGAGCAACTCACATATCGGCTACGATAAGTACGAAGAAGGGATTGCCTTTCTTACCAAGTTGCCAGTTTATGAAGTGGATCCATTTTATTGTAGTCAGAATAAATCTGTTGATTCCATCCTATCACGAAAAATTATGGGCTTGACGGTCTTCTATCAAGACCAGTTGATCGACCTGTATTCTTGTCACATCAATCTTCCGGGGAGTGAAGAGGAAGACCAGCTTGATAACATTCGTACGATTGTGGAACGGACTGGCAATAGACGTTTTAAGATTCTCATGGGAGATTTTAATACCGATGCCTTCTCAGATCGAGAGGCCTACGAAGCGATTACAGAGCTTGGACTTTATGATTCATACAATCTAGCGATGGAAAAAGACCAGGGGATTACGGTTGAAAAGGCTATTGATGGCTGGGCTGGTCACAGTCAGGAAAAACGATTGGATTACATTTTCTTAAATCAGAAAAAGGAAGTTTTATCCAGCTTAGTGATTTTCAATGGAGAGAATCGTCCGATTATTTCAGACCATTTTGGTGTGGAAGTTGAAATTAATGTATAAAATGGCACAGAGCCAAAAAATAAAGGAGAAAAAATGAAAAAATTTCTTAGTTTCGAATTTTGGCAAAAATTCGGTAAGTGTTTAATGGTCGTGATTGCAGTTATGCCTGCAGCAGGTCTTATGGTTTCTATCGGAAACTCTATTCCGTTAATCAGCCCAGAATCAGAACTCTTGATTCGTATCGGGAATATTATCGCCCAAATCGGTTGGGGGATTATCGGAAACCTTCACTTGCTCTTTGCCTTGGCTATCGGTGGTAGCTGGGCTAAGGAAAAAGCTGGCGGTGCTTTCTCGGCAGGTCTTGCTTTTATCTTGATTAACTTGGTTACTGGTCACTTCTTTGGTGTGACGACTGACATGCTTGCAGATGCAGCGGCAACCGTAACCACTGTTTTTGGAACAGAGATTCCAGTTTCAGGCTACTTCGTCAATATCTTGGGACAACCTGCTTTGAACATGGGTGTCTTCGTTGGTATCATAGCTGGTTTTGTAGGGGCAACAACCTATAACAAATACTACAATTACCGCAAATTACCTGATGTTTTGACCTTCTTTAACGGTAAACGCTTCGTACCATTTGTGGTTATCTATCGCTCAGTTCTTGTAGCGCTAGGATTAGCTATCTTTTGGCCAGTTGTTCAAACAGGAATCAACAGCTTTGGTAAATGGATTGCAAGCTCACAGGATACAGCACCAATTCTTGCACCTTTTGTTTATGGTACCTTGGAACGTTTGCTTCTTCCATTTGGTTTGCACCACATGTTGACCATTCCAATGAACTATACGTCACTTGGTGGTACCTATGACATCTTGACAGGTGCACAAGCAGGTACACAAGTATTTGGACAAGATCCACTCTGGTTGGCTTGGATTACAGACTTGATCAACCTCAAAGACGCTGGTGATATGGCTCAGTACAATGACCTTCTTGCAAACATTACTCCAGCCCGTTTCAAAGTTGGTCAAATGATTGGTTCATCAGGGATTTTGATGGGATTGACTTACGCTATGTACCGCAATGTGGATGAAGATAAAAAACATAAGTACAAAGGTATGTTTATTTCTTCAGCACTTGCCGTATTCTTGACAGGTGTAACAGAACCAATTGAGTTTATGTTCATGTTTGCAGCAATGCCACTCTATGTCGTTTATGCTTTTGTACAAGGTGCGGCTTTTGCCATGGCTGACGTTGTCAACTTGCGTATGCACTCATTTGGTAATATCGAATTCCTTACACGTACACCGATGGCGATCAAAGCTGGTATCGGTATGGATGTTATTAACTTTATCTGGGTAACAGCCCTCTTTGCGGTTGGTATGTACTTCATTGCCAACTTTATGATTAAGAAATTCAACCTAGCAACAGCTGGACGCAATGGTAACTATGATACAGAAACAACGGATGTGGTTTCAAACTCAAACGTAGATACTGCGGATGCCAATTCACAAGTGGTTCAAATCATCAACTTGCTTGGTGGTCGTGATAATATCGCAGATGTGGATGCTTGTATGACTCGTCTTCGCGTTAGTGTTAAAGATGTGGCACAGGTTGGAGATGAAAATGCTTGGAAACAGGCTGGTGCTATGGGCTTGATTATCAAAGACTCAGGTGTTCAAGCAGTCTACGGACCAAAAGCAGATGTTCTCAAATCAGACATTCAAGACTTGCTAGAATCTGGCGTAGCCATCCCTCGTACGGAAATTGTTGCGACAGAAGAAGTTGCTCCTGAGACTCAGTTCAAAGGTGTGACGGAGACAGTTTACTCTGTTGCTGAAGGGCAAGCCATTGCCATCACAGAAGTGAAAGATCCGGTCTTCTCACAAAAAATGATGGGTGACGGTTATGCAGTTGAGCCTAGCTCCGGCAATGTTTACGCACCAGTTTCAGGTATCGTAACCAGTGTCTTCCCAACCAAACACGCTGTCGGTATTTTGTCTGACAAGGGTGTAGAAGTCTTGGTGCACGTCGGTCTAGATACGGTTGCACTAAACGGTGCCCCATTCTCAGCTAAGGTAACAGATGGCCAACGCGTTGAAGCAGGAGACTTGCTCCTTGTCGCAGATCTGGATGCCATTCGCTCAGCAGGACGTGAAACAACCATCGTTGTTGCCTTCACAAACACTGCTGAAATCAAATCTGTCAGCCTTGGAAATCTTGGGCAAGTAAGTAAAGATAGTCAAGTTGCGACAGTTGAGTTGTAAAAAGTAAAAAAGATTGAAAAGATGATTGCAGTCAACTCTTTTCAATCTTTTTCTTTTGGATAGTATGCCATCAGTATTTTTCTAATTTCTTCGCTTCTTTTTTACCTTTTTCAGCGATATGGAGGAAATAAATAGACCAAGCAAGGAAAAATAAGGGAATAATGCCACTTCTAAACAATGCGAATGGGGTTTCAAAGAGAAAACCAAACCAAAAACTGGTACCAGTTCGTTCCCATAGTCCTGGAGTTAGGTACCAGGATTTAGGATTCCAAAGTGTGTATCCATTTTGGAGTCCAACTTGGTAATGGATAAAAAATAAAGTCAGAAATAATCCGAAATAGGAGTAGGCATAATTTTGGTAGCGTGAATAGAATGCTTTTTTCGATTCGGTATCAGAAAAAATTTCTGTGCTTGAAGCTTCGATTGTTTGTTGAAAATAATGGATGCCACATCTACGACTACCTTGTATAGGTTGCCAACCACAGTCTTCAAATAGAGAGAGGTAATTTGAATATTCTCCTTTTGCAATATGTTCATGAAAATCAAGGCGTACGGGATGAGGGGTTCGACTACATTTTTCAAAATGATAGGCTGCTGTCCACGGAGTTACTTTGATAAGCTGATAACCTTCGGATTGAATCGAATTAATCCAATGTTCTTCCTCTTGTAAACTGGTGAATAATTTGTGTCTTATCATGGCTTCCTCCTTAAAAACCTAATTCTTTGGCAATATGATGTAGTTTTTGAATACGCTGTGTTTCCAGTTTAATAATCTCTTGGCCCGTTGCTGTTACTTGATAGACTTTTCTTCTTTTATCGGAACTTGGAACGGAACAAATCCATTTTAGTTTCAAAAGATTCTCAATCGCTCCATACATGGTTCCTGCAGCGATTTTCACATCACCATCACTCATATCCTCTACTTTTTGCATGATATGGTAGCCATGGGCAGGTTCCAAGAGGGCTAATAGAATATAGTAGGTTGTCTCCGTTAAGGGGAGATGCTTGTTCCTTTTCATTTGGCTTCTCCTATATAGTTCAAATGTATAGTTGTACTATATATTATATATCGAGAAACTATACATGTCAACTGTATAGTGAAGAAGATTTTAAAAATCTTCTCAATCCTTGCCATTTATGGTATAATAAAGCGATTTTATAAAATGTAGGAGGTTCCCCATGGGACGTAAATGGGCCAATATTGTAGCCAAGAAAACCGCAAAAGACGGTGCTAACTCAAAAGTTTACGCCAAATTTGGTGTTGAAATCTATGTAGCAGCGAAAAAAGGTGACCCAGATCCAGAAACAAACTCAGCGCTGAAATTTGTTATTGACCGTGCTAAGCAAGCGCAGGTTCCAAAACATATCATTGATAAAGCCATTGATAAGGCAAAAGGAAACACAGACGAAACCTTCGTGGAAGGTCGTTACGAAGGCTTTGGACCAAATGGTTCTATGATTATCGTTGATACCTTGACATCAAACGTAAACCGTACCGCAGCTAACGTGCGCTCTGCTTTTGGTAAAAACGGCGGTAACATGGGTGCATCTGGTTCTGTATCATTCATGTTTGATAAAAAAGGTGTGGTTGTCTTTGCTGGTGATGATGCAGATGCGATCTTCGAATTGCTCCTTGAAGCAGATGTCGAAGTCGATGACGTAGAAGCAGAAGACGGCACAATCACTGTCTATACAGCCCCAACTGATTTGCACAAGGCAATCGTGGCACTTAAAGAATCAGGAATCCAAGAGTTCAACGTCACTGAACTTGAAATGATCCCACAATCAGAAGTATCCCTTGAAGGCGATGACCTCGCAACATTTGAAAAACTCTACGATGCCCTCGAAGACGACGAAGACGTCCAAAAAATCTACACAAATGTAGATGGCTTTTAATAAAAATGACTGTCCGGGGGACAGTCATTTTTATTAAAAGGTAGACGATTCTCATTGTACGTGGGACGTCCTAGAAGGTTGGAGATTGGAACTGCCGGTAGGCAGTTTTCTTTATATTCAAAAGTCCGGGGGACAGTCATTTTTATTAAAAGGTAGGAGATGAGAACCAACGGCAGCTGGTTTTCTTTTTATCAAATTGATCAAAGACGATAGTTGGTTGGAACTAGAGAAGTGGGGATATTTTAGCTTAAGTTCGAAGAAGGTACGATGGAAAAATTTGCGGAGTTTTCGGTGGCTGATAGTAGAGTACTTGATAGATGAGGTATAAGGAAAAACTATAGCCATGCTTTGGAAATATCTATTTGAATGGTCACGGGTTTTCTGTTATCATAGAACGGTAATAAGATTAGGAGAATGTATGTCAAATAATTTACTTGTTTTACAATCAGATTTTGGTTTAGTTGATGGTGCAGTTTCGGCGATGATTGGTGTTGCTCTCCAAGAAGCGAGAGATTTAGTTGTTCACCATCTAACTCATGATATTACTCCGTACAATATTTTTGAGGGTTCTTATCGCCTCTTTCAAACGGTCGAATACTGGCCGGAGGGGACAACATTTGTTTCGGTTGTCGATCCCGGAGTTGGTTCAAAACGTAAGAGTGTAGTAGCTTTGACCGAACAAAATCACTACATTGTAACGCCAGATAATGGGACGCTATCCTTCATCAAAAAATATGTGGGGATAAAGGCGGTTCGAGAAATTTCAGAGGTGGCCAATCGCCGTGCCAATACAGAACATTCGTACACCTTCCATGGTCGAGATGTTTATGCCTATACGGGAGCTAAATTGGCTTCTGGACACATTAGCTTTGAAGAAGTTGGTCCAGAATTAAGCGTGGATAAGATTGTGGAAATTCCAACAGTCCCAACGGAAGTTGGTTCGGACTATGTAAAAGGTGCAATTGATATTCTGGATGTTCGATTCGGCTCGCTTTGGACCTCGATTACGAGGGAAGAATTTTACACCTTGCAACCGCAGTTTGAAGATCGCTTTGAAGTGACCATATACAATAACGACATGCTTGTGTATCAAAACCAAGTAACTTATGGCAAGTCCTTTGCGGATGTACGTATCGGACAGCCATTGATTTATATCAATTCCCTCTATCGTGTAGGTGTTGCGATTAATCAGGGCTCATTTGCCAAGGCTTATAATGTCGGTGTAGGTCAAAACTGGCATATTGAAATCAAACGTATTAGTAATTAAAGAAATTTTAGGAGATAGTTATGAAAAATAATTCAATCAAAACAGTCGTTGCTACTGGTATCGGCGCAGCCCTCTTTGTGGTTATTGGTTTGCTGATTAGTATTCCAACCTTTGTACCAAATACCTACATTCAATTGCAGTATGCAGTTCAGTCGCTCTTGTCAATTGTTTTTGGACCAATTGTTGGTTTCTTTGTAGGGTTTATTGGTCATGCCTTTATAGACGCACTGCGAGGTGGGTCGCCTTGGTGGTCATGGGTTCTAGCCTCAGCAGTTTTTGGCTTGGTGTTAGGTTTTGCTAGAAATCGTCTGCGTATTCAAGAAGGAATTTTTGAAGGAAAAGATATTTTTGCTTTCAATATTTTTCAAGCAGTAGCTAACCTCATTGCTTGGGGAGTTATTGCCCCAGTTTTAGATATTCTTATCTACAGTGAGGCGGCGAATAAGGTCTTTGCACAGGGACTTGTAGCAGGTATTGCAAACAGTATTACAGTTGCTATTGCAGGGACACTCCTTTTGGCTGTTTATGCAAAATCTCAAACGAAGACAGGTAGTTTGTCTAAAGATTAAGTTTTTATTTTCCCTAGAAAAAATTCTAGGGTTTTTTCAATACCAAAAAATACATATATGATATAATAATATAAAACAAACAAAAACATGTGTTCAAGGGGAGAAGTATGGTCTGGACAGAAGAAAAGTTGGGACCGATTATTCATTCTATACTCAATCCTGACGAGGAAGTTTTAAGTCTTTATCAATCGAAAACGACGAAATCAATTTATGGCTGCATTCTTTGGAATAATTATTATTATAAGGTTTTCCGAGTTAGTAACCACCCATCACAATCTACATATAAACAGCCAACTTTTTATGATTTCCATGGCGAATTTTATATGAAAGGAGCGATTCGGACCTACCTTTATCACACGAACAGTTGGTATGAACTTAGTAAACAAAGCTACTACCTTCTTCTCTTTTTTCAAAAGTTATGGGATGAAAAGCAAGAGGTGGAGGCGAGTTGGCAAAATGGCAGGATACAGATTCGCTTAGTGGTTGAAGAAGAGGGGTGGCAAGTCCATTACCGTTTTCCAGATAATCAGGTAAGGGAGGTTGAACGCTTATTGGCCTCAGGCATGCTGGTGGCCATTCGCTCCTCCAGAAATTTTATCAAGATACGGATGAGTCGTTTTGTTGCACCGTATATAGCTCTAATTAAACAGCGTCAACTTTATCGAAAAAAGCCGAGTAAAGCTATGCTCCAGTGGGAAAAATACCAAAGTCAACTTATTGAAATCCAAAGGACCTATCGGCTAGTGGAGGAAAGTACTCCACAAACTTTTTTTGGACACTGGTTGAATAAGATCCAACTCTATCTCTGCTCTGCCATTGCCAGCTATTGGGAAGAAGTTATTAAAGGAGTGGAGTGGCAGGAGGCAAGAGAAATCAAAGAGCAAAGGAAAGCCGAGAAGCCACATAATCCTATTGAAGATAAATGGAAGGAAAATATTGCTAGACGCCATAAGCGAAAAGTGGACCAACTTATCGGACATGATACCTTGGAAAAACTCCGACAACTGAAAACAGAATTAGACGACTAAGAAGTTATAGCGAACCTTCAATAAATGCGGTAGCATGTCATTCATGTTACCGTATTTTTTTACATATAAGCACTGAACCTGCGAATACAGGTTCTAAATTTTCAGTTCAGATTTTTGTCTTTTGAGGGGCTAAACGATATAATCGTAAGGTATCATTTATTAGAAATGACAGAGTTTTATCATCTATTGCAAAGATTGAAAAGGAGACACTATGTCAAAAGATATTCGCGTTCTACTCTATTACAAGTATGTTCCAATTGAAAATGCTGAAGCCTATGCTGCTGAGCATCTAGCTTTCTGTAAGTCTATCGGATTAAAAGGACGTATTTTGATTGCTGATGAGGGAATCAACGGTACTGTTTCTGGTGACTATGAAACAACACAAAAATACATGGACTACGTTCATGCAAACCCATTGTTCAGCGATTTGTGGTTTAAGATTGATGAAGAAAATGAGCAAGCTTTCAAGAAAATGTTTGTTCGTTATAAAAAAGAGATTGTTCACCTTGGTTTGGAAGACAACGACTTTGACAACGATATTGACCCACTTGTAACAACAGGTGCCTACCTATCACCAAAAGAGTTCAAAGAAGCTCTCTTGGACGAAGATACAGTTGTTTTGGATACACGTAATGACTACGAGTACGACCTTGGTCACTTCCGTGGTGCGATCCGTCCAGACATCCGCAACTTCCGTGAGTTGCCACAATGGGTCCGTGATAACAAAGAGAAATTCATGGACAAGCGCGTAGTTGTTTACTGTACTGGTGGTGTTCGCTGTGAAAAATTCTCAGGCTGGATGGTTCGTGAAGGCTACAAGGATGTCGGCCAGCTCCACGGTGGTATCGCAACCTATGGTAAAGACCCAGAAGTTCGTGGTGAATTGTGGGATGGTAAGATGTATGTCTTTGATGAGCGTATCGCGGTCGATGTTAACCATGTTAACCCAGTTGTCGTTGGTAAGGACTGGTTCGATGGCACACCATGTGAGCGCTATGTCAACTGTGGCAATCCATTCTGTAACCGTCGTATTTTGACATCAGAAGAGAATGAGCACAAGTATGTTCGTGGCTGTTCAGCTGAATGCCGTGCTCATGAGCGCAACCGTTACATCTCTGAAAACGGCTTGACTCGTCAAGAATGGGCAGAACGCTTGGAAGCGATTGGGGAAACTCTTACTCCAGCAAATGCTTAGTAATACCAAAATTGCATTGAAAAATCAGTGCAATTTTTTGTTCAATCAGAATTCTTTATATTTTTTCAGTCCATTCTATACGAAGCCTATCAATTAGAAAAGAGAAGGAGATGAAGTCATTTTGGATGAACTTATCCCCTTCGAAAATCAACATTATCCGTTGTCAACTTGCTTTGATGAACTTCAGTTCTATCTTCGCTTCGTTTCCTAGGTCACTTTTGATTTTCATTGAGTATTAGCAGTAGCAGACCTTGAATAGCTGGTCGGTTTTATGAGGCAATCGGTTTTGCAGTTGCGACGTTTGGAGATGTTAAGTCTGTGACTTTGCCTGAGGGTGGCAACTTGATTTTGATGCAGGCAGATAGCTTTGCTCAACGCGTACCATTTCAGGTAGTAGCGAGTGGCAATGAAGTCTTGATTTTGCTTAATGTGGCGAGTAGGAAAGAAGTGGATAGACTTATCGATCGTGTTGAAGCAAATGGCGGGCAAATTACAGGATGCCCGACAGATGCCCGTGGCTTTTATGGAGCAAGTTTTACGGACCTTGATGGTATCATTTTAATGCGATTGTGAGGCAAGAAGATAGAATTCATCTGCTCTAGAATTATGGATGAACTTATTTGAAAAGGGAGAAACTGATGATTCTTCCTTTTTTTCAGAGTCAATTTACGCTATAATAGTCCTATGAAAAAAATCATTGAGTTTAAAGATTTTACATTTAAATACCAAGCGCAACAGGAACCCACTTTAAAAGATATTCAGTTAACGATTTATCAGGGAGAGAAAGTTCTGATTATTGGTCCATCTGGTTCAGGAAAGTCGACGATTGGACAATGTCTTAATGGTATTATTCCCAATATTTACAAAGGAGAACATAGCGGAAGTTTACTACTGGATGGTCAGGAAGCTTTTAATCATTCAATTTATGATAAGTCCTTGCTCGTATCAACGGTTCTTCAAGATACAGATGGTCAATTCATTGGTTTATCAGTTGCCGAGGACCTAGCTTTTGCTTTGGAAAACGACATGGAAAGCCAGGTGGTGATGAAGCAAAAAGTAGGAGATTGGGCAGAAAGACTGTCTTTGACCGATTTGCTGGCACATCGACCACAAGATTTATCTGGAGGTCAAAAGCAACGTGTCAGTCTGGGCGGAGTTCTTATTGATGAGAGTCCTATTTTGTTGTTTGATGAGCCACTTGCTAATTTAGACCCCAAATCGGGCCAAGATACGATTGATTTGATTGACCGTCTGCACAAGCAAGAAGGGACCACGACCATTATTATCGAACACCGTTTAGAGGACGTACTGTATCGTCAGGTAGACCGAGTTGTATTGATTAATGACGGTCGGATTTTGTTCAATGGAGGACCTGATGATTTATTACGTACCTCATTGTTACAGGAAAACGGCATCCGTGAACCCTTATATCTATCGACTCTTCGCGCCTTAGGATATCCGATTGCGCAGGCAGAACGCCTCTCTTCAGTTTGGGAAATTGATATTGAGGCTTTGAATATAGCATCCCTGCCGACTCTACACTTTGAAAATGGAGAGAAAGAGGCTTTGTTAGAAGTCAAGCATCTTCATTTTTCCTATCCTAACAAACAAGTTCTTACAGACATTCAACTGACGATTCATAAGGGGGAACGTCTAGCTATTGTTGGAAAAAATGGTGCTGGGAAATCTACTTTAGCCAAGGTGCTTTGTGGTTTTATTCAGGGTGAGGGTGAGATTCTCTGGAAGGGGCAGTCAATCAAAGAAGATTCTGTCAAAGAGCGAGCAGAACGGATTGGTTATGTTCTTCAGAATCCCAACCAAATGATTAGCCAAACGATGATCTTTGATGAGGTTGCCCTTGGTTTGCGCATGCGAGGGGTGACAGAAGAAGAAATTGAACACCGAGTTCACCATATCTTGAAAGTATGTGGCCTGTATCCGTTTCGTAATTGGCCGATTTCGGCACTTTCGTATGGGCAGAAAAAACGGGTAACGATAGCATCTATCTTGGTTCTCAATCCAGAAATTGTTTTGCTAGATGAGCCAACAGCAGGACAAGACCAACGGCATTATCGGGAAATGATGGAGTTTTTGGATCAATTAAATGCCCAAGGGCACACCATTGTCATGATTACCCATGACATGCAACTCATGCTAGATTATTCAGATAGAGCTGTTGTTGTGGTGGATGGGCAGATTATTGAAGATGCCAGTCCGGCAGAAATTTTATCTGATGATACGGTGATTGAGCGAGCCAATTTAAAAGAAACATCAATTTTTCACTTGGCGGAGAGGGTGGGAGTTAATCCCTTAGAATTAACGACGTTTTATATGCAGGAAGAAAGGAGAGGAAGATGAGTCAACAAAAACTAATTGGTTACCATCCAGGAACTGGCTTGATTCATAGTTTATCGGCTGTCAGTAAATTACTCTTTTTTCTCATAGTTTCCATTCTTGCTATGATTACTTACGATACCCGCTTGATTCTTTTTATCGCAGTATTTTCTCTAGCCTTGTTCAAAATGTCAGGGATTCGTTATAAAGAAATCTCTCTTGTTTTAATTCTGACGATCATTTTTGCTGCAATGAATGCTCTGATGGTTCACTTGTTTGCACCACGGTATGGAGTGGAACTTTACGGAGCAGACACTCCCTTGCTATCAGGTCTGGGAGTTTATTCCTTGACGAGTCAGCAAGCATTTTATCTGGTGAATCTTCTCTTGAAGTATTTTTGTACAGTTCCTTTAGCGATTATCTTTCTCATGACCACTCATCCTAGTCAGTTTGCTTCCAGCTTGAATCAAATTGGGGTATCCTACAAAGTTGCTTACGCAGTAAGTTTGACCATGCGTTATATTCCAGATATTCAAGAAGAGTTTTATACGATTCGAATGTCTCAAGAAGCGCGTGGTTTGGAATTGTCCAGGAAAGGAAAAGTGATGGATCGTATAAAAGGGAATCTATCCCTTGTCATTCCTCTGATTTTCAGCTCCTTGGAGAGGATTGATACGATTTCAACGGCTATGGAATTGCGGCGTTTTGGAAAGAATAAAAAAAGAACATGGTATACCCAACAGCCTCTACAAAGAATAGACTACGCTGTCTTGCTATTTATTCTTGCTCTAGTAGTCGTGACAATCTATCTATTTTTTGTTAATCAGGGTCGATTCTATAATCCGTGGCGATGATTATTGAGTTTATTGGGCTTATCAACCCTTTATCGTTGACATATAGGAAATATACTGTTACAGTAGGGAATGTAAATAAATTTAGAGTTTAAGTATCAGTTTCATCTTTTGTTTTTCCTCTTGATAAGTTTTACAAATAAATAAAAAGAGGTAACACAAATGGTACAAGGTACAGTTAAATGGTTTAATGCAGAAAAGGGATTTGGTTTTATTGCTCAAGAAAACGGTCCAGATGTATTTGCACACTTTTCTGAAATTCAATCAGATGGTTTTAAGTCGTTGGAAGATGGTCAGAAAGTGACATTTGAAGTGGAGCAAGGCCAACGTGGTCTTCAAGCAACCAATATTACAAAAATTGGATAATAAAAGAGGGAGCGGGAAAGAACTCGACTGGTCAAAAAAGAGTTCGTCTTCCCGCCCCCGCACAGTTGATTAGGTCAGATTTGGAGTGTAAAACACGAACAAATCTGCCAATCAACCACTGCGCTGAGATGTTGACACGAACTCTGAGAAGCGAGGTTGAGCTTTTTGCCCAGCCTCGCTTTTCTTATGTTTAAAGGGGTCTTTTATTTGGCATACCAGCTTTGCGTGGAAACTTATTTGGAGTTTCCTTTTTCTTTTCGACGATGGTCAATGTTCGAGGGTCGCCATTTGGAAGAGTATAGTCGTGGTTTTCGATGACTTTTGCGAAGAGGAGATTGAGTGCGTTTTTTGCTTGGGTCAATTCATCTTCTGCGCTGGACGCCTTGAGTGCGATTAATTTTCCGTTGAGCTTCAAATAAGGAATAGTCAATTCAGAAAGAATCTGCATGCGGGCAACTGCGCGTGCTGTAACAAGGTCAAATTGTGCACGGAAGTTCTTATCTTGTGCAAAGTTTTCTGCACGACCATGATAGAAATGAACACCTTCAAGCTCTAGTTCTTCGGTAAGCAAATGTAAAAAGTTAATTCGTTTATTCAGAGAATCAATGATGGTAACATCTAGTTGCGGAAAGATAATCTTCATAGGTAGGCTAGGAAATCCAGCTCCAGCTCCAATATCTAAAAGCCGAAGAGGTTCGTTCTGAATATGGCCTTGCAGGATTGGAGCGATAGAATCGTAGAAATGCTTCAGATAGACTTCGCTTTCCTCGGTAATAGCTGTCAGATTGATTTTTTCATTCCATTCCACTAATAGTTGGAAATAGCGATGAAATTGGTGTTTTTGTTGGTCGGTTAATTGAATACCTTGGTCTGCCAAGGTTTTATAAAATACTTCAGGTTTCATAATCTTATCTTATCATAATTTAAGTAAAAGAAAAACCCAGAAGAGTCTGGGAATTTTCTTATTGACCATCTGTCTGTCCCGTCGCAGGATTGTTTCCTGTTGTTGCAGTTTCAGTTGAAGAAGTTGCAGTTGGAGAAGTTGCAGTCTCGGTTGAAGTTCCAGATGATGTTTCGCTTGATGTTGTCGTCGCTTCGGCCGTTTCGCTAGTTTCAGTCGAACTAGAAGAACTTGTACTATAGCTAGTGTACGTGTTGTAAGCATTGGATAGTGAGCGACTACCTCTGAGATAGTAGTTGGAACCGTAACGTACGAGTCCGCTTGGCATCTCCCAATCGGTAGCTGTATAGTCCGAATGCATAAAGAGCATCATATTGTGGTAGACATCTGTTGCAATTCGCATGCTGTTATCAAGGATAGGAGTCATACGATTGGTATATCCGGTCCAAACAGCCATTGCATACTGACTAGAATATCCAACAAAGTTTTCATCAGGAACGACCATGTAGCTATAATTTGCTTCTGGAATTGCAGCTAGAATAGTATCCGTTTCGCTATCGGTATAGTTTGATGTACCTGTTTTACCTGCCATAGGAACTCCACTAACAGAAGCGTCTAATCCATAACCGTAAGACATAACAGCCTTCATCATATCGGTCATCATGTAGGCTGTTTCGGCAGACATGACTTGAGTACCTTGAGGAGCGTATTCTGTTACTGTTCCATCACTAAAGACAATTTTATTGACATACTGCGGAGCGTAGTATGTGCCGCCATTGGCAAAAGCGGCGTAGGCAGCAGCCATCTTTTCACTACTTGCCCCGTACTGGCTACCAGTGTCGGATGTATTACTTGAAATAGCATTAGAGTAATAAATATCAGGGTAATCGATACCAACGCTATTCAAAAATTTCAAGGCATTTTCTAAGCCTGTAGCTTCCAATGCTTTAACGGCTGTAACATTTCGAGAATACTGAATAGCAGTCTTAACAGAGATATTACCATAGTATTGTTTATCCCAGTTATTGAAAGGAGTTGTTGTACCAGGATAGTTATAAGGACCGTCTAAGATTAAATCTGCTGTAGATGTATAGATGCCGTTTTCAAAAGCAGGAGCATAGTCTGTGATTGGCTTCATTGTAGAACCGAAGTCACGGTTGGTTTCAACGGCTTGGTTGGTACCAAACGAGACGTTTGTCTCCTGTTTACGACCACCTAATTGCGCAACGACTTTACCATTAGAAACATCCACAACCGTTGAAGCTACCTGTAATAAATCATCTGGATAGCTGACATACATATCTGTATTGTAGATATTCCAAAGTTGTTGCTGGGCGGCAGGATCGACGTTCGTATAGACATCCATCCCTGTTGTCAGCAAGTTGTAACCTGTTTTTTCTTCAACTTCTTCAACGACTTGTTTCAGATAGTTGTCCATATAAGCAGGATAAGCAGCTGCATTAGATAGTGGTTGCAAACCATCTGTTACAGGTGTTAGAACAGCTTGTTCATACTGGGTATTATCAATGTACTTTTCTTCTAGCATCTCAGCCAATACCAAATCGCGACGTACTTTTGCATCTTCTGGATTGGTATAAGGATCATATTGGTTTGGTGCTTGGGGCATTCCTGCTAAAAGAGCTAATTGAGGAAGAGTCAAATCTTTTAACTCTTTTCCATAAAAAGCAAGAGCAGCAGTCTTCATACCGTAATTACCATTTGACATATACACCTTGTTGATGTAGTAGGTCAAAATCTCTTGTTTGGTATTACGACGTTCCAATTGAGTAGCCAGCCAAGCCTCTTGAATTTTCCGTTTTAGATTTTGATCTTCTACGGATGTCGAGAAATAAGTCAGCTTGATAAACTGTTGGTCAAGTGTCGAGCCACCCTGCAAACGTCCACCACTCAGGTTATTAATCAGGGAACCTGCAATACGAATAACGTCAACCCCTCTATGATTGAAGAAGCGTTGGTCTTCGATTGCGACAATCGCATTTACCAAGTCTGTTGGAATTTCTTCAGTCTTGGCACTCGAACGTTTTTCTGCTCCTAAATCTGCAATAAGATTTCCGTTCTTATCGTAAATTTTACTTGACACAGTTGCTGTCAAAGATTCTTCTGTCAATTCTGGAGCACTTTGGATGTAGTAAACAACCAATGCAGCTCCGGCCAGGCAGGCAATGATAGCCCCCGCAAGTAAAATATTTGCAGTGATTAGAAGAGCTTTTTTAATTGTTGTAGTTTTCAAAAGATTCACCACCTAATAGATTTTTTTCAACGATTTCCAGATATGGGATGCTGGGGAAACGCCCCATTTGAATCTCAAAGCCGTATTGTCGAATAAAGGTTAGAGGCATCGACTTACTACCCATGTCTACTTGATAAAATTCGATCAAATGAGTAGCTGGCAAGAGATAGGTTTCTTTTAATGTTGAAAAGTGAAGAAGGACAAAACAAATGCCACCTTGTTTTACAACCTGTTTCATGTGTTCAATCTGATGCGCATGAAAATTTTTCATGGGCATGGATGCTTTTTGGCGTGTCTCTTTCGCTTCAAAATCAATATAATGTCTTTTAAAAACACCAGAGTAGTCTGTGGTAGATGCCTGTCGAAAGTATGCTTCGACAATCTTAGCACGGCTCCGTTTGGGGTAATCAACTTTTACAATTTGCACGGGAGTTGGCTTCTTGTGAATGACAGCAATGTCGTGCGCAAGGTAATATTGATTACTATCGTTGATAGCGGCCTCAAAAGACATTCCGCGATTAGCAAAGTTTACTCGCTGGGATGAAATAGGACTGGTTCTATTGATTTTTTTTGACACCTTATGAGGATAATTGACCATAGAACTCCTTCTTGATAAAATAATATCAGCATATTATACCATAATTAGCGAAAAGAGTACAAGAAATGGATACTAAGAGCCTTTTGGTAACAGGTTATAGACATACAGACCTGGGAATTTTTTCAGAAAAAGATCCTCGACTGCACATTATTAAATCTGCAATTCGTAGGAATTTTATTCGTTTTTTAGAAGAGGGTGTTAGTTGGTTTATACTGACAGGTCAATTGGGTTTTGAATACTGGTCCTTAGAAGTCTTAGAAGATTTACGAGCCGAAGGGTATCAACTGAGTATTGCAACAATATTTCCATTTGAAAATCATGGCGAACAGTGGAATGAGGCTAACCAAGCAAAGTTAGCACGGTTTAAGCAGGTTGATTTTGTAAAGTATGCTTATCCACGCTATGAAAACCCAGGGCAATTTAGAGACTATAACCAGTTTCTACTGGATAATACGACAGGTTGTTATTTATTTTACGATTCTGAAAATGAAACCAATTTGAAATATTTATATCACATGGTCTTAAAGAAAGAAGGATATAATAGAAAAACGCTTACCTTTGAGGAATTGAATGAGGAGGCTGAAAATTTTTCAAATTCTGAGTGATTTGACTTGATTTTTCCCTATTTTTTTTAATATAATAGGAGTAGTGACGTTTTAGATTAGGGAGAGAGAGATGGCAAGTATTAAATTTACGACAAAAGATATTTTCGAGCAAGATTTTAAAATTGGTTTTCGTGGCTATGATCAAGATGAAGTGAACGATTTTCTTGATGATATTATGAAAGACTATGATGCTTATGAAGCGATTATCAAGGAATTAAAAGGCGAAATTGCTCGATTGAAAGCGCAAGCAGCAAATTCTCCCAAAACAACTCTTCCTACTGAAGAATCGAACGACGTATTGCGTACAGAACGTCCATCTTCAGCGACAAACTTTGATATTCTCCGCCGTCTGAATCGTTTGGAGAAAGAAGTATTTGGAAAACAAATCGTTCAGGATCAAGAATAGAAAATTGTACACCTAAACTGACACTTTATTCACAGTTATTTTCTTGTGCACAAATACATACTGTATTTTTGTCAAAGATATTCCTTGATTTAAAGTGGCTTGCTTTGTAGATACAAGTTCTAGGATATTAAGGTGCAATTTTTGGATAATCGCGTGGTAGTTTTCTACCATGAGGAAAGTCCATGCTAGCACTGGCTGAGATGCCAGTAGTGTTTGTGCTAGGCGAATCAATAAGCCTAGGGACGCCCTTGGGCGTTACGGCGGTTAAAATGGCTAAGTCTTTTGATATGCCAGAGTAGATCTGAAAGTGCCACAGTGACGAAGTTTTTATGGAAACGTAAAAAATGGAACGCGGTAAACCCCTCAAGCTAGCAACCCAAACTTTGGTCGGGGCATGGGATGGATGGAAATGAACAGAAATCCTGACTGTTTAGACAGTAGACAGATGATTATCGAAGGTGGTAGAACCTAGTACCACTGGAACAAAACATGGCTTACAGAAAATTGCATAAAATAGGTAGCTAGCTCTGCTAGCTTTTATTGTAGAGGAAAAAAATGAAAAAACAATTTGAATTGATTGCAACGGCAGCAGCTGGTCTGGAAGCGGTTGTGGGTCGAGAAATTCGTAATCTTGGCTATGAATGTCAAGTGGAAAATGGCCGTGTTCGATTCCAAGGAGATGTAAAATCCATTATCGAAACCAATATCTGGTTGCGTTCAGCGGATAGAATTAAAATCATTGTTGGACAATTTCCAGCAAAGACTTTTGAAGAGTTGTTCCAAGGAGTTTTTAACTTGGACTGGGAAAATTACTTGCCTCTAGGCTGTAAGTTCCCTATTTCCAAGGCCAAATGTGTCAAATCGAAATTGCATAATGAACCAAGTGTGCAGGCTATTTCTAAGAAAGCAGTTGTAAAGAAACTGCAGAAACACTTCTCTCGTCCCGAAGGGGTTCCCTTGCAAGAGATGGGGGCAGAGTTTAAAATTGAAGTGTCGATTTTGAAAGATGTGGCGACAGTCATGATTGATACGACAGGTTCTAGTTTGTTCAAACGTGGTTATCGGGTGGAAAAAGGTGGCGCACCAATCAAAGAAAATATGGCAGCTGCTATTTTGCAATTATCGAATTGGTATCCAGATAAACCGCTTATTGACCCTACTTGCGGATCGGGAACTTTCTGTATTGAGGCAGCTATGTTGGCCAAAAATATAGCTCCAGGTTTGAAGAGAAGTTTTGCATTTGAGGAATGGCCGTGGGTTGAGGATCAATTGGTGGCTGCATTACGCAAAGAAGCGCAAGCTTCTATCAAAGCGGATTTGATATTAGATATTGCTGGATCAGATATTGATGCTCGTATGATTGAAATTGCGAAGAAGAATGCATTTGCGGCAGGAGTTGAGCAGGATATTGTTTTCAAGCAAATGCGTGTGCAAGACTTGCGTACAGATAAAATTAATGGTGTCATTATTTCTAATCCACCTTACGGAGAACGTTTGTTGGATGATGAAGCCATTGTTACCCTGTATCGAGAAATGGGGGAGACTTTTGAACCACTCAAAACATGGTCTAAGTTTATTCTAACTAGTGATGAGTTGTTTGAAACCCGTTTTGGACAGCAAGCGGATAAGAAACGCAAACTGTATAATGGTACCCTAAAAGTGGATCTTTATCAATTTTTTGGTCAACGAGTGAAACGTCAAGTGCAAGAAGTGCAAGGATAGGAGGACAGCGTGGGAGAAAAAAATAGTCATCATCTTCCTTTGGATGAGGAGAAAGTTTTAGATTTTGAAGTGGCGAAAGATTTAACAATCGAAGAAGCAGTCAAAAAACATAAGGAAATTGAAGCGGGTGTGACAGAAGATGATGGTCTCTTGGATCGTTATATCAAGCAACACCGCACAGAAATTGAATCTCAAAAATTTGAAACCAAAATCAATCATCTTCCTTTAGTTGAGGTGGCTGATGAGGAAAAAAATCAAGGACATGAAAGTGCGGAAGAGGTAGAAGCAAATGAGTCTTCTCTTACGGAAGTTAGTGAGGAGATTGCTCCTATTGTAGAAGAACTTTCGGTAACTCCGATGGAAACCTTGGAAGAAACAGTGATTGCAAGTACCGTAGCAATGGAGGGGGTATCTTCAGTGGCAGATGATTCTAGTTTAGAATTGGAAGAAGATGAAGCCGAAGACTTGGATCATAGTGAGGGCGCAGATAGGGATCAGAAAAAGAAATTTTACTTCTGGTCAGCAGTAGGGCTTTCAATGATTGGTGTAATGGCGACGGCGCTGGTTTGGATGAATTCTGTTAACAAATCGAATACTGCGACTTCTTCAAGTTCAACAAGTACAAGCCAGACGTCATCGACAGCATCAAGTTCGACAGATACGAATGTGACTGCTTTTGAACAGCTCTATAATAGTTTCTTTACGGATAGTAGTTTGACCAAGCTAAAAAATTCAGAGTTTGGTAAATTAGCAGAACTGAAAGTGCTGTTGGAAAAATTGGATAAGAATTCGGACAGTTATACCAAAGCTAAAGAACAGTATGATCATCTTGAAAAAGCCATTGCAGCCATTCAGGCCATCAATGGTCAGTTTGATAAAGAAGTCGTTGTTAATGGTGAAATTGATACAACGGCGACGGTTAAATCAGGAGAATCTCTTTCTGCGACAACGACAGGGATTAGTGCGGTTGACAGTCTATTGGCATCGGTCGTGAATTTTGGTCGTTCACAACAGGAAGTCGCTTCGGCTACGGTAGCAAGTGAGACTGCAGTCACAAGCAACCAAGGTGCTGATGAAACTGTATCTACTGGTGTACCAGCGACAACAGAAGTCGCTTCAACAACGGTTTCAGGCTCAACAACCGACTTTGGAATTGCCGTGCCAGCTGGTGTCGTCTTGCAACGTGACCGCAGTCGTGTTCCTTATAATCAAGCAATGATTGATGATGTAAACAATGAAGCATGGAATTTCAATCCAGGTATTCTTGAAAATATTGTGACTATCTCGCAACAACGTGGGTATATAACAGGCAATCAATATATCTTGGAAAAAGTTAATATTATCAATGGCAATGGCTACTACAATATGTTTAAACCAGATGGGACCTACTTGTTCTCTATAAATTGTAAGACAGGCTACTTTGTCGGCAATGGTGTTGGTCATTCTGATGCCTTGGATTATTAAACAAAAAAGCGTTTTAGCCGCTTCAGATTGAAGAAAAAGTTCATTTTGGACAATTTTCTTCAATCTTTTTTCTTTATATTGAAAATAAAAAAACTCTCAGAAACGCTGAAATATCAATGTTTCCAAGAGTTTAATGACTTGCTATTTTTCGCAAACTTCTTCAATTTTTTATATTTTAGGATTTTGTCTACGTTCTGAGCGGTGTATCCGTTTTTTTGTTAGATTGGTTTTCTTTCAAAGGCATCTGTAGAGATTCCCTGAGAAAGGATTAGTTTGGCCCATTCTTTAGCTGAATGAAGGCTATGGTCTTTGTAGTTACCACATGATTCAATGGTTGTTCCTGGGACATCCTCCCAAGTGATGCCTTCTGCAATTTCTTCCAAACTCGACTTGATGACTTGAGCAATCTTTTCAGAGTCTTGTTTTCCCCACATAATCATGTGGAAGCCTGTCCGACACCCGAAAGGAGAGCAGTCGATTAGCCCATCGATGCGCTGGCGAATTAGTTTAGCTAATAGATGCTCGATGGTATGTAGACCAGCTGTATCCATTGCATTTTCGTTGGGTTGGATAAGGCGAATATCAAAGTTTGTAATAATGTCTCCTTTGGGTCCGACTTCTTCAGAAATTAAGCGGATGTAAGGTGCTTTTACAATAGTGTGGTCTAGCTCGAAGCTTTCGACAGTGACTTCTTTTTTCATGGTTTCCTCCAAATAAGTGATGAATTTATTATACCATATTTGACAATTTGGAATTGTGAAATCGTTTCAAATATGATAAAATAGATACAGATTTTGTGAAAATCGAATTATAAAAAAAGAGGTAGAAATATGAATATCATTACAGTAGTAGTGACACTTGTTTCTGCTCTCATTGGTTTAGTATTAGGTTACTTTGCCATTTCTTTGAAGATGAAATCTGCAAAAGAAACTGCAGAATTGACACTTTTAAACGCAGAACAAGAAGCTAGTAATGTTCGTGGTCGAGCAGAAGAGCAAGCTGAGGTTATTCTAAAAACAGCTGAGCGCGATCGCCAGACCTTGAAAAAAGAATTACTCTTGGAAGCTAAGGAAGAAGCTCGTAAGTACCGAGAAGAAATTGCAGAAGAATTTAAGTCAGAACGTCAAGAGTTGAAGCAAATCGAATCACGCTTGACAGAGCGGGCGACCAGTTTGGACCGCAAAGACGATAATTTGACCAACAAGGAAAAGACTTTGGAACAAAAGGAACAAAGTCTGACCGATAAAGCTAAGCACATTGATGAGCGTGAACAAGAAGTTGTAAAACTCGAAGAACAAAAAGCTTTGGAGTTAGAACGAGTGGCGGCCCTCAGTCAAGAAGAGGCGAAGGAAATCATCCTTACCGATACACGTGATAAACTGACGCATGAAATTGCGACTCGTATCAAGGAAGCAGAGCGTGAAGTAAAAGAACGTTCTGACAAGATGGCAAAGGACTTGTTAGCCCAAGCGATGCAACGCATATCAGGTGAATATGTGGCTGAGCAGACGATTACATCGGTTCATTTACCGGATGATGCGATGAAGGGACGGATTATTGGACGTGAGGGTCGAAATATTCGTACCTTTGAAAGTCTCACAGGTATCGATGTTATCATTGATGATACACCAGAAGTGGTTGTTCTATCAGGTTTTGATCCGATTCGCCGTGAGATTGCCCGTATGACCATGGAGACCTTGCTTCAAGATGGTCGTATTCATCCAGCTCGTATTGAGGAGTTGGTTGAGAAACACCGTGTAGAGATGGATAATCGTATTCGTGAGTATGGGGAAGCTGCTGCTTATGAAGTTGGGGCACCAAACCTTCATCCAGACTTGATTAAAATCATGGGACGTTTGCATTTCCGTACCTCTTACGGACAAAATGTTCTTCGCCACTCAATCGAAGTTGCTAAATTAGCAGGTGTACTTGCTGCTGAATTGGGCGAGAATGTGAATTTGGCACGGCGAGCTGGTTTCCTACATGACGTTGGTAAAGCTATTGACCGTGAGGTGGATGGAAGCCACGTTGAAATCGGTACAGAATTGGCTAAGAAATATAAAGAGAATCCAATTGTTATTAATGCGATTGCTAGTCACCATGGCGATGTAGAAGCGACAAGTACTATTGCAGTCATTGTGGCTGCGGCAGATGCTCTGAGCGCTGCTCGTCCAGGTTCGCGTCGTGAATCTATGGAAGCCTACATCAAACGTCTGCAAGACTTGGAAGAAATCGCTAACAGTTTTGAAGGGATTAAACAATCCTATGCTATTCAGGCTGGTCGTGAAATTCGGATTATCGTTCATCCTAACAAGGTCACTGATGATCAGATTACCATCTTGGCCCATGATGTTCGTGAGAAAATTGAAAATAATCTGGATTATCCAGGAAATATCAAAATCACAGTTATCCGTGAAACAAGAGCAACAGATGTTGCTAAGTAAATGTAGAAGAGTCCGAAGGGCTCTTTTTCTACTGGCTCAAAGTTCGTTTTGGGTTGGGAATAGAAAATATTCTAATCGTATTTAAAAGCAGTTGAAATTCATGCTAAATTTTGTTACACTAGAATGAAAGATTTAAAAGGAGATATCATGAAAGAGCGAGGCTTACTCATTGTCTTTTCTGGCCCATCTGGTGTTGGAAAAGGAACAGTTCGAAAGGAAATTTTTGAAAGCTCTGATAATAAATTTGAATATTCTGTATCCATGACGACACGTCCACAGAGACCGGGAGAAGTTGATGGAGTTGACTATTTCTTCCGTAGTCGTGAGGAATTTGAAGATTTGATTCGTCAAGGTCAGATGTTGGAATATGCTGAGTACGTTGGAAATTACTATGGAACTCCTTTGACTTATGTTAATCAAACGCTTGATAAAGGGATAGATGTCTTCTTGGAAATTGAAGTACAAGGAGCTCTTCAAGTCAAGAAAAAAGTTCCAGACGGTGTTTTTATCTTCTTGACACCACCAGATTTAGAAGAATTACAAGATCGCTTGGTTGGTCGTGGGACAGACAGTGAGGAAGTCATTGCGCAACGTATCGAACGTGCTAAAGAAGAGATTGCTCTTATGCGTGAGTATGACTATGCGGTTGTCAATGATGAAGTTCCTTTGGCGGCAGAACGTGTCAAACGAATTATCGAAGCAGAACATTTCCGTGTAGACCGTGTTATCGGCCGCTATGATGAAATGATTCGTGATGTGAACAAGTAATAGAACCTTAATAGAAAGTAGAGAATAGAACTATGATGTTGAAACCATCTATCGATACCTTGTTGGACAAGGTACCATCTAAATATTCCTTGGTTATTCTTGAGGCAAAACGTGCCCATGAATTGGAAGCAGGTGCAAAGCCAACTCAAGAATTTACTTCAGTAAAGTCAACCCTTCGTGCCTTGGAAGAAATTGAATCTGGCAATGTGGTTATCCACCCAGATCCAGAAGCAAAACGTGAGGCAGTTCGTCGCCGTGCGGAAGAAGCGAAACGTCTGGCAGAAGAAGAAGAGAAGAAAATCAAAGAACAAATCGCTAAAGAAAAAGAAGAAGGCGAAAAGATTTAGAAACAAGACTCGGTTGGGATTGCCATCCGGGTTTCTTTTCACTTTCGGAATAATGAAAGCTTTGACAGAAAGGAGGCAGGTCATTTGTTTATCTTTTAATATTTGCTCCAACTAATAGTTGGAGGTTATACATAAAGTGAACCTTGTTCGCATCTGTCGTGATATTAGAAGGTAAAATAAATGGAGATGGTATGTTAGCACAGATTATTGTAGACGTCCCCTTGATGCAGACAGATCAAGCTTATTCCTATCGAGTTCCAGCTGAGTTGGAAGAGGGGCTCAAGGTTGGCGTGCGTGTCCATGTACCCTTTGGTAAGGGAAATCGGCTGATTCAAGGGATTGTAGTTGACTTGATTGATGAAGATGACGAAAATAATTTACAAGACTTGAAAGAGCTTGCCGAGGTTTTGGACTATAGTCCTGTTCTCAATCAAGAGCAATTTTGGTTGGCGGACCAGATGAGGAAGTCGGTCTTCTCCTATAAAATTACTCTCTTAAAATCCATGTTGCCTAGTTTGCTCAATTCCACCTATGACAAATTACTCAGACCGGGGAATGGCTTGGAAATGGCAGAGCAGGTCAGTCTGTTCGGTGATAAGGACCAGATTCGTTTTTCTGACTTAGACGTGAAAGAGCAAGGAAAAATCATGCGTCTGGCCCAGTCAGGGAAAATCTTGGTAGACTATGTGGCCAAGGATAAAAAGCAAATCAAGACAGAAAAATGGTACCGAGTTTGTCTGGAGAAATTACGAGAAGCAGACATCAGCAATCGGGCTAAAAAACGGCAGCAATTAAGAGAATTTCTGCTGGAACACTCGGAAGACCAGCTCCTTTCAAATCTAAAAGCAGAGTATTCAGCTGGTACGCTCCGCTATTTCCAAGAAAAAGGCTATATAGAAGTCTGGGAGGAGGAAGTGTCGCGGACTCAGGGAGTTTTTGATAAGGTGGAAAAAACGCAGGCCTTGGATTTGAATCCAGAGCAGGCGATTGCAGTTCGGGAGATTGTGGCCTCTATCGGTCAGGAAAGCCAAACCTTTCTACTACAAGGGGTGACAGGCTCTGGGAAGACGGAGGTTTATCTACAGGTTATTGATAGGGTTCTGAAGATGAGGAAAACGGCCATTATGCTGGTACCTGAAATTTCCTTGACCCCTCAGATGACCAATCGCTTCATCTCTCGCTTTGGTCAGAAAGTCGCTATTCTCCACTCTGGATTGTCGGATGGAGAGAAGTATGACGAGTGGCGGAAGATTGAGGCAGGCAATGCCCAGGTGGTTGTCGGGGCTCGTTCGGCCATTTTTGCCCCTTTGACAAACTTGGGTGTTATCATCATTGATGAGGAGCATGAAGCGACCTACAAGCAGGATAGCAATCCGCGCTATCATGCGCGTGATGTAGCAAAGTTGCGGGCAGACTATAATCGAGCGACTCTGGTTTTGGGTTCGGCTACGCCTAGCCTTGAAACACGGGCTCGGGCTAGTCGGGGAGTCTATGGAAGACTGACTCTTAACCAGAGGGCTAATCCATTGGCGCGTATTCCAGAAGTGGAAGTTGTGGATTTCCGTGATTATATCGGTCAGCAGGAGGCTAGTAATTTTACCCCTGTTCTGATTGAAAAGATAAGAGAAAAATTGGCTCGTAAGGAACAGGTCGTTCTTATGTTGAATAGGCGTGGTTATTCTTCTTTTGTCATGTGTCGTGATTGTGGGAGTGTGGACCAGTGTCCAAACTGTGATATTTCCCTTACGCTCCATATGGACACAAAAACGATGAACTGCCATTATTGTGGTTTTCAAAAGGGCATTCCTCAGACCTGTCCAAACTGTCAAAGTCGTTCTATTCGTTATTATGGGACGGGTACGCAAAAGGCCTACGATGAATTGCAGGAACTCTTGCCAGAAGCTAGAATTTTGCGTATGGATGTGGATACTACCAAGAAAAAAGGTGCTCATGAGGACTTGCTCGAACGGTTTGGTCGAGGCGAAGCGGATATTCTTCTGGGAACTCAGATGATTGCCAAGGGCTTGGATTTTCCAAATGTGACCCTAGTTGGGGTGCTCAATGCGGATACGGCTCTGAATTTGCCTGATTTTCGGTCTTCTGAGCGGACCTTCCAGTTGCTAACTCAGGTAGCTGGTCGGGCTGGTCGAGCTGATAAGGAAGGGGAGGTCCTGATTCAGACCTATAACCCCAATCATTATGCCATTACTTTTGCTAAAGAGCAGGATTATGAAGGTTTCTATCGTTATGAGATGGGCATTCGGAAAAATCTTGGTTATCCACCTTACTATTTTACGGTGGGTCTAACCTTTTCGCACAAGTCAGAAGAATTTGTCGTGAAAAAAGCCTATGAAACAGTAGCCTTTCTCCGCCAACACTTAACAGATGCAATTCAAATCTTGGGACCGACGCCCAAGCCTATTGCCAGAACCCATAATCTCTACCACTACCAGATTATCTTGAAATACCGATACGAAGACCGTTTGGAAGAGGTATTGAACCAGATTTTGGATTGGACACAGGAGAGAGAAAATCAAGATTTGCGACTGATTATTGACAATGAACCGCAGAATATGATGTAAGGCTGGAATAAGCCTTGCATTTTTTGATTATATGCTTCAAATAAACCTTGAATTAAGGAAAAAATAAGCAAAAATGGTATAATTAAAGGATAATGGAATGAGTAGCAATGATTAAAGGAAAAGGAGATGAGAATACGAATATGACAAAGTTGATTTTTATGGGAACGCCAGCGTTTTCAGCGACGGTCTTAAGAGGGCTCTTAGCTGATGGAAATTATAACATACTGGCTGTTGTTACCCAGCCAGACCGAGCTGTTGGTCGTAAAAAAGTCATTCAAATGACACCTGTGAAAGAAGTAGCCTTGGAATACAATTTACCAGTCTATCAACCAGAGAAGCTATCTGGAAGTCAAGAAATGGATGAGCTGATGAATTTAGGAGTAGATGGGATTGTGACGGCAGCTTTTGGGCAATTCCTACCAACCAAATTATTGAACTCAGTTGACTTTGCTGTCAATGTTCATGCTTCTCTTCTTCCTAAATACCGTGGCGGTGCCCCTATTCATTACGCTTTGATTAACGGTGATGAACGTGCCGGCGTAACCATCATGGAAATGGTCAAGGAAATGGATGCCGGTGACATGATTTCCAGCGATAGCATTGCTATTGAAGAAAGCGACAACGTCGGCACCTTGTTTGAAAAGTTGGCTGTTGTTGGTCGGGATTTATTATTACAAACCTTACCAGCCTATATTGCTGGTGACTTGAAACCAGTCGCTCAAAATCCAGAACAGGTAACCTTCTCACCAAATATCCAGCGAGAAGAAGAGGTACTGGATTGGAATAAGACAGCTCGTCAACTATTTAATCACATTCGCGGTATGTACCCGTGGCCCGTTGCCCACACCTATTGGCAAGGGGAACGTTTTAAAATTCAAGAAGCTGTAGAAGCAGAAGGTGAAGGACCAGTTGGTCGGGTTATTGCTCGAAGCAAGAAAGAATTGATCATTGCGACAGGTCAGGGAGCCCTTTCTCTGAAAACTGTCCAGCCAGCTGGTAAGCCAAAAATGACCATTGCAGACTTTTTAAATGGTGCAGGTCGAGATATTGCAGTAGGAGATCAATTTGGTGATCAATAAACATGAAACAGCAAGAAGTCTAGCCTTATCTGTATTGGAACAAGTCTTTGATCAAGGGGCTTACTCGAACATCGCTCTCAATAAGGCCCTAGAATCTTCTCGTTTATCAACAAAGGACAAGGGCTTGGCGACCGAATTGGTTTATGGGACGGTTTCTCGTAAAATTACCCTAGAGTGGTATTTGGCACATTTTATCGAAGATAGAGAAAAGTTGGACACTTGGGTCTACTATCTCCTCATGTTGAGCCTCTACCAGTTGGTATATTTGGACAAATTGCCTACCCACGCAGTTGTCAATGAGGCAGTTGATATTGCCAAGCGAAAGCCTGGAACTGACAAATTTGTTAATGCCATTTTGCGAAAAATCAGTCAATCGACTTTGCCAAATCCAGCGGACATCAAACGAAAAAATAAACGACTATCCGTTCAGTATTCTGTGCCAGTTTGGTTGGTCCAAACCCTGATTGCAGAATATGGCGATGAACGTGCAGAGAAGATTTTCCAAAGCTTACATGATCGGAATAAGGCCAGTGTACGCGTGACAGATGGTCAACAAGTGGAGCGATTGGCAGAGGAGCTAGGCGCTCAACACTCGCAGTTATCACCAGTTGGGTTGGTTAAATCTCATAGACACTTTGCGGAGACAGATTATTTCAAGGAAGGACTCATCACTATTCAAGATGAAACCAGTCAATTGGTAGCTCCGACTTTGGATATTCAAGGAGATGAAATCATCTTGGATGCCTGTGCGGCTCCGGGTGGAAAAACCTGTCATATGGCCAGCTATTTAACAAGTGGTAAAGTTATTGCTCTTGATTTATACAAGCATAAACTAAACCTGATTGAAGAAAACGCACGTCGTTTAGGCCTAGAAGATAAGATTGAGACCAAACGTCTGGATGCCAGTCGTGTTCATGAAACATTTGGACCTGATACCTTTGATAAGATATTGGTAGACGCCCCTTGTTCAGGTATTGGACTCATCCGCCGTAAGCCAGATATTCGTTATAACAAGGCATCGATGGATTTTGATTCTCTAAAGACTATCCAGTTGCAGATACTGGACAGTGTTTGCCAAAGCTTGAAAATTGGTGGTATAATAACCTATAGCACATGTACGATTATTGCTAAGGAAAACCAAGAGGTTATTCAAGAATTTCTGCAAAACCATCCCAATTTTGAACAGGTGACACTAGAACACCCTCAAACAGATATTATGGTGGATGGTTGCTTGTTGATAACCCCTGAACAGTATAAGACAGATGGCTTTTTCATCGGTCAACTTAGACGAAAATCCTAGAATAAGAGGAGGAAGTTGCTTAGCAACGATAAAAATTATGGAAATTGCATTACTTACCGATGTAGGACAGAAACGTTCGAACAACCAAGACTATATCAATCGCTACAAAAACCGCGCAGGGATTGATTTGGTCGTGTTAGCTGATGGAATGGGTGGTCACCGTGCCGGCCATATTGCCAGTGAAATGGCAGCAACAGATTTGGGAGCTGCTTGGGTTGATACTCAATTAGTGACCTTGAATGATGTCCGTGAATGGATGGTTGCAATCATTGATGCTGAAAACCAAAAGATTCATGAACTTGGACAGACAGAAGAATACAAGGGGATGGGAACAACTCTTGAGGCAGTTGTTGTCATCGACAATCAAATGATCTATGCCCATGTTGGAGATTCACGAGTTGGATTGATTAGAGATGGCGAATATACACGTCTAACCAACGACCATTCGCTGGTAGGTGCTCTTGTTCGAGCTGGTCAGCTCACAGAAGAAGAAGCACAGCGTCATCCTCAAAAAAATATTGTAACGCAGTCCATTGGACAAGCCGAACCAATTGAACCAGACATTGCTTTGAAAACTCTTGAGGTTGGAGATTATGTCCTTATTAACAGCGATGGCTTAACCAATATGGTACCAACCGAGGATATTCGTGATATTGTATTGAGTGATGTTTCAATTGAAAGCAAGGTAGAAACACTTGTACGTTTTGCCAATAATGCAGGCGGTCTAGATAATATTACAGTAGGTTTGCTTCACATTACGGAGGAGGCTAGGTAATGATTCAAATCGGTAAGATCTTTGCCGGTCGGTATCGAATCGTTCGGCAAATTGGTCGAGGCGGTATGGCAGATGTTTACCTAGCAAGAGATTTGATTTTAGATGGAGAAGAGGTTGCTGTTAAAGTTCTTCGGACCAACTATCAGACAGATCAAATTGCTATCCAGCGTTTTCAACGTGAAGCGCGTGCCATGGCAGAACTTGACCATCCCAATATCGTTCGTATTTCGGACATCGGTGAAGAAGATGGTCAACAGTATCTGGCTATGGAATATGTCAATGGCCTCGATTTAAAACGTTATATAAAAGAAAATGCACCACTCTCCAACGATGTTGCGGTGCGAATTATGGGACAGATTCTCCTTGCTATGCGAATGGCGCACACGAGAGGAATTGTCCATCGAGATTTGAAACCTCAGAACGTCCTTTTGACTTCCAATGGAGTCGCTAAAGTAACAGACTTTGGTATTGCAGTTGCCTTTGCTGAAACGAGTTTGACACAAACCAACTCCATGTTGGGTTCTGTTCACTATCTTTCACCTGAGCAGGCGCGTGGTTCGAAAGCGACCATTCAAAGTGACATTTATGCAATGGGGATCATCCTTTTTGAAATGTTGACGGGTCGCATTCCCTATGATGGAGACAGTGCTGTGACAATCGCTCTTCAGCATTTCCAAAAACCTCTCCCATCTGTTAGAGAAGAGAATGCCAACGTACCTCAGGCCTTAGAAAATGTTGTACTAAAAGCAACGGCTAAAAAATTAAACGAGCGCTATAAGTCGGTTGCAGAAATGTACGCAGATTTAGCTTCGGCTCTATCCATGGATCGTCGGAATGAACCCAGGGTTGAACTAGAAGGAAATAAGGTTGATACAAAAACCTTGCCAAAACTCTCCCAGGCCAATGTTGAAACGAAAGTACCGCATACAAAAAGTTCTGCCCAAGTTTCTGCGACGGATAAGGGGTCTGGTAAGAAAGAAGTGGCGAAGTCGGGAAATAAGCCTGTTTCAAAACCAAGGCCAGGTATGCGTACACGCTACAAAGTCTTGATAGGGGCTATTTTGTTAACAGTCATAGCGGCTGGACTCATGTTTTTCAACACTCCACGAACAGTTACCGTCCCTGATGTGTCTGGTCAAACCGTTGAAAAAGCTACAGAAATGATTGAAGTGGCAGGATTGGAAGTTGGAAACATCACAGAAGAAGCGACAGCGACTGTAGATGAAGGCTTGGTAATACGGACCTCTCCGGCTGCAAAGACGACCAGACGTCAAGGAAGTAAGATTGATATTGTAGTAGCAACGGCTGCGATGGTATCTATTCCAGATGTGACAGATAAGGATTCTGATACTGCACGACAGGAATTGGAGGCTCTTGGTTTCCAAGTGACAATAAAAGAAGAATATAGCGAAAAAGTTGCTCAAGGACTCGTTATCAAAACAGATCCAGGAGCAAATAGTTCTGCTGAGAAAGGGGCGAAAATTACCCTTTACGTTTCCAAAGGAGTAGCGCCACAAGTTGTGCCAAACGTTGTTGGAAAAACTCAGGAGAATGCTACTCAAATTCTTCAGACAGCAGGCTTCAGTATTGGAACTATTACTCAGGAATATAGCTCATCTGTTACTGCGGGTCAGGTTATCAGTACAGATCCCGTTGCCAATACAGAGTTGACAAAAGGTTCTATCATCAATCTAGTTGTTTCAAAAGGAAAAGAATTGATTATGCCTGATTTAATATCTGGTAATTACACCTATTCACAGGCGCGTAGTCAATTACAAGCGCTAGGCGTCAATGTGGAAAGTATTGAAAAACAAGAAGATAGAAGCTATTATTCAACGACAAGTGACATCGTCATTGGACAATATCCTGCTGCTGGAGCAACAATTGATGGAACAGTTACCTTGTATGTCTCCGTTGCATCAACCGCCACATCAACCGCCACCAGTAGCGATTCCTCAACAGGAAGTTCCACCAGCACAAGTACTTCAACAGATAGCGGACAATAAAGATGAATAAGGTTGGGCAGATGCCGAACCTTTTTCTCTTGATTAGAGAGCGTAGCTTGTGAGCGGTCTCCTATGCCAAAATTGTTTCCTTCTGTCCATCAAGAGTGATGGGCTAGGAGTGATTTGCATAGTTTATAGTCATGTTTAGTTTATTTTGCTTGCTTCGGTAATTTACTTTGCCGTACCCAAGTACAGCCTGCATCTCGTTGCTTTGAACTAATATTTCCTACTTTGGATGGAGTTCTTTTACTTATTTTTTGTTACAATAGTATAGAAAGGATGGAGAAGATGCGAAAAGTTCAATTTTTTCTACTAATAGAAAGTATGATTTTTACGATGGCAGCCTTTGACGTGGTAGCCAATGAGGCCAGTCGGACCCTGCTACTTTTCTCTGCCTTATTACTCGTCATTTGGTACTTCCTAGGAAGAAAAGTTAATAGCGTTTTACTGGTCAGCTCCTTATCTCTATTATTTTTGGTCTTTGTTTTAAATCCCTTCTTCATTATTGGGATTATGCTACTAGTCGTGTACATGCTGATTAATTTCTTTTCACGTTATGAAAAGAGAAACCAATATACCCATATTATTTTTAGTGACTATTCTCTACAGGTTCAAAAAGAGAAAAATAGATGGTTTGGCAACCACGACCACTCTCAAGATAGGTTTGGTTTTGAAGATATTAACATTGTACGTTTGTTTGGCAATGATGTAGTTGATTTGGATAAGACTGTATTAGTTGGCAGAGATAATATTGTTGTAATTCGTAAAACGTTTGGACGGACAAAAATTATTGTTCCAATTGATGTTGAGGTCGCACTTTCAGCAACTAGTATCTATGGACGAGTAAGTTTCCTGGGTGAATCATATTGGGATTTGCGGAATGAAAGTATAGCGATCAATAGTCCCGATTATCAAGAATCACACAAACGTGTAAAAGTCGTTACCAACAATATACTGGGAGATGTGGAGGTGGTTCGCGTATGAGAAAACGTACCTACCTACTCCTCGCCTGGTTTGCCTGTCTCATTGTTTTTGTGGTGATTGCTTCCACCCTCCCACTTTTAAATTATTCATTGCTAGATGTTACGCTCTGGATTTCAACGGAACAGCTCGTGTTTACTCTCATTCTACTAGTTATCGTTTTAACCCTTTTTCTAGCTGTAATGGTACAAACTGTCAGCCTAGCCTCCACTCAGGTTATGCGGACGAAGTTACAAGCTATCTTGAAGAATAAAAGTATTCGAACAGATACCGAAAGTGATCAGCTCTTGCTCCAGTTGTCTGATAAGGTCAGAAACCTCACGCGTCAGGTGCAGCTGGTTGACCATCAAGATTTAGTCAAGAAAGAAGAGATTGTTGAGGGAGAACGGAAACGGATTGCCAGGGATTTGCATGATACGGTTAGTCAAGAGTTATTTGCAACGAGCATGATTTTGTCAGGATTATCGTCCAATCTATCCACTCTTCCGCAGGAAACTTTGCAGGAACAGCTGATGCTCGTGAAAGACATGATTGAGTCTGCCCAAAGAGACCTACGCATCCTATTATTACATCTACGCCCAAGTGAACTTGAAAGTAAAACCTTGGTTGAAGGATTTGAGCTGATTTTGCGTGAAGTTAGCGACAAAAGTAATATTATCGTTCATTTCCAACATGAAGTAGAGGAGTTACCGAAACTAATTGAAGAACATCTCTTCCGTATTGCGCAAGAAATTATCAGTAATACCTTGCGACATGCCAAGGCCAAGCATTTGGATGTTTACCTCTTGCAGAAGGAAACAGAACTTCAGTTGAAAATGACAGACGATGGGATCGGCTTCCAACAAGGTGCAGATGATGAATTAAGTTACGGTCTTCAAAACATACGTGAGCGGGTTGAAGACATGGCTGGAGCGATAAAAATTCGCACTGCTCCAAATAAGGGAGTGGCGATTGATATTCGTATCCCACTATTGAAAGGAAAAGAAGATGAATACGATTCGAGTGATGCTGGTTGACGACCATGAGATGGTCCGTCTAGGATTGAAAAGTTACTTAAATTTACAGCCAGATGTTGAAGTAGTTGCAGAAGCTAGTGATGGCGAGGAAGGTTTGGCTAAAGCATTAGAGGTTAAGCCCGATGTTGTAGTGATGGACTTGGTTATGCCCAAGATGACTGGCGTAGAAGCAACCCTGGCCTTGCTGAAGGAATGGTCGCAAGCGCAGATTGTCATCCTGACTTCCTATCTAGATAATGAGAAAATCTATCCTGTGCTGGAAGCAGGAGCTCGTGGCTATATGTTGAAAACGTCAAGTGCTGACGAAATCTTAGCAGCCATCCGCAAGGTAGCTCTTGGAGAATATGCTATTGAGACAGAAGTAGAGAAAAAAGTAGAGCACCATAAACGCCACCCAGATTTACATGATGACTTGACAGCTCGTGAACGCGAAATCTTGACGCTGTTAGCCAAGGGATATGACAATCAACGAATTGCAGATGAGTCCTTCATTTCCCTAAAAACTGTTAAGACCCATGTTTCCAATATCTTATCCAAACTAGCTGTTAGCGATCGTACTCAAGCAGTTGTTTATGCTTTCCAGCATGGTTTGGTGGCGCAAGAAGACCAATAGTGGTATAATGAAAATTAGTTAATTTTCAACCAAAGGATAGTGGAATTATATGGATGCAAAACTCAGATATAAGGCAAAAAAAATAAAAATAGTCTTTTTTGACATTGACGACACGCTACGTGTGAAGAATACAGGCTACATTCCTGAATCAATTCAGCAGGTTTTCAAATCACTGAAAGAAAAGGGAATTTTGACAGGAATTGCGTCAGGACGAACGCCTTATGGTTTGGTGCCAGAAATCAAAGCCTTACAGCCAGACTTTTTCGCTATGATTAACGGCTCCTACGTAGAAGATGCCAAAGGTCAGGTAGTGTACCATCAGCCAATGCCCCAAAATTTAGTAGAATCTGTATTAAATTGGGCTAAAGAAATTGGAATCGAATATGGTATGCTTGGTAGTCAAAAAGGGACACTTTCTGCACGAACTGACCGCATTAGTCAAGTAATTGACTTGATTTATGAAGGTTTGGAAACAAACCCAACTTTTTATAAAGAAAATGACATCTATCAATTGTTAACTTTCGAGAAAGATGGTCACGAAGTAGAACTTCCAGAAGAGTTTCAAGCGGAATTGCGTAGTGTTCGTTGGGATGCTATTTCATCGGACATTGTGCTAAAAGGCTCTTCCAAAGCAACTGGTGTTGCTAAGGTTGTTGAAAAACTAGGCCTGAAACCTGAAAATGTCCTAGTGTTCGGAGATGGACTCAACGATATTGAGTTATTCGATTATGCAGGAATTAGTATCGCTATGGGGCATTCGCATCCAGAACTGCAAAAGCATGCAGATTATATCACAAAAAAAGTAGAAGAAGATGGCATTTTTGATGCCTTGGAGAAATTAGGTATGGTAGAAAAAGAAAAATATTTCCCGCAATTAGATTTGGAAAATGTTACAGGACCAGTTGCGCATATCAAGACTAACCATGGTAAGTTAACAGTAAAACTCTTCCCTGAAATTGCACCCAAAACTGTAGCAAATTTCGTAGCTCTTTCTAAAGATGGCTATTATGACGGAATTATCTTCCATCGTATTATCAAAGACTTTATGATTCAAGGTGGCGATCCAACCGGAACAGGTATGGGTGGTGAATCTATTTATGGTACTGCGTTTGAAGATGAATTTTCAATGGAAGCTTTTAATCTCAGAGGAGCCTTGTCAATGGCTAATGCAGGACCAAATACAAATGGAAGCCAATTCTTTATCGTTCAAAACCAAAACTTCCCATACAATGCGAAAGAATTAGAACGAGGCGGTTGGCCTAAAGAAGTTGCAGAAGCCTATGTCAAAAATGGCGGGACACCACATCTAGATCAACGCCACACAGTGTTTGGTCATCTAGTTGATGAAGAATCCTTCGTCGTCTTGGATGCTATCGCAGCGGTTGCAACAGATTCAGCAGATCGTCCACATGAAGATGTTGTAATTGAGACCATCGAAATAGAGGATTAAGATGAAAATCGGAGATAAACTCAAGGGGACGGTAACGGGCATTCAGCCGTATGGAGCCTTTGTACAATTAGAGAATGGGACGACGGGCCTAATCCATATCTCGGAAATCAAAACAGGTTTTGTTGATAATATTTATGATCATTTAAAATTGGGGCAAGAGGTTTTGGTACAGGTAGTTGACTTTGATGAATATACTGAAAAGGCTAGTTTATCAATCCGGACCTTGGAAGAAGAACAACAAAAAATTCCGCGTCATCATCGTTTTACAAATGAACGGAATAAAATTGGTTTTTCCCCTTTAGCAAAACAACTTCCGAAATGGATTGAGGAAGCTAAAGGCTATCTCAAAGAACACAAAGAAAAGAAGGTATAGGATGCATTCCTAACCTTCTTTCTTTTTAATCATTGAACTCATAAAGAGCTGTTGACAAGTAACGCTCACCATTATCAGGCAAGATTGCCAACACTTTTTTTCCAGTTCCCAACTCCTTAGCGACTTCGATAGCAGCGTGAATTGCTGCACCTGAAGAAATACCAACTAAGAATCCTTCTTTTCCACCGATAGCACGACCTGTAGCTAAGGCATCGTCGGATTTGACACGAATAATGCCATCATAGGCGCTAGTGTCCAAAGTATCTGGAATAAAACCTGCCGAAATACCTTGGATCTTGTGCGGACCAGGTGCTTCACCAGATAAGACAGCTGATTCATCAGCTTCGACAGCATAGATAGCAATATCTGGATTTGCTGTCTTCAAAACATGCGAAACACCTGAAACGGTACCACCAGTACCAACGCCAGATACAAAGGCATCTAAACCAGTTGTTCCAAAGTCTTCCAAAATTTCCTGTCCTGTTGTATCTTCGTGAACTTTTGGATTGGATGGATTAGCAAACTGGAAAGGAACCCAGCCATTTTTTTCTTCAGCAATCTCTTTTGCTTTGGCGATAGCCCCCTTCATCCCTTCGCTACCAGGAGTCAAGACAAGCTCAGCTCCATAAGCTTGGATAATCTTACGACGCTCAACACTCATAGTTTCAGGCATGACGATAATCACCTTATAACCTTTTGCTGCTCCAACCCAAGCAAGACCGATACCAGTGTTACCACTTGTTGGCTCAACAATAGTATCTCCAGGTTTGATTGTACCAGCCTTCTCAGCATCTTCAATCATAGCCAAGGCGATACGGTCTTTTACAGAAGATCCTGGGTTAAAGGCCTCTAATTTCACATAGACCTCCGCTGCCCCCTCTGGAACGATATTATTGAGTTTAATAACAGGTGTTTTTCCAACTAATTGAGTAATGTTTTGATAAATAGCCATATGGCACCTCCAAATAATGTTATTATACATTATATAGTAGAAAGTCAAAAAAGGATAATATAAAAAAACTATCTCGCCGATAGCTTTTTTTAATAGACAGGTACCTCAACGATTCGAGAGTTAGCTTTTTCCGCGGATACTTTTCCGTGGTAAAAGTCAGTGAGACTTGCTAAGGTTTGTTCAAGGAATTCTTTATCTACAAAAATCATGGTTGAAACTTCAGTAGTAAACTGGGTATCAAATTCTTCCAGACCTTGCTCCGCTCGCCAATTGGCAAACTCTTGGTATTGGGCATAGGACATGCTAATGGAAATCCCTTCCTGCTCCTTAACTTCCACAACCCCGATTTCCTTGACTGCATTAGCCACGGCTCCAGCGTAAGCACGAATAAGTCCGCCTGCCCCGAGTTTGATACCTCCAAAATAGCGGGTAACCACCGTTGCGACATTGGTCAGTTCGTGATTTTCTAAAACCGTCAGCATTGGCACACCAGCAGTACCAGACGGCTCCCCATCATCAGAGGAACGCTTGATTTCCATATTTTCTCCAAGGACAAATGCAGAGCAGTTATGAGTAGCCTTGTAATGTTCTTTCTTGATTTTGTTGATAAAGTCGCGAGCTTCCTCCTCGCTGGTCACTCGTTTCATAAAGCAGATAAATCGTGACTTTTTAATTTCTTCCTCAACAATACCATCTTCTCTAATTGTTTTAAATTCTTTCATAACCAAATTGTACTAATTTTTTTAAAAACTGACAAGAAATTCCGAATAAATAAGTGATGAAAGAATTAGAAAATTATTATGGAAGATTATTTACCAAATACCAATTGACAGCAAAAGAAAGAGAAATAGCAGAAAAAGTGCCAAGTATTACAAAAAAGAATAACTGCTTTCGCTGTGGAACAACCTTTAAAGAAGAAAACAAATTGCCAAACGATGCTTATTACTGTCGAGCCTGCTTGCTTCTAGGCAGAGTACGGTCAGACGAAAAACTCTATCATTTTCCTCAGAAAGATTTTCCAATCACTAAGTGTTTAAAGTGGAAAGGTCAATTAACTGATTGGCAACAAAGAATTTCAGATGGACTAGTTGCAAACGTGGAAAATAATCGTGCGACATTGGTTCATGCAGTAACAGGAGCAGGTAAGACAGAAATGATTTACCACACCGTTGCCTCAGTGATTGATAAAGGCGGAGCGGTTTGCCTAGCCAGTCCTCGAATTGATGTTTGTATCGAACTCTATAAACGTCTGCAAAATGACTTTTCAGTTCCAATTAGTTTACTACATGGAGAGTCTGAACCCTATTTCCGAACCCCATTAGTTGTAGCAACCACACATCAGTTATTAAAATTTTATCAGGCCTTTGATTTGGTTTTGATTGATGAAGTAGATGCCTTTCCCTATGCAGATAATCCCATGCTCTATCGAGCAGCAGATAATGCGGTCAAGGAAGCCGGTGTTCAAGTTTTTCTGACAGCGACTTCAACAGATGAATTGGATAAAAAAGTCAGAACAGGCAAATTAAGCCGTCTTAGTTTGCCAAGGCGCTTTCATGGCAACCCACTTGTTGTCCCGCAAAAAGTCTGGTTTAGTAAATTCGATGATACCCTAAAGAAAAATAGACTAGTTCCAAAGTTGAAAAAAGCGATTGAAGAACAGAGAAAGTCGGGCTTTCCCTTACTCATTTTTGTCCCAGAAATCTCCAAAGGTCAAGAATTTACCAAGATAATGAAAAAAACATTCCCAGAAGAAACAATTGGCTTTGTATCCAGTCAAACAGAAAATCGCCTTGAAATAGTTGAAGGGTTTCGCAAGAGAGAAATCACAGTCCTAATCTCGACTACTATTCTTGAACGTGGGGTGACCTTCCCATGTGTAGACGTCTTTGTTGTTCAAGCCAATCATTACCTCTACACAGCGTCAAGTCTTGTTCAGATTGCAGGCCGGGTCGGCAGGAGTATGGAACGTCCGACTGGTTTACTCCAGTTTTATCATGAGGGAAGTACAGGAGCCATTGAAAAGGCAATCGCTAAAATTAAACAGATGAACAAGGAGGCTGGATATGTCTAATTGTCTATTGTGCGGTCAAGCTATGAAAAATAAAACAAGATTTTCAGATCTCATCTCCTTTAGTAAAGAAAAATCGGGCATCTGTGAAGAATGTTTTTCGACTTTTGAGGAAATAGCAGAGCAACACTGTCCACATTGTTATAAAAATGGAGAATCGGAAAGTTGCAAGGATTGTCAGTACTGGCAGAATCAAGGGAAACCAGTTGTCCACACAGCTTTGTACCAATATAATCAAGCGATGGCACATTATTTTAGTCGCTACAAATTTCAAGGAGACTATGTTTTAAGAAATATTTTTGCTAAAAAGCTTAGAATAGCGTTAAGCCAATTTCCTGACTACACAATTGTTCCCATACCAATTAGTCAAAAACGACTATCAGAACGCGGTTTTAATCAAGTGGAAGGACTTTTGAGTGCTACAAATATTCCCTATCAGTCCCTTCTTGGAAAGTATGAAAGCCAAAAACAATCATCAAAAAATCGTGCAGAGAGACTAGAAGCAAAACAGATGTTCTATCTATTAGACGAAAAAGAAGTGCCAGAAAAAATATTATTATTCGACGATATATATACAACAGGAGCCACAATCCAACTTGCTGTAGAACTTTTCATGAAAATTGGTAGGAAAGAAATCAAAACATTTTCACTAACACGATAAGAAAACGGTTGCAATATCCCTATAATGTGGTATAATAATAGTGAAGAAAGGCGAAAGCCAAGAAAGAGGTACTAATATGATTAAATTCAGTATTCGTGGAGAAAACCTTGAAGTTACAGAAGCACTTCGCACCTATGTAGAAGAGAAAGTGGCTAAGATTGAGAAATATTTCAATGAAGAACAAGAGTTGAATGCTAAAGTAAATCTAAAAGTTTACCGTGACAAGCGCGCAAAAGTAGAAGTGACAATTCCAGTTGGAGCAGTTACACTTCGCGCAGAAGATATTTCACAAGAAATGTATGGCTCTATCGATCTTGTAGTAGATAAGATTGAACGCCAAATTCGTCGTAACAAAACCAAGATCGAACGAAAACATCGTCAAAAAGTGGCAACTGGTCAAGTCTTTACAGATGAACTTGTTGAGCAAACAGGCGAGGAAGTAAAAGTGGTTCGTACTAAGCAAGTAGACTTGAAACCAATGGATATGGAAGAAGCAGTCCTCCAATTGGAGTTGCTCGGACATGATTTCTTTATCTATACAGATGCTAATGACGGTACAACAAATGTATTGTATAGACGCGAAGATGGAGATTTGGGTCTTCTAGAGGTACGTCAATAAAGATAATAAAACAGTT
This sequence comes from Streptococcus suis, assembly GCF_029616525.1. GTDB lineage: Bacteria > Bacillota > Bacilli > Lactobacillales > Streptococcaceae > Streptococcus > Streptococcus suis_AF. The sequence continues at coordinate 279 of NZ_JANFME010000019.1, read as the reverse complement.
GCAGTTTTTGCAGCTGTTTTATTATTTTCAAAAACCCGGTTGACAATTGCCAAAGTAGATGATAGAATAATTGAGTTGTCTCTTGAAGGGCTAGTTAATAGAGGAACGAAAAAAAGTTTCGAAAAAGTGTTGACAAGACCAACAGAAGATGATAGAATAATTGAGTTGTCTCCTTGAAGAACTAGTTAACCGAGAAACGAAAAAAAGTTTCGAAAAAGTGTTGACAAAGTTCACAAGAAATGATAAACTAAGATAGTTGTCGCGAGAGCGCGATAATGA
>NZ_JANFME010000018.1:0-44116 GCF_029616525.1 Streptococcus suis | reverse complement strand
TGGTTGAACACTTTTCATTATAGGTCATATGGGACTTTTTTCTATACTCAAAAAGGCTCCATAATTTCCATGGTGGATTTACCCACTACAGAAATTATAGAGCCGTTAATCCGAAGTGTTCTTCTAATCGAATACTTCGGATTTTTTGTAGTACGACGGACATGTCGCCCATCTGAGAGGGAAGTCTTCTAGGGACTCCTTATATCGGTGACCTTGATAGCAATTTCTAAGTCTGATGCTAGAAACCAAGATAGTGAAGGGATAACGAAATCGTAGCATTACGAATAGAAACGTGATATGAAGACGTATATAGCGGGTAAGATGGTTAAGAAGAAAAATCAAAACCAAACTATTTCTAAAGGTTGGGGAATAGTTTCGAAGTTGGAGCTAAAACGAATAGTTCGTTTCGGCATGTGGAGATAGAACATTTATTCTAAGCTAGCATGGTTTGTTTTTGATTTTTGTTAAGTATAAGTTTATCAATTTATCAAATTTATCAATCTGAGAACTCTAAAGTTATTTTAGGAGTGGGTTATTGACACTATAACTTAAAGTTGTCATTTTCCTAATTCAAACTACTATACCTGTCGTCGTTCAGGCGGGAAGGCAGTTACTCGACGGATAAGATAAGCTATTTTTTAAAATTGATGAGCGCACCAAGGGGGGAGTCTGCCCTTTTTTAGAAAATAGGAACTGTTCTTCCTATTTCACCGAGTCTTAATGGTAATAAAACGTTAAAATCCTCAGAAATGATTGGGAGTGGTTCTCATTTCTGAGGATTTTTTGTTATGTAGGAGAATCTTGAAGAAGGTGTGAATGATTTAGGATTGAGTTTGTTTTCAGTTTTTCCCCATTTTTCTGCTATAATTATCTCATGAATGATTTTATTACCAAGTATTTGTCTCAATTTAATATTGAGGCCATTGTGACAGCAGGTCTAAATAAGGTTTTATCGCTTGTTTTACTCTTTGTTGCATTTTACATTATCAAGAAGATAGCCAAAGCTTCTGTGAAAAAGGTTTTGGTTCCCTCTCTAAAGGTATCTACACAAGACATTGGTCGTCAGAAGACCATCAGTCGTCTGGTGGAAAGCATCCTAAATTACCTACTCTACTTTATCCTTATCTACTGTATTTTGAGTATCCTCGGTTTACCGGTATCCAGTCTTCTTGCAGGAGCCGGGATTGCTGGGGTAGCTGTTGGGCTGGGGGCACAAGGTTTTCTCTCAGACTTGGTCAATGGATTCTTTATCTTAATTGAACGACAGTTTGACGTCGGAGATGTGGTTAAGTTAACCAACGGGCCTATTACCATTTCAGGAACCATCGTTAGCATGGGAATCCGAACAACACAAGTACGTGATGCAGATGGCACATTGCATTTTATTCCCAATCGCAACATTCTAGTGGTGTCCAATCAGTCAAGAGGGGACATGCGTGCTCAAATCGATATTCCGCTCAAATTTAATACCGATTTGGAACAAGTCTATCGCGTAATAGAAGAGGTCAATTTGAGAGAGATCAGCAATTTTGACCAGATTACAGGTGTGACTGTATTAGGTCCCCAAAACGCTATTTCGGGACAGTTTGTATTTCGTGTTAATCTTTTCGTAGCCAATGGTCAACAGAACAAGATCTATCATCAATTCTTTGGTTTTTATCAAGATGCTCTGCGTCAAGCAGGAATAGATTTACCTTCAAGTGGACCAACTGTTTTAAAATAAGGAGTTTATTATGCAAACAAAAGATTTTGTCGTTGAAAATGGGCAGATGTATTATAAGAAGAAACCCTTGCACAAACAGCCTCTCTTTTGGACAACCATTGCTGGTGCAGTCCTCTCCTTCGTCCTAGGAGTAACCTGTTTTATTTTTATGATTGGTCTAAGCGCAGCAAATTTTGATAATTGGGATACAGGTAGTGACGGATACATTGATGAGACTGTGGAATACACGGAGTATCAAGTTGGTGATTCAGTTGATTTTTCTGATGGTCTTCATGTGACAGTAACGTCTATGGGCAAAGACGATAGCGTAGAACTAGTAGATAGCTACTATAGCACAGCTTATGTTGTTGAAATGGAAGTTGAAAATTCGACCGCAGAAGAACTCTATTTTGATGAATACTATTTCAGTCTCATGGATCCCGTTAGTCAGATTCCCTTTACCCTGGATTTGCGGACCTATGATGTGAATCTAGTTGAAAAGCTGAAGCCAGGAGAGAAAGTACAAGTAAAACTTATCTACGGTATAGATAATGAAACAAACTTTGGTTTTACCTACGAAGATGCCATGTGGACGGAATTAGTCGCAGAAGGTATCTAATTGCCGTAGAAAAAGTTTTAAATACTGCACAATTTTGCGGGTTTATACGCCCCTTGGTTCAGATTGTTCGGCTTGGTAATTGTACTATATCCGACCTATCTGTTATTTTTACATTTTAAAAAGGAGAACATGTTTATCCACTGTTCTCCTCTTCTTTTAATGAAAAATACCCCCAAAATTAGCACGTCAATTTTGGGGGCGTTTTTATTATAGTTTAGTAAACTAAAAGTAAGCTTATACCAAACCTTGGGCAATCATGCTATCCGCAATTTGTTCAAAGGCTGCGATGTTAGCACCTGCAAGGTAGTCTGTACCAAGGTCGTATTTTTCAGCAGTTTCTTTGGCTGTGTTGAAGATATTTGCCATGATGTCTTTAAGACGGCCGTCTACTTCTTCACGAGTCCATGAAAGACGAAGGCTGTTTTGGCTCATTTCAAGGGCAGATACGGCTACACCACCAGCGTTGGCAGCTTTTGCAAGGCCGTAAAGAACGCCGTTTTCTTTATAAACTTTGATAGCATCAAGGTCAGATGGCATGTTGGCACCTTCAGCCACACAGTATACACCGTTCTTCACAAGGGCAGCAGCTTGCTCACCGTTGATTTCGTTTTGAGTCGCACATGGAAGGGCAATATCAGCCTTGCCGTCGTAGTTCCATACAGAACCTTCGAAGTACTTAGCAGTTGCTTTTTCTGCAGCGTATTCTGTCAAACGAGCGCGGCGTTTTTCTTTGATGTCCACCAAGAGGTCGAAGTCGATACCAGTTTCGTCAATGATGTAACCATTTGAGTCTGAAACAGAAATAACTTTTGCACCAAGTTCAGTCGCTTTTTGAACAGCATATTGGGCAACGTTACCAGAACCTGAGATAAGGACAGTTTGGTCTTTGAAGGATTTACCGTTTGCTGCCAACATGTTATCAGTGAAGTAAACCAAACCGTAACCAGTTGCTTCTGGGCGGATTAATGAACCACCGAAGCCAAGAGGTTTACCAGTCAAGACACCTGCATCAAACTGGCGGAGGCGTTTGTATTGACCGTACATGTAACCAATCTCACGACCACCGACACCGATGTCACCAGCAGGGACGTCAAGTGAAGGTCCGATGTGTTTTTGCAATTCAGTCATGAAGCTTTGGCAGAAGCGCATGATTTCAGCATCAGTTTTTCCTTTTGGATCAAAGTCTGAACCACCTTTACCACCGCCGATTGGAAGACCAGTCAAGACGTTTTTGAAGATTTGTTCAAAACCGAGGAACTTCAAGATGGATTGGTTTACAGTTGGGTGGAAGCGAAGACCGCCTTTGTAAGGACCTACAGCTGAGTTGAACTGAACACGGTAGCCACGGTTGACTTGGACATTTCCATCTTTATCTGTCCATGGAACACGGAAGCTGATGATACGCTCAGGCTCAACGATACGGGCCAAGATGTTTTCTTCGATGTATTCTGGGTGTGCTTCAAAAACAGGCTCAAGTGTAGAGAAGAGCTCTTCTACAGCTTGGAGGAATTCTGTTTCATGTGGGTTGCGGGCTTTGACTGCTTCAAAAGAAGCTTGGATGTAAGCTTTGGCATTTGACATGGGATCACCTGATTTCTTTTTTATTTATTAAATTGTCTGACAATTTAATTTATCTGATAATTATTATAGCACCATGATTTTTAAATGTAAAGAAAAAAATGCGAAATAGAAAAAATTGATATTAAATTGAGCTAAAACAGAGTTGCATAGTTGACTATGCTTATATAAAATGATATTATATTTTTGTAAGATTTACATTTTACTAAGATCTTGCAAACAAGCTATTTCAGGGGGAAAATATGAAGAAGAACTATATCGTTAGAACACTTGTAGCCGGAACTGCTGTCACTCTTGCAACTGTAGGTGCTTCTACAGTAGCAGCTGATACAGACCAGGTAGTAAATATAGAAACTGGAGGAATAACAACAGTTGAAAATGCCACGCAAGTACCAGTTGAATCTTCATCAACATCTGAAACAGCAGTTACTGCTACGGATGTTCAAACAGCAGGTGAGGCTGTGGAGCAAGCGCAATCGGCAGTAGATACACAAAAGGTTGTTGTTGAATCTGCTACCCAAGCATATGGAACTGCTGAAGAAATCGCTACTCAAACGAAGGAACAATTAACAGTTGCTGAGCAGACAGCGGCTCAAGCGACTCCGGAGGCAATTCAAGAAGCAGAGGCAGCTATCGACCAAGTGAAAGCTGAGCAAGTAACAAAAGAAACTACTATTCAATCTGCGACTGAGTCTGTAAAACAAGCACAGGCAGATGTCGCGGCTCAAGAAAAGGTTGTTGAGGCAGCTAAGCAAGCGACATCTAAAAAGCAGGCTGATGTTGATGCAGCGCAAAGTAAGGTGAAGGAAGCTGAGGCTGCTTTCGATTCAGCAACGTTGTTACAAGCCCAACAAGAAGCTGGTCGCCTTGATGCCCTAGTAAAAGAAGAGCAAAGTACAGTATCTGATTTAACGGCGAGTCTAGCTGTAAAAGAGCAAGAGCAACGAGACTTGATTGCCAACGGTACTAAAAAGCGCCAAGAATTAGAACAAGCCGTAACAAATGCAGGTCCAGAATTCTTTGTAGAAGTAGTGGAGCGTGAATTAGCAAAGCACGAGGTAAGCAAAAGTGATTCGATTTCAACACCTAAAACGGATACTGTGACGTTGAATAATGGAAAAGTTGTCCCTCGCCTAGTCAATGAAAATCTGTTGTTTGCTGAAGGAGAAGTTGTTGAAACTATTGTTCTTTCTGATAAAGACGCGTATACATACGATCGACGCAGAACAGTAGACTATAATAAGGTATCAAAACATGTCCGAGATTATCTTGTGGAATTGCGTCGTATCAATGGCATTGATATCCCTGTCCCAGAGGTAACAGATGCAGCTTTGAAGTGGGCCAAAGCTCGAGCTGATGAAATGGCAAAAAATGATAAATTGAGCCATGATACTGTCTTAAAAGTTAGAGATTTTGGACTAACGGGTGAAACAGAAAATGCGACTTCTGGTGGAGTTGAGCAATCACTTTTAGATGAGAAAGAAATTGCCTATAATTTAGTTCTTTCATATTTTAACGATTATCGAAATGCTGTTTATCAGTGGGATGAGAAGAAAGGACTTCCTGGTCTGTTGGTTTATGGACATAGGATTCCGCTACTTGCTGCTTCTGGTACAGGCATTGCTGTGGAGGCTACCAAGGGCTATGGAATATTAACCTTTGTTTCTGATAATGGACAAAATGTTTATTCAGTGATGCCATCGACTATAGATCCACGTATAAAACAAGGTATTTCATATTATTTATCGGCAGTTGAAAATGCAGACTCCGATCCACTTCGCACGGAATTCTATTTTAATGGTAAACGCACTAAGTTCTTGCCGAAAACAACCTTCCGTTATGTTTGGGAGGAGACCCTTTACCATAAAAATACTAAGCGAGAAGAAGCTATCAATGCGCTAACTAATTTTAATACCACGCAAGAAGCTGCCGAAAAAGCTATTGCTCAGACGATTTCAATTATAAATTCTGATTTAACAACTGCACAAAATACATTGTTAACAGATGAAAAAGCATTAGAAAATGCGACGAATCGTGTGACGGAGTTAACAGCTGACAATGCAGTGAAAGTTCAAGTGCTTAAAGAAGCTCAGGCGGAACTCGCACTTCAACAATCTGAATTGAAAGTGGCAAAAGACAATCAAGCGAAAGAGGAAGCAAAACTTTCTAACCTTGAAGGGATTCTTAATAAGGCATTGGAAAATCTAAAACTAGCTCAGTCAGATCTTGAGCAAGCCAAGCAGGCTGTTCAAAGTACTGAACAAGAATTGCTAGATTTACAACATGCACAAGAAAAGCTTAAGAATGCACAGCTTGTTTATACTAGAGCACAGCAGAATCTTGAAGAAACGAAGGCAAAACTAGAGAGTGAAACTAAAATCTTAGAAACTTTGCAAGCTGAACGTGACACTAAACAGTCAATCTACCAGGACCTCAAAGCTCGGTATGAAGCCGCTCAAGTAATACTTAGAGACCTTGAAGACAAAGCTAAAGACAATGTTATTGCTACTCTTCCTGATGGAACAGTTATTGCAGTACCAAAAGATGGACTGCTTACTCAGGAAAAAACAGCTCTTGACATTAATGTTCTTAAAGACGCAATTGCCAAAGGTCAAGATATAACAGTTGTTGACGGTAAAGTTGTGGTTGATGAGAAGAAAGTTGCTGTTTCGCCAGTAGCATCAAAACCACAAACAAGTGTAGTTACTGTTAATAAGAAGGATACATACTCGCGTGTAGAACAGACCAAGACATTGCCAAATACAGGCGCAGAAAATAGTATTATCTTGATGGGTATTGGAGTTGCGTTGGGGGGACTCGGTCTTGCAGGAGTGAGAAAACGTACACAAGGATAAATTATAGAGATAATAAAAAGTCTTCCTATTTTGAAGTGGGAGGACTTTTTTGAGATTTCAAGATAAAAATTTGCAATTCCGAACATTAACAGCAATCGATATCGCTACCCATGAATATATGATATAATCATGCCAAACAAGCAAAAGGAGAAGAATATGGTTTCAACAGCAACGACACTCGGTGGATTTACCTTTGATAATTGTTTGATGAATGCGGCAGGGGTTTGGTGCATGACCAAGGAAGAATTGGATGCGGTTAAGAGCTCGAAGGCGGGGACTTTTGTGACAAAAACAGCAACCTTGGACTACCGCGCGGGTAATCCAGAACCACGTTATCAGAATGTTCCGCTTGGTTCTATCAATTCGATGGGTTTGCCAAATCAGGGCTTGGCTTACTATTTGGATTATCTACTAGAATTGCAGGAAACGGAGTCAGAACGCACATTTGTTTTATCTTTAGTTGGAATGTCGCCTGATGAGACTCACGAGATTTTGAGAACTGTAGAAGCCAGTGATTTTAAGGGGATGACAGAGTTAAATCTTTCTTGTCCCAATGTCCCTGGAAAACCGCAGATTGCCTATGATTTTGAAACGACAGAAACCATCTTGCAGGAGGTCTTCACTTACTTTACCAAACCACTCGGTATTAAGTTACCCCCTTATTTTGATATTGTGCATTTTGATCAGGCGGCGGCGATTTTTAATCAATTCCCTCTCAAGTTTGTCAACTGTGTCAACTCCATTGGCAACGGTCTTTATATAGAAGATGAGGCAGTGGTCATCAAGCCCAAAAATGGTTTTGGTGGTCTTGGTGGGGAATATATCAAACCGACTGCTCTGGCCAATGTCCATGCCTTTTACCAACGCCTGAAACCTGAGATTCAGATTATCGGAACAGGTGGCGTGCTGACGGGACGGGATGCTTTTGAGCATATCCTGTGCGGTGCCAGTATGGTCCAAATCGGCACGACCTTGCAGAAGGAAGGTCCAGCTGTCTTTGAGCGGATTACCGCGGAGTTGCAGGACATCATGGCTGAAAAAGGCTACGAGACCATTGAAGATTTTCGTGGCAAGCTACAGCACTTAGATGACTGAGATCATCTGTTGAAGATATAAAAAGAAGCTAACATTGTACCGTTCCCCCAGATAGTCTTTTAGGGAGTTAGGAAGGGGTAATGTTAGCTCTTTTTAAATGGTCTGTGAAGATCGGTCTGATAATCGTTTGAGGAATGGAACACATAGTCGGAGACATATATTTGTGAGATGGAATTCTGATTTTATTTAGATTTTTTAGCAAAAATGTCGTATACTAATATTATAATCTCTATTTATAAGTGATGTACTTTTATGGAAGAAATAGTTTTTTGAGGGACTACTGACTGTATTTTGAACAAAGGTTCTTAAGTAGGGAGTATGAGGGTAAAGGTATGGAGAAAAGGGCGAACTATATTCGCAGAAAACGATATGCGTCCTATCGGACAAAGATGCATTTGTTTTTTATTTGTGGCTTAGCAACTATTATCTTGGCGATTATTATTGTAAGCGAGCACCTAGTTCCTAGGCTGAATCAGGCATCAGAATCAATGCACTCAGATAATTCTGTTCGCATCATGGCTCATGGGGATTTGCTCTATCACTTGCCTATTCTTCGAGGAGCAGAACAGCCAGATGGAAGTTACGATTTTTCTGAGAATTTTACCTACGTAAAGCCCTGGATAGAACAGGCTGATTTCGCTATCGCAGACTTTGAAGGGACCATTTCCCCAGATGTCGAATTAGCAGGTTACCCACTTTTTAATGCGCCTGCCATTGTCGCCAATAATATCCATGATGCAGGCTACGATTTGGTGGACTTAGCCCACAATCATATTTTGGACTCACATCTATCAGGGCTGATTTCCACTGTCAATACATTTAGAGATGCAGGTGTGGATACAGTAGGTGTCTACGCCGAAGGCAATAGGGCAACTGCACCACTCTACATTCGGGAAGTCAATGGTATCCGTATAGCTGTCCTAGCCTATGCTTACGGTTTCAATGGGATGGAGGCTTTGCTGGGTCAGGAGGAATATGATGCCTATTTATCGGATTTTGATAAAGAAAAGATGCGGGCAGAGATTGAGCGAGCTGAGAAAGAGGCAGATATTACCATCGTCATGCCTCAGACGGGTGTGGAATACCAGTTGGAGCCTACGGAGGAACAGACCAGTTTGTACCATCAAATGATTGATTGGGGAGCAGACATCGTTCTTGGTGGGCATCCGCATGTAGTCGAGCCTGCAGAGATTATTGAAAAAGATGGTCAGAGAAAATTGATTATCTATTCGATGGGGAATTTCCTGTCCAATCAGCGTATTGAAAGCATGGATGATACACCAAATTCCCAGTGGACCGAGCGGGGTGTCTTGATGGATATAAGGATTCAAAAAGAGAATGGGCAGACAAGTATTCGGACAGCCCAAGCGCATCCAACCTGGGTGAATCGTATCTCTCAGGGAACGTATTCACTGGATGGTTATGAGCGTTTTAGCTATCAGACCTATGTATTGGAAGACTGGGTCGCTGGTGGTCGATATTATGGACAATTGGATCTAGATACACAGGCGCGTGTGGATACAGCCTATCAAGAAATGAAAGACTTTGTCAATTTGGTATGGTGAGGAGAGAGAAGATGACAGTTCGATTAATTGCAACAGACATGGATGGGACCTTTTTAGATGGTCAGGGGAGTTTTGATAGAGAGCGATTTTCACGGGTTTTGGATCAACTAGATCAGAAAAAGATTCCTTTTGTTATCGCTAGTGGCAATGGAATTGGGCGATTACTACAATTATGCCAAGGATTTGAAGACAGATTAATCTTTGTAGCGGATAATGGCGCTCATGTCTATAAAAATGGCAAGACAGTAATTCGTCGAGCTATTCAGCAAGTGGAAGTCGAAGCAATACTGCATTTTTTCAAAGGCCGTTGGGCGGATGTATGTCTGATGTTGTCGAACGATGGAAATATTTATATGCAGGCTGGGGCAGGTATGCCGTTTGCAGGGACGGATTTGCCAATAGAACCAGCTCAGATGGCTGCCTTCCAAAATCGTGTGACCTATTTAGACGACCTCAGTGCCTATCCAGTTTCAGAGTCAATATACAAGGTTGGTATCTGGGTTCCGGAAGCGCGTGTGGAGTCGATAACGGAAGAGTTTAACCAGGCTTTTCAAGGTCGTCTTACTGCAGTGACAAGTGGCTATGGCTCCATTGATATATTGCCAGAAGGGATTCATAAGGCATGGGGCTTGGAACAGATTTTGACCGGTCTAGATATCGAACCTGAACAGGTAATGGCCTTCGGTGATTCAGACAATGATATTGAGTTATTGTCCTATGTTGGGTATTCCTATGCCATGGAAAATGCGACAGACAAGGTCAAGGCGGTTGCCAAATACATGGCTCCAAGCCATTTGGAAGCTGGTGTATTTCAGGTGCTTGAGGAACTTGTTTTACAGTGATAAAGAAAAAGCTAGCATTCTCAGTATTGAGAACTCTAGCTTTTTTAATTTCCTACGCTGGTAAATTTGGTCATGCCGTAGCGGAAGAGTTTGTAGTTGATGGTAAATAGAACTAGGACAACTAGTGGCAGAGCCAGTCCCCACATAGACAAGTCTAAGAAGTAGAGGGCTGGGAAATAGGCTGTAAAAGCATAAGGGAAAACAAATATCAGCAGGATTTGAATGATTTTTGGATAGATATTGAGTGGGTATTGAGCCATCTGATTGAGGGCGAAAATTCCCATAGTCAAAGGAAATGATTCCACAATCCAAAATGCTAGAGCGGTTGGACCGAGTTGAATGGCTGCATAGAGTAGGCCGATACAAATGGCAATAAAGATTAGTAAGGCTAGTTTTCCAAGACTCCATTCCATGCCTAGCTCATTTGAAGCTTGGACTAGTGCAAGGGAACCGATGAGGGTTGTTCCGATTCCTTGAGGTTGAATTCGTTCACAGATAAGTTGAAAAAGTGGGTTCACAGGCATGAGGAGGAGGCGTTCAAATTCGCCTTGTCGGATATAGCGACTGCCAAACATCCAGAGATTGTCAAAGAATATCAGGTGAATGGAGCGTCCGACGGTCGCTATTCCATAGATAAAAAGCATTTGACCGTAGTTGAAACCAGCGATTTCCTTGATATTTCCAAAGAGAATATTGAGGAAAATCAGGTAGACAATTTGTTCAATCAACGAGGAGAAAAGTCCGATGAAGAAGTCCACCCGAAAGGACATCTGGGCCATCATGTAGACCTTGATATTATATAGATAGAGGCTGATATATTTCTTCATGTTAACCTCCAAAAATGACAATGCGGCGTTTAGCCTGGGACCAAAGTAGAGCGATGAAGCAGGCTAGAATGGGTATCCATATAACTTGCAATCCCAAAGCAGTTAGATCGCTTTCCTGTCCTAGTAAAATGGAAACTGGAACGTTAACCGCATAATTATAGGGAAGGAGTTTCAAAAAGTTTTCCACAGCCTGTGGATAGAAGCTGAGTGGCAAGAGTGCTCCAGAGGCTAGATTGAAAAGTCCCATTCGTAGGAGCATCACTCCCCAGGCATTAACAGTAAAAAATGCCAAAAAACCGAATGCCATATCCAGTAGTTGAACGATAAACATACCGAGGATGGAGCTGACTAGAAAGAGCAAAATGGTCTGGCCATCAGGCAGGTAGAAATCTTGATGAACAAGTAGAATACCGATAAATACGATAGCAAATTTTATCAGTTCCAGGAGTTTATTGCCAAGATCCTTGAAAAAGAGGGCTAGGATAAAGGAATAGGGTCTGAGAAACTCCCCCGCAATGCTTCCTTTTAGAATGCTATAGGACAAATCTTCTCCGAGTGAGAAAGAATTTAAACTAGCTAGTAGATTAGCAAAGATGATGTATGTAGTAAAGGTTTGTAGGGTAAAGCCATTGACTTCTGGTTGAGTGAAGAAAATGGTTTTCCAGACATAGAGAGCTACCAAAATCTTCACTGCCAGTGAAACGAAAGTCGCTAGAAAGAATGCCTTATACTGCATAGCATTCATCATGGTCAGGCGGGTCATGTAGAGATATTTACGCATGGATACCCTCCTCATAAATTTGGCGGACCATGGTTTCGATTTCCAATTCCTTCATGGTGACATCTTCAATGGCATAATGATTGAAAACTTGCTCAATCACCTGGGCGCTGGTCCAAAGCTTGCTTTGATAATGGATTTCAAAATGGAAGTCATCCAACTGCTCAAATTCCCAGCCCTCCAATTGCAAGTTTTTTTCAATTGGTTTTTCTGTGGAAAAGAGAATGGTTTTCACTGTGGAAAAGCGTTCCTTTAGGACTGTCAGAGAACCATCGTAGACCTTCTTGCCCTTATCAATGATAAAAATTCGCTCACAGAGGCTCTCGATGTCCTTCATATCATGGGAAGTAATCAAAAAGGTGGTCTGGTATTCTTGATTCATATATCGGATGAAGGAGCGAATGGTCTCCTTGACGCTGGCATCCAAGCCGATGGTCGGCTCGTCCAAAAAGACAACGGCAGGCTGGTGGATAAAGATAGCCGCAAATTCACAGCGAACCCGTTGGCCGAGTGACAGATTACGAATCGGTTGCTTCATGATGTCTGCCAAGTCCAATAGCTCGATCAAGACAGTCAATCGCTCTTTGAATACCTTGTCTGGAACATCATATATTTTTGCGTGAAGGATAAAAGATTCTTGCACAGGCAAGTTCCAGTCCAGATGGGATTTTTGCCCAAAGAGAACGCCGATTTGCTTGTTGACAGCTTTACGGTTTTCTTGAGGGTTGAGCCCATTGATGCGGACGGAACCCTGGTCTGGATAGAGAACACCTGTCAGCATTTTAATGGTGGTCGACTTACCGGAACCATTGGAGCCGATATAGCCGATAATTTCTCCTCTTCTCACTTGTAAGGAAATGTCTTGAACAGCAGGAATGGCCTTTTTCTTGGGCTTGAAAAAAGCCTTTATCGAGCCTTTGAGTCCCACTTCCTTATTAACGATAGAATAGGTTTTTGATAGATGCTCTGCCTGAATCATTTCATTATCTCCTTTTAAGAAAACGTTTGCACGATATAGCTATTATACCATATTTCTTAAGTTGTGAAGGCAGAAAATAATGATTACGGTAACATTTTGATTAGAAAATCCGTCATGAATTGAGGTGATTCTTGCTTCCCATTTTTTATCCATACCTGCATGATACCGAAGAAGGCATGTGAAAAATAAATACTACGGTATTCTTTTTCAAGTGGTGATAGATCTTCTTTCCCCAAACGCTCAGCCAAATCATTTGCGACCAGCAATCTGACTTTGTTAATCAAGAAATTTTGGATTTCTTGTGTGCCATTGTGAGTTAATAGGGCTGAAAGTAATTTTTCGCGGTAAAGTAAGTCAAAGATTTCTAAGAAAAGTGATTGGCGATTGCCATCATAACGGTCAAATATAGCCTCTAGTTTGTGAAAAAGTCCCTGTTGATAGGAGTCAATCAATTCATATTTATCCTTATAGTGGGTATAAAAACTGGAACGACTGATACCAGCAGTCTGGGCTAGGTGTGTTGTTGTAATGTCATTAAATCCTTGTGACTCCAGGCAGGTTACCATTGCTTCTAAAATTGCCTGACGTGTCCGTTCTTTTCGATTATCTGTCCCCATATTTTCTCCTTTTGAACATTTTTAGACACAGTGTCTAAAAACAGTTCTTCTGACTTGATTTTGAAAATGATACTTGTATAATGTATTTTATCAGTTTTTGGACAGTATGTCTAAAGGAGTTGCTTATGTTACAAAAAGTAAAAAATATTTTCAAAAAACCAATGACTCTGGTTACCATTCTCGGTGTTGCCTGTGTCCCAGCCTTATATAACATTAGTTTCCTAACCTCAATGTGGGACCCTTACGGTCGACTAGACCAGCTGCCTGTAGCAGTTGTCAATCAAGACCAATCGGCGAGCTTTCAAGATAAAACCCTCACCATTGGTGATGATATGGTGGATAATATGAAAGAGAGCCAAAGTCTGGATTTCCACTTTGTATCAGAAAAGGATGCGGAAAAAGGTTTGGAAGAAGGGGACTATTATATGGTCATCACTCTACCAGAAGATTTATCGGAAAAAGCATCTAGTCTCTTGACGGATCAGCCTGAACCACTAACGATTTCTTATCAAACCTCCAAAGGTCATAGCTTTGTTGCTTCTAAGATGGGCGAATCAGCTATGGAGAAATTAAAGACATCTGTTTCAGAGACGATTACCGAAACATACACAACTGCTGTATTTGACAGTATGAGAGAAATTCAAAACGGCATGGTCGAGGCGGCAGATGGTAGCCAACAATTAACAAATGGTGCTAGTCAATTGGAATCAGGCAGTCAAACACTCTCAAATGGGCTGACTACTTTAACGACTTCGGGTCAAGCACTCGTGACAGGAGCAAATCAATTGGCCACCGGAGTAGTGTCTTACACAGATGGAGTTAATCAGGCTGCGATAGGCAGTCAAACACTGTCCAGTGGCTTAACGACCTACACAAATGGGGTAGCAAGTCTTGCTTCAGGTGCGGAGCAATTAAATGCCAATTCCTCTCAGCTCATCGCTGGAGTGGGACAATTGCAATCAGGAGCAAGTCAGGTTGAACAATTGGTAACAGGGGCCAATCAATTGCAGGCAGGCTTGGAGCAACTCGCTAGTTCAACCAGTTTGTCTGCTGAACAGTCTAGTCAGATACAAGCACTCTTGACTGGACTTCCTCAGTTGCAGGCGGCCATCAATCAATTAAACGATAGCCTATCAAGTATCGGAGGACTTACAGTAGATACAAGCAGTTTATCCAATCTCTTGACGGAGATGGGGGCTCAGGCTCAAGGCTTGTTGACAGCAGCCCAAGCTGATAAAACAGCCAGCATTGAAGCCTTGCAAGCAACAGCTACCTATCAAAACTTGACAGCTGATCAGCAAGCTGAATTGGTTGGAGCTCTCCAAAATTCACCTTCGACAACAGTGACAGTAGCCCAAACGATTCTGGGTCAATTGTCTCAACTCAGTCAAGCCTTATCTAGCCTACAAAGCCTTTCTGGCATGGCTACACAAATGAGCCAGCTACAATCAGCTGTCGGTCAGATCAACACGGCTGCCAATCAAGCATTGCCAGGTGCCACAACAGCCATTGAAAACCTATCAAGTGGTTTGAGTCAGGTCAATACCGCCTTGAACCAACAAGTTCTACCAGGAACTCAAGCCTTGACGAGTGGTGTGAGTCAACTTCAAACGCAATTATCAAATGGAGCAAGTCAGCTCATGTCAGGAGTAACGGCCTATACCGCAGGTGTTGCCCAATTAGCAGAGGGTGGAGCTCAGTTGGTTGTAAACAACAGTAGTATCCAATCAGGAGGTGGCCAGTTAACATCAGGATTGGCAACATTGGCCTCCAACTCCAATCAGCTTGTCAGTGGTTCAGGACAACTGGCTTCTGGTAGTCAGCAATTAATTGCAGGTGCAGATCAATTGGCCAGTGGCGGACAAACCCTTACAAGTGGGATTTCCAGTCTTCGTACAGGTAGTGAGACCCTAACGAATTCACTCAGCTCAGCCAGTCAACAACTATCAGTCGTATCTGTAGAAGACAAAAATGCACAAGCAGTTTCTCAACCAGTCACCTTGGAACACAGTGACCAAGATGATGTGAAGACCAACGGAGTCGGCATGGCTCCTTACATGGTGTCTGTTGCCCTAATGGTTGCAGCCTTATCTGCCAATGTTATTTTTGTCAAACACATTGATAATCGCTCCTACAAGAATCGTTGGGACTGGGCCAAAGGAAAACTCTTGCTTAATGGTATTATTGCCAGTCTAGCAGCAGTGATTTTGTACGGTGTTCTTCGCTTGATTGGAATCGAACAGGCTCATCCAATGGCAACCTTGGGATTAATCCTCTTAGCTTCTTGGACCTTCATGGCCCTCGTTACAGCCCTGGTGGGTTGGAACAATCGGTTCGGTTCCTTTGCCAGTTTAATTATCTTGTTACTACAGCTTGGCTCGAGTGCAGGGACCTACCCAATTGAACTCAGCCCACGCTTCTTCCAAGTCATTCAGCCCTATCTTCCAATGACCTATTCTGTTTCAGGTCTTCGTCAAACCATTTCTATGATTGGAAATAGTAGTCATCAAGTTTGGATACTGAGCCTCTTCTTAGTAGGATTTATGGGACTAGGTCTCTTGATTTATAATCAGAATAATGAATAATTAGAAAACCAACTGCTCCATGTGAACAGTTGGTTTTCTTAATTTATTTTGATTCTTCGAAAGCTATGGTTGCATTGACGGCATCAATGGTCAGGCTATTTTTACTGCTTTTGTTTTCCAGGGTCAAACTTTGTTTCCGGTCTTCTTTTTTGACAGAAAGTTTTTCATAGACTCCTCTAGTGTGAATACCCATGGTTTCAAATTGCTTTTCGAGATGGGTCAGGTCCCCCATCATTCCTTCTAGCTCTTTCTCATTTTCTGCGTAGTAGCCTTGATTTTGAGCTAGTGCCATTAGATCAAACTGGGTGCTAATAGCGAGATTGATGTCTTGTAGGCTTTGCTCGGTCAAGTCCAATCGAGTGTGATTGTAGGAGTTGGTCTTCGAAGGAGTAAGAATGTTATTTCCTTTGAAAGTGGCCTCTATAGCAGACAGGTCATAATAATCTTCAATTTTTACATTTTCCAGAGTTACTCCAGAAAGGTTAATCATTGCATCTGAGCCTGATATTTCAAGGTTTTTAAGGGTAGATTCAAATGAATTGAAAGAATTGGTCTGGATATGGCCGCTGTCAATTTGACTTCCATTCATGTAGATGCTTCCTGTAATGTTGATTTCTTTGATATGGACATCTTCCAGTTCTAATGTACTATTGCTATAGAGATTTAGTGTATAACCCTCTAATTTATTTAAGGTTTCTCCCTTTGGAATTTCAATGGTGACATAGTTAACATCAACATCTCGTTGAGCCAACCTTTCTCCCAGATACTGCATGATTCCCTCAATGGCAAATTTTAGTTCCTGTGCAGAGAGGGTTAAGACGCCGTCTTTCTCACTGAGTTTTAGAGGTTTTTGGATATTGTTGTCGGAGTTGGCATAGGTCACATGATAGTTGTTATCACTAGACTCTTTGATGTAGACGCTATGGGGGATAAAATCAATTTTAATGGTATTCAAATCTGTGAAGGTCTTATGGACTTCCGTTGGAGCAGCCACCTCTTCCAGCCGAGTCATTCCACCTGTGAAAAATCCAATGCCTGCTAGAATCAAGCCAGCAATCAGGCTGACAAAGCCGATAATAAGGGCCAGGGTTAGTTTCTTTTTCATGCTCGTTTACCTCGTTTCAAGATCCATTTGAAGCAAGCCTTGACCAAGCGCCAAGACCAGTAGGCAAAAAATCCAGTCAAGATGTAGATGAGAATAGCTCCGCCAATCAAAGATAAACCTGAGCCAAACCCCATTAGGAAGATATTGAATCCTTCTGACATAAGGCTAAAGGCTTCCCAAATCAGATAGCCACCGCTGGTGAGAAGTCCGACACCCAAAACAAAGGCACCGACAATGAGGGCCAAGATGAGCGCCACCAATCCCAATAGACTAGCTAGGAGAATGAGCAAAAGTGGAATGGCGATAGGCAGGGAAATGACAGCTAGGATAGCCAACCAGAGCGTTCGTTTCGTTTGGCTAAAATTACGGAAGTAGCGACCGAGGAAAAAGGCGCCTAGGATAAGGGTCGCAAACAGAGGAATGACTCCAATAAACTCTCCCATGATAAAGAGTAGGAAGAAAGAGAAGAGACCTGTCATACTTAAGGCTCCCAGACCAACCCAGAGTTTCCAGTTGAGTTGGATAGGTTCTTGCTGATCCTTCTCCTCCTGGATTTGCTTGTTGAGCATGTTGTTAATGAGTTCGCTGGCAGCTTCTTTTGGTGAGCCTAGTTCTTCGATAATGTCTGCTTCCCGTTCTGGTCCAGCCTCGTCAAAGTATTCATTAAAGAAGTTGATGGCTTCGAAGTATTCCTTGTGGGGCAGTTTTTTGAGATATTTTTCTAACTGCTCCATGTATTCAGTTCTTGTCATGGCGGACGCTCCCTTCTATGATGCCGTTTATCGTGTTTGTATAGGTATCCCAGTCATCTTTGAGTCGAACCAATTCTTCGTGACCTAACTGAGTTAGGCTATAATACTTGCGCATACGACCCTGATATTCTTGGGAATAAGTAGTCAAAAAGTCATTTTGCTCCAATCGTTTTAGGATGGGATAGAGGGCTGACTCCTTGATATTGGCAATCAGTTTGATGGTCTGACAGATTTCATAGCCATAAGAATCATCGGATTCCAAAATAGCCAGGATAAGAAATTCTGTCAGCACTGCGGGGACTGGAAAATGCATAGGACGCTCCTTTCCTTTGTTGTTAGTTAGGTTCGGTTTTGATATATAGTGTTCAGTCGTATATATCAAATTTTGTTATATATTAAATATACACCTACAAAAATAAATTGTCAAGTAGATATACAAGATAAAATAAAAAAAATACGGTTGGATTTCCAACCGTAAGAATTCATATTAGTCAACGTAAAGTTTTGATTTATCACTCAACCAGCTATAAAGAAGACCGATCAAGAGACCACCACCAACGTAGTTTCCGAGTCCTGAGAATAGGAAGTTGCTTAATACACTCAATACATTCATTCCTTCGACTGGACCACCGTTTGAGAAGAAGGCGAGTGAGAAGGTAGAGAAGTTTGCGATAACGTGCTCAAAGCCAAGGAAAGCGAAGATAAAGATGATGAAGATCAATGAGATAACACGACCAGCATCGTCTTTCATACGCATGGTAACAAACACAGCAATGTTTACAACGATATTGGCAAAGATACCTTCTACAAACTGTGTCAATGGTGTCTTAGCCAATTTAGCAACGGTTGCTTCTAACAAGTAGCTATGTGGATCAATATGTTGGTATGGTAAGGTCAAAGACAAGAGGTAGCAGACGATAACCGCACCGACAAAGTTGAAGAAAATACATGTTGCCAAGATTTTCAAAGCAGTCTTAGTTGGGATAACCTTGCGGTGAATGGCAGAAGTCATATACATCATGTTTGAAGTACCAAGCTCAGCGTTCATATACAAAATCATGACCAAGCACCAGCCAAACATCAAAGCGTAACTGAATTTTCCTAAATCTGGAACGATATGATTGAGCTTGTCAGCCGTATAAACAGAGATAGCCAGTCCGATTGCTAGATAGACACTAGCCATGATTGCACGAATAGCATAGGCAAAGTAGTTGCTTTCGATCAAGTCTGCTTTTTTCTTGATACTTTTATCGATATTATAAATCAGCGAATCTTGTTGTGCTGCCATAATAATCCCCTTTGTATTTTAAAACGTATTTGAGAATGTTCTCACAATAAGAGAGTATAACAGAAAATGATTGAAAATGTAAGTGTTTTTCGGTAAAAATGTCAAGTAACCGTTCTCAATTTACAGATGACCTTTGTTTGTCTGAAAATCATGTCAAGTCCGCCAATCTATATTGTTCATTTTATGGTAGAAGCTAGGTTGTCTGCTCTGCTATTTTCCTAAAAGTTATGCTACAATAAGGATAGAAAAATCGGAAATGAGGCTAGAATATGTCAGATGTTATTGCTATTGGCTATGGAAGCAGTCGAGCGGAGATGCAGCTCAAGCGGCTCAATCGTCATGGAATTATCGCAGGTGCTACGGGTACGGGTAAGACAGTGACATTAAAGGTCTTGGCGGAGCAGTTGAGTGATGCGGGCATTCCTGTCTTTCTGTCGGACATCAAGGGTGATTTGAATAGTTTGGTTGCGGCCAATACCAAGGAGATTGATCCTAGTCGTCTAGAGAGGACTCGCTATCTTGACTATAGCCCAGTCGGTTATCCAGTTGAGTTGTGGGATGTCTTGGGGGAAAATGGGACGCCTGTCCGCATGACCATTTCAGAGCTGGGACCTGTCTTATTGACGCGCTTGCTTGGCTTGAATGACACTCAAGAATCTATACTAAATATCGTATTTAGTGTAGCAGATGAGCGTGGGCTTCTCTTGATTGATTTGATGGACCTGCGGGCTATGCTCAATTTTGTGGCTGAAAATGCGGCAGAGCTGAGCCAGTATTATGGAAATATTCCAGCTCGTTCGGTTGGAGCCATCTTGCGTAGTCTGGTTGTTTTGGAGCAACAAGGTGGTAAGATTTTCTTCGGTGAGCCAAGTCTTGACATTGCTGATTTGATGCGTACAGCAGAAGATGGTCGTGGTGTTATTAACGTCCTTCAAGCTACTGAGCTGTTCAATCAACCAACTCTTTATTCGACAGTCCTGCTCAGCCTTTTGTCAGAACTCTATGAAGTGTTACCTGAGGTGGGTGATTTGGACAAGCCTAAGATGGTCTTCTTCTTTGACGAGGCTCATGTTCTCTTCAAAGATGCTCCAAAAGTTCTTCTTGAAAAGATTGAATTGATTGTCCGTTTGATTCGTTCAAAAGGTGTAGGTGTCTTCTTTGTAACGCAGAATCCGACGGATATTCCTGATAGCGTGGCAGCCCAGTTAGGA
This sequence comes from Streptococcus suis, assembly GCF_029616525.1. GTDB lineage: Bacteria > Bacillota > Bacilli > Lactobacillales > Streptococcaceae > Streptococcus > Streptococcus suis_AF. The sequence continues at coordinate 23,718 of NZ_JANFME010000018.1, read as the reverse complement.
AATCGTATCCAGCATGGTCTTCGCGCCTTTACACCAAAAGAGCTCAAGACAGTCGCGACTGTTGCCGAAACCTTCCGTCAAGAAGGTGATGAGGATTTGGCCAAGGTCATTCAGGAATTGCAGGTAGGTGAAGCGGTTGTGTCTACTCTGCAAGCTGACGGGACACCAAGCTTTGCGGATCGAGTATTGATTTATCCTCCAAAGAGTATGCTGGGAACGGTGGAGCCAAGCGCCCTCTTATCAGTTATCAATAATTCTCCTTTGATGGAAAAATATGCTGACGTGGTCAATCGTGAGTCAGCCCATGAGCAGATTTTAGCCATGACAGAGGCTAAAGAAGCCGAACTCATCAAAAAAGCAGAGCGGGCCGAGGCGGAAAAACAGGCAGAAAAAGAAGCTAAGGCAGCCGCGAAAATGGAAGAGAAAGCCCAGAAAGAAGCGGCTAAGGCGACTCAAAAAGCCAGCCAATCAGCCAGTCGCAAAACAGATTCCATGATGGATCGTTTTACCAAGAACCTGATGAGTCAGGTCGGACGGGAAGTTGGGCGCGTGGTAACTCGTGGCATTATGGGCATGTTAAAAGGGAAATAAACGACTAGACTGAGAAGGAAACTTCTCAGTTTTTTATCTAGACAAAGTTCTTGCCAGATGCCACAAAATTCGTTAAAATAAACATAAATCACTAGTTAGTAAGGAGTTGCCATGACTGATCAATTGCAGGCATTATTGAAAGACTATCAGCCCCAGCCATTGGGTGAAAAACGTTCTTATGCAGTCTTCTTGCCCTTAGTCTGGTCAGACAATCAGTGGCAGGTCTTATATGAGATTCGGAGCGAGTCCATTTCTCAACCGGGAGAAGTTTCCTTTCCAGGTGGCGGAATTGATGAAGGCGAGACAGCAGAGGAAGCAGCCATTCGTGAGGTTATCGAAGAACTTGACATTCAACAGGAACAAGTTGAGTTGCTGGGAGAAATCGATTATCTCGTTTTCGGTCGCTCGACGATTCGCTGTTTTGTCGGTCGACTTCACCTGGATTGGCAGACCCTTCAACCCAATGACGAAGTAGCTCGATTCTTTACAGTTCCACTAGAAACCTTGCTGAAAACGGCCCCTGTCTATTATCAACTGGATTCACAGATTGTCCCAGATTGTGACTTTCCCTTTGAACGTTTGAGAGGTGGGGTTGACTATCCTTTCAGTCATCATAAACGCTCCGTCCCATTTTATGAAAATCTACCAGAAAATATCTGGGGAATGACGGCCCAATTTACCTATCGTTTTATAGAAATCATAAATCAAAAAACTTCGCCCAGATGAGCGAAGTTTTCTGTTTTTGTTAACGTCCCAAATGACGTTGAACTTATTTTTCAGTTTCCAATAAATGTTGACCTACAAGCGCAGCAAGAGCAGCACCAACTAGCGGAGCAAGGATAAAGACCCAAACTTGGCTAAGGGCAGTTCCACCTACAAAAAGAGCTGGCGCCAAGCTACGTGCTGGGTTAACTGAAAGACCTGTCACGTTCAAGCCCAAGATGATGAGCAAAGTTAAAGTCAAGCCGATAACAAGACCTGCAATTTTTCCGTTGCCCTTGCTTGCTGAAGTTATTGTAACGATAACCAAAACAAAGATAAAGGTTGCAATTGTTTCAAACAAGAAAGCACCTGCGGCATTTACAGTTGTAAATCCATTTTCTCCTAAACTTGCTGTTGAAAGTCCAGCATTTGACAAGAAGAAACTCAAGGTTGATGAGGCAAGGATTGCTCCCAAAACTTGTGCAGCCACGTAAGTAGCAAATTCTTGTGCATTCAAACGCTTGTTGATGAACATAGCCAATGAAACAGCAGGGTTCAAATGTGCACCTGAAACAGTACCGATACTGTAAGCGGCTGCTACAATAGAAAGACCAAAGGCAAATGCAATTCCAAGATGACCAAGACCATCTACCCCATTACCAAAAACAACAGCGCCAGTCCCGATAAAGACTAACATAAATGTACCGATAAATTCGGCTAAAAACTTTTTAGACATGTTTTTTCCTCCAGTTAGCTATTTTAAACCATTTTCATGAAAATTTCAAGAAAATAGACTTTAAACTTGTGCCAGCGGATGGGGAGGGGGAAGGTTAAGATATTCCTCTCAGATACAGTTACGAAGTGTATGTTTGTGAATTGATGAATTCTTCATTACTTATTCTAAAATAAGCACATACGGATGTTACCACTAAATTGTGATTTATCAAGAGTAATAAAGCAATATTGAAGCGGTAACTTGTCGCTTTCCCTTTTCAACTTGGCTCACTTGACCTGCATTTCCTAGGTCACTTTGCTTTAAATTATACTTTTTTCTTAAACATTTGATACGAGTAGGTATTTCTTGTGAGTAATTTTCATCAAAAAATTTCATAGATAAGCCCTATAAACATGGAAAAGTAGTAAAAATAGTTGTTATCCTAGTTGATTAAAAAAATCTCTGATTTCCTCGTCTTTTATAAAATAATATATAATTTTCCCCTCTCTTCTAGTGTCCAAGATGTTTTGATTGGCTAGTTTACGAAGATGGTGGGAGGCAGATGCCATACTGAGATTTAGTAAACAGGCTATATCGCAGACACAGAGTTCTTCAACGGCAAGGAGATAAAAGATGATATTTATCTGTTTATTATCGGTAAACTTTGATAAAATGCGAAGTGATTTTTGGACTTTTTCCTTTTCAAGGTAGTTCGTTGCGGTTGTAACATTTTTTTGATTTATAACATTCACATGGCAGATACTATCTTTTTTCAAAATATTTTCTCCTAGCCTAACACAGTCCATAGCATGTCAAAACTGTTGTTTTCAATCAGGATATATATCCCCAATCCTAAATAAACAACGGCAATAAACCATCTGCTATATTTTTCCAAAGTTTCTCCAACAGAAGGGACTTGTGCCAATTTTTGGGCAGAAAAAACCAAGAGATAAATCATGACTAGAAAGGTAAGTAAAGCAACTATCAAATTCGCTAAATTTAAGGTAGTAAAATATGGGACAAAGACACCAATATTATCAGCACCACAACTTGCAAAAGTAATCATAGCGACTAGAAAAATCAGGTTTTTATTATCTTTGCTCAAACCTTCTCTGGCAAGAGCTTCTCCATCAGAATCTCCTAAAAGCAAAACTTTGAGGCCTAGGAAAATTGGAATCAAACCGAGCAAACCTAAAATCTCTTTACTAGGAATATAATCTAAGACAAATGCAAAAAGTAAACTTAGCAATATTAGACTAACGGAGCCTAGAAATTGTCCTAAATAGATGTTAATGATGTCTTTTCTGCTTTTTCTTTTGGCAAAAAATAACATTAGGATAATAAGTAAGTCTACGGCTGTCCCAGAATAAAGGATTATTGAAGTAACAACATTTTGAATCATAAAATACCTCATTCAAATATATTTTTGAATGAATTTTAACATTAAACTTTGTAGATGTCAACTTCAGCTCCACCAAAATATAGATAAGAAGTTAGTGTACCAAATATAAAAAAGCCTTGCCATCGAAATGATGACAGGGCTTAACTTCAATATCCAAATGATATATTTATCTAAAAAGGTAGAGTTCTTTTATTGTTTAAAATCATATTTCCTTACAAATAAAATAATAAGGTCTAACTTTGTAGAGTTCCCATTTGATATTATAAGTTATAATGAATTGCAGTCGGACATAATTTGCTAGAGATTAATTACCTCTATAATATTAATAAAAAAGGAATTTGGTGAAATAGTACCTTTACTACATAATAGAATAACGGATTTTTAAAAAGGTTAAGTCTCTATTCAAATTGTAATAAATGTTCAAAATTCCAACATATTCTTGTTTATTTTTGATATAATGTAAAAAAACAACAAAGGATTAAACATGAATAAACGAGAACGACTAGAAGAAATTACACGATTGGTAAACAAAAAAGGCACAGTTCGAATTTCTGAGATAGTAGAATTGCTAAATGTTACTGATATGACTGTGCGACGTGATTTTATTGAACTGGAAGAGCAAGGTGTCTTAACAAAAATTCACGGCGGTGCTAGAAGTAATAAGGCTTTTCAATATCGGGAATATTCCCATTCTGAGAAACACATTCAGAATAAGGAAGCCAAGCAAGAGATAGCGGAAAGGGCTGCACAGCTGATAGAAGATGGAGACACGGTATTTTTAGGTCCAGGAACAACAGTGGCCTTTCTGGCTGAGGCCATTAAAAATCCTCGCCTAACAGTCATCACAAACTGTATGCCTGTTTTTACCATCCTATCACAAAAGAAGACTGAGGATTTTCAAGTCTTTCTCTTGGGAGGAGAATATCGCCAAGTGACAGAATCTTTTGTAGGAGAAATTACCAATACAAGTTTAGAAAAAATGCGATTCAGCAAAATTTTCTTTTCAGGTAACGGACTTAAGGGAACTGATGTCATGACCTCTACTCTAGCTGAAGCCTATACGCAAAATATTGCCATTAAACATTCTTTAGAAAAATATCTACTGCTGGATGCCTCAAAAATTGGAAAAGATGATTTTACTTCCTTTTGTGATTTGAATGATGTAACTGCACTAGTAACAGATATGAATGCAAAGGATGAAAATTACCAATTATTACGTAAGCGCATCGAAATTATCACTACAAAATCATAAAGTTATCAAAATCAACAGTGAAATGTTGGTTTTTTGTTTGCATACGAAAAAAATAAACAAAAATAAAACAAAATATGTTGACTTTATGTTTGTTTAGTTGTATAATTTAAACATAAAAAAGCGAAAACGCTTTTTCTAAGTTTTGCAAAACAAAGATTTTCTGCCAAATATGGCTACAACTTTCTATTTTTGTTAGGAGATAGGTTATGACAATCATTATCGGTGCTGATCCAGCGGGTTCAAAACTAAAAGACGTTATTAAAGATTATTTGCTAGAAAAATCATATGACTTTAAAGATGTCAGTGATGGAAGTGATTTTGTTGATACAACTTTGGCAGTAGTTGCAGAAGTTAATCAAGAGGAAGGAAATCTTGGCATTGTGATTGATGCTTATGGTGTTGGTCCATTTATGACCGCAACTAAAGTCAAAGGCATGATCGCTGCAGAAGTTTCAGACGAACGTTCTGCCTATATGACAAGAGGACATAACAATTCGCGTATTATTACAATCGGTAGTGAGATTGTAGGAGAAGGAATTGCTAAAAATATCGTTAAAGGATTTGTTGAAGGTGAGTATGATGGTGGCCGTCACCAAATTCGTGTCGATATGCTAAATAAAATGTGCTAATTGTTGTAAACAAAGGAGAATAAGAGATGAAAATTGCAATCGGTTGTGACCACATTGTAACCTATGAAAAAATCGCTGTGGTAGATTATTTGAAAAATCAAGGATATGAAGTATTGGACTTTGGGACTTATGACAATGTTCGTACTCATTACCCAATCTTTGGTAAAAAAGTTGGTGAAGCTGTTGCAAGCGGACAAGCAGATTTGGGAATTTGTATTTGTGGAACAGGTGTTGGAATCAACAATGCTGTAAACAAGGTTCCTGGTGTTCGATCAGCCCTGGTTCGTGATATGACCTCTGCACTCTATGCAAAAGAAGAGTTAAATGCCAACGTCATTGGTTTTGGAGGAAAGATTACAGGTGAGTTGCTCATGTGCGATATCATTGAAGCCTTCATTAAAGCAGAATATAAACCAACTGAAGCAAACAAACGTTTGATTGAAAAGATTGCTGCAGTTGAAACGCTCAATCAAGAGCAGGCTAATCCAGAGTTCTTTACTGAATTTCTTGAAAAGTGGGATCGTGGAGAATACCACGACTAGGAGGCTCACATGATTTTGACAATCACTTTAAATCCGTCAGTTGATATTGCCTATCAATTGGATACCTTTCATTTGGATACGGTCAATCGAGTAGAAAAAGTTCAAAAAACAGCTGGAGGCAAGGGGCTCAATGTCACACGAGTTTTGAAACAAATTGGTGAAGATGTTGTAGCAACAGGTTTTATTGGCGGTGAGATTGGAAGCTATGTCAAGAAACAACTCACTCGAAATGATGTTAAAAACTCCTTTGTGGAAATTGGGAGCGAAACACGTAACTGTATTGCGGTTCTTCATGATGGCAAACAGACGGAGATTTTAGAACAAGGCCCAACTATTCAAGAACATGAAGCCTTGAATTTTATCGAACACCTTGAAATCGTCCTGAACAATGTAGATGTAGTTGTTATTTCAGGAAGTTTGCCTAAGGGACTTGCTAGCAATTATTATGTTGAGATTGTAGAACTTTGTAAAAAATACGGTGTAGCTGTTGTTCTGGATTGTTCTGGTGAGGCGCTGAAAAACGTTTTAGAAAGTCAGCAGAAGCCGACAGTTATTAAGCCGAATACAGAGGAGTTATCACAACTGATTGGTAAAGAAGTTACTGATGATATTCAAGAGTTGAAATCAGTTTTGTCTGGTCAACTTTTCCAAGGAATTGATTGGATAGTCGTCTCATTAGGAGCACAGGGGGCTTTTGCCAAGCACAATGACAAGTTCTATCGTGTCAGAATTCCAAAAATAAAAGTCGTCAATCCAGTAGGATCAGGAGATTCAACTGTTGCAGGTATTGCAGCAGGTTTGGTACATGCTTTACCTGAAGCAGAATTATTAAAAAATGCTAATGTTTTAGGCATGTTAAATGCCCAGGAAGAACAGACGGGTTACGTCAATTTAGAAAATGCAGAATCGTTGTATTCTCAAATCGAAGTCGAAGAGGTATAATATGGTAGTAACAGCAGACAAAAGAAAATACATGGAAAAAGTAAGCAATGAAGCAGGTATTATTTCAGCTTTAGCTTTTGATCAACGTGGAGCCCTGAAAAAAATGATGGCAAAATATCAGACAGAAGAGCCTACTGTGGAGCAGATGGAAGAACTAAAGAAACTAGTTTCAGAAGAATTAACACAGTTTTCTTCCTCAATTCTGTTAGATCCTGAATTTGGTTTGCCAGCATCACGCGCCCGTGACGAACAGTGCGGTTTGCTCCTAGCTTATGAAAAAACTGGCTATGATACCAGCTCTACTAGTCGCTTACCAGATTGCCTAGTAGAGTGGTCTGTAAAACGACTAAAAGAAGAAGGGGCAGATGCTATCAAGTTCTTACTCTATTATGATGTTGATGGAGACCAATATGTCAACCTTCAAAAACATGCCTATATTGAACGATTGGGTTCAGAATGTCAGGCTGAAGGTTTACCATTCTTCTTAGAAATTTTGAGCTATGATGAAACGATTGAAGACAATGCCAGTGTGGAATTTGCAAAAGTCAAACCTCGAAAAGTAAATGAGGCTATGAAAGTATTTTCGGATGAACGCTTTGGAGTGGATGTTCTCAAGGTAGAAGTACCTGTGAACATGAATTTTGTAGAAGGCTTTGGAACAGGGGAAGTCGTCTATACAAAAGAAGAAGCAGCTGAATATTTCCGTCAGCAAGAAGCATCAACTCATTTGCCATACATTTATCTAAGTGCAGGTGTTTCTGCTAAGCTTTTCCAAGATACACTAGTGTTTGCACATGCTGCAGGTGCTAAATTTAACGGTGTTCTCTGCGGTCGTGCGACGTGGGCGGGTGTTGTGCCAGTCTATATTGAACAGGGTGAAGAAGCTGCACGTGAATGGTTACGTACTGTTGGTCGTGAAAATATTGAGGGACTTGATGCAGTCTTGTCTCAAACAGCAACTTCTTGGCTAGAAAAATAATTGAAAAATAACCATTTTCTTAAAAGAAAGGGTTTACATTTTCTGAGAATATGCTATAATAATCTCATCAGTAAGAATAGAGTGGATTGTAACTAATTCGATTAGGCAAGACTACAAATGGATTTGAGAGTGGGATATTCTCGGTTTGTTTGTAGTCTTTTTTTGCTTAAAAATATAGGAGGGATACATGTTTAGGATTATACAGTCACTAAATAATAACGCTGCACTGGTGAAAAATGAACATGGGGAACAGGCAGTCGTGATGGGATTAGGTATAACCTTTCAAAAGAAGAAAGGGGATTTAATTGTTAAGGACAAGATAGAAAATATCTTTTCGCTAAAAAATGATGAAGCCAAAGAAAATTTTCTAACCTTATTAAAAGATATTCCCTTAGATTTTATTTCGGCAACCTACACGGTTATTAATCATCTGGTAGAAACTTATCATTATCCTGTACAAGAATATCTATATGTGACACTGACAGATCATATCTATTGTGCATATCAGGCGGTTTTAAAGAATACCTATCAAGAAAGTAGACTACCCAATATTTCATCCGAATATCCATTGGAATATAAAATGGCGCGTGAAGCCTTAGCTATGTTTCGTGAAAAGTTGCTAAATGATTTTCCAAATGATGAGATTGGTAAAATTGCACTTCACTTAATTAATGCAAAAGGTGAAACAATTCATCCCACAAGTGAAGAACATGACATCAGTAAGAAAATTATTGCTGAGGTTGAACAAATTTTGATAGATAATGGGATTAGACGCTCAAAAGAAAATAGCAATTTTTATGATCGCTTTATGATTCATTTGTCCTATTTTCTGAATTACTTAGATAGATCCCATCAGTCAAATGAATCGATTGCTAGTTTGGAACAGTACATCAAGCTCCAGAATCCAAGAGCCCATCAGGTTGGAAGTCAGATTTTTGAGATGATTACATCATTGGTTGATGAGCCAGTAAATGATAGTGAAAGGTTCTATATTGTGTTACATATTCAACGGTTATTGTAAATCATACTCTTCGTAAATCCAATTCAGACGTTGTTGCCTCAACTTGATGAACTTTAGTTCTATCTACGTTTTCGTCGCCTAGTCTGAATGGTATTTCCATTGAGTACATAAAAAATAGGAGGTTCATATTATGAACAGAGAAGAAATTACGTTATTAGGTTTTGAGATTGTTGCATTCGCTGGTGATGCACGTTCTCGTTTGATGGAGGCACTGGCTGCTGCTCAAAAAGGCGACTATGCAAAAGCAGAAGAACTAGTTGAAGCTGCCAATGCTTGTATTGTTGAAGCCCACCATGCTCAGACAAGTTTGTTGCAGAAAGAAGCGGCTGGTGAGGATTTAGCCTTTAGTGTGACGCTCATGCATGGTCAAGACCATCTCATGACGACATTATTATTGAAAGATATGATGAGTCATATGATTGAACTGTACAAACGAGGTGATAAGTAATGAATAAATTGATTGAATTCATTGAGAAAGGGAAGCCTTTCTTTGAAAAGATTTCGAGAAACCCTTATTTAAGGGCTATCCGTGATGGTTTTATCGCTGCCATGCCAGTTATCTTGTTCTCAAGTATCTTCCTATTGGTGGCATTTGTTCCTAATATCTTTGGTTTTACTTGGTCTGATGAAGCAGTTGCGGCTATCATGAAACCTTACGGTTATACAATGGGTATTGTAGCTGTCCTAGTTGCAGGAACGACCGCAAAATCTTTGACAGATGCGTTTAACCGTCAATTGCCAAAAACCAATCAAATCAACTTCATTTCAACCATGATTGCTTCAATTTCAGGCTTCTTATTACTGGCTTCTGATGGTATTGAAGGTGGATTTGCCAATGGTTACATGGGAACTAAGGGACTTTTGACAGCCTTTCTAGCTGCCTTCATTACGGTTAATATCTATAAGGTCTGTGTGAAAAACAATGTTACCATTCGTATGCCAGACGAAGTTCCACCGAACGTATCCCAGGCATTTAAAGATGTGATTCCATATGCATTGTCTATCTTTGTCTTGTATGGAATTGATCTTGTGACACGTCAATTCCTTGGAACAAACGTTGCTGAGGCGATTCTGAAATTATTTGAGCCTCTATTTACAGCCGCAGATGGTTATGTTGGTATTACAATTATCTTTGGTGCCTATGCTTTGTTCTGGTTTGTAGGGATTCATGGTCCATCTATTGTGGAACCAGCAATTGCAGCCATTACTTATGCCAATATTGAAACCAACTTCCAGCTTCTACAGGCGGGTCAACATGCGGACAAAATCCTGACTTCAGGTACTCAAATGTTTATCGTGACAATGGGTGGTACAGGTGCTACCTTGGTTGTGCCATTTATGTTTATGTGGTTGACTAAGTCTAAACGAAATAAAGCAATTGGACGTGCTTCAGTTGTTCCAACTTTCTTTGGTGTAAACGAACCGATCTTGTTCGGTGCACCACTTGTACTCAACCCAGTATTCTTTGTTCCATTCATCTTAGCTCCAATTGCTAACGTATGGATTTTCAAATTCTTTGTTGATACGCTAAAAATGAACAGTTTCAGCGTTAACTTGCCATGGACAACTCCAGGACCATTGGGGATTGTAATGGGAACAAACTTTGCTCCACTAGCCTTCGCACTAGCTATCTTGTTGGTAGTTGTCGATGTACTTATCTATTATCCATTCTTGAAAGTTTACGATGAGCAAATTCTTGCTGAAGAACAATCAGGGAAAGTTGAAAATAGCTTGAAAGAGAAAGTAGCAGCTAATTTCAATACCGCCAAAGCGGATGCTATTCTTGAAAAGGCTGCAGTCGATACCGAAATTTCTGAACAAACCAACGTTCTGGTACTTTGTGCAGGGGGTGGTACAAGCGGATTGCTTGCCAACGCTCTAACTAAAGCTGCAAAAGAATATGGTGTTCCAGTTACAGCTACAGCAGGAAGTTATGGGGCGCACCGTGAGATTTTGCCAGAGTATCAATTAGTCATCCTTGCACCACAAGTAGCATCGAACTATGATGATATAAAACAAGAAACCGATGCATTGGGCATTAAACTCGCCAAAACTGAAGGGGCTCAATACATTAAACTCACACGTGATGGTCAAGGTGCTCTTGACTTTGTCAAACAACAGTTTTAGAACCTATATTCACGGTTCAGCACTTCCATCTAAGGCTAGTTTTTCAGCTACTCATCGTTAGTTTTTTTCAAAATACAGTCAGTATTCCCTCAAAAAACCGCCTTGATTAGCGAAAAACTATCTCTTATATACAAGCACTTCACTTGTGAATACAGGTTCTTAATCAAAAGGGGAGGGAGTTATCATCTCCAACTCCTACCCCTTTATTTATTTTTGATAGAAGAAGGTAGGCATATGGTTAAAACATTACCGAAAGATTTTATATTTGGTGGAGCAACTGCTGCATATCAAGCAGAGGGTGCTACACAGACGGATGGAAAAGGTCGTGTTGCGTGGGACAAGTATCTAGAAGATAATTACTGGTACACTGCGGAACCAGCTTCTGATTTTTATAATCGTTATCCAGTTGATTTAGAACTAAGTGAACAGTTTGGTGTGAATGGCATTCGGATTTCAATTGCGTGGTCTCGTATCTTCCCAACAGGCTTTGGAGAAGTGAATCCAAAGGGAGTAGAGTATTACCATAAATTATTTGCGGAATGCCATAAACGTCATGTAGAACCATTTGTAACGCTTCACCATTTTGATACACCAGAAACGCTACATTCTAATGGTGACTTTCTAAATCGAGAAAATATTGAGCACTTCGTCAATTACGCAGCGTTTTGCTTCAAAGAATTCCCCGAAGTTAATTACTGGACAACCTTTAATGAAATCGGTCCAATTGGTGATGGGCAATATCTAGTTGGGAAGTTCCCACCAGGGATTCAGTATGACTTAGCTAAGGTATTCCAATCTCACCACAATATGATGGTTTCACATGCCAAGGCAGTTAAGCTCTACAAGGATGCTGGTTATAGTGGAGAAATTGGTGTTGTACACGCATTGCCAACGAAATATCCTTATGATCCAAGCAATCCTGACGATGTTCGTGCAGCGGAACTAGAAGATATTATTCATAATAAATTTATCCTAGATGCAACATACTTGGGTTACTATTCTGAAAAAACGCTTGAAGGTGTTCGACATATTCTGAAAGTGAATGGTGGGGAATTAGATCTTCGTGATGAAGATTTCGCTGCCTTAGATGCCGCAAAAGATTTGAACGACTTCTTGGGCATCAATTACTATATGAGTGATTGGATGAGGGCTCATGACGGTGAGACTGAAATTATCCATAATGGTAAGGGGGAAAAGGGAAGTTCTAAGTATCAAATCAAGGGAGTTGGTCGTAGAGAGTCTCCAGTTGATATTCCAAAAACGGACTGGGATTGGATTATCTATCCGCAAGGCCTTTATGATCAAATCATGCGTGTGAAAAATGACTATCCAAACTATAAGAAAATCTACATCACTGAAAACGGCCTAGGCTATAAAGATGAGTTTGTAGATGGTACAGTCTATGACGATGGTCGAATCGACTACGTGAAAAAGCATTTAGAAGTGATTTCAGATGCTATCTCAGATGGTGCCAACGTTAAAGGTTATTTCATCTGGTCCTTGATGGATGTATTTTCTTGGTCAAATGGATACGAGAAACGATATGGTTTGTTCTATGTTGACTTTGAGACCCAAGAACGTTATCCAAAGAAAAGTGCTTATTGGTATAAAAAAGTAGCGGAAACACAGGTTATTGAATAAAACTAATACAAGGATGCCTAGCTCAAGTTAGCATCCTTGTTTTCATATAAGGGAGGCAGTTTTTATGCTCGAATTAAAAAATGAGAACTTAACAGTACAATTTTCTGAATTAGGCGGGCAAATTACTTCTATTAAAGACAAGGATGGTATCGAATATCTTTGGCAAGGTGATCCGACCTATTGGAGCGGTCAAGCACCAGTTCTATTTCCGATTTGTGGAAGTTTACGAAATGATTGGGCTATCTATGAACCTGCAGAAAGGCCGACATTTACAGGCACAATTCCAAGGCATGGACTTGTGAGAAAAATGATGTTCAAAAATGTAAATAGTACAGAGAACTCTTTGGAATTTTCTATTTCATCAAATGAGGAAACTGTCAAAAATTACCCTTTTGAATTTGAACTTTCCATTAACTACTCACTACTTGGCAATACAATTCGAACTGAATATCGGGTGAAAAACCTTGAGGGACATAGAAAGCTACCTTACTTTATTGGAGGTCACCCAGGTTTTAATTGTCCCTTGTTGGATGGTGAGAGTTATGAAGACTATTATTTAGAATTTGAAAAAGTAGAATCTTGTACAGTACCTAAAAGTTTTCCAGAAACTGGCTTACTTGATCTGCGAGACCGCCGGCCATTCTTGGAAAAACAAAAAACCTTGGACTTGTCCTATAAACTGTTTGAGCATGATGCCATAACATTGGATCGATTAGCATCACGAAAGGTAACCTTGAAATCAAAAAATCATCAGAAGAAACTTTCGATTGCATTTGATGATTTTCCATATTTAGTGATTTGGTCAACTACAAATCAGAGTCCCTTTATCGCATTAGAACCATGGAGCGGACTCTCTACTTCATTGGAAGAATCTGATATTTTCAATGCCAAACGAAGTATTAGCTATGTTGCTCCAAAAGAGGTTGATACAAAATATTTTGATATTATTATTGAGTAACCTTTTGAAAATGTTTGTTCGTTACAGAAATTTGGTAAAATAGTTCGAATAATGAAAAAACTAAAAAATATTAAGCCACGATGGTTTGTTTTTATTTGTATCCTAATTTTTCTTGCTTTAGGTTTTGACAGTCGGCTTCAAGTAACTCATTACAGGCTTGTCAGTCCCAAAATATCTCAGCCAATCAGACTTGCTCTAATTACTGATTTACACTCATCAAATTACGGTAAAAATCAGATACAAATCCTGGAAACATTAGAGAAAGAAGGTCCAGATGTCATTTTATTAGGTGGAGATATTTTTGATGATAAACTTTCTGACAGAAAAACTCTAGAATTGTTAAGTGGGCTAGGAAAATTTAATCATACTTACTATGTGTCAGGTAATCATGAAATATGGAGTAATCGATATGATCAGATGCTGGAACATCTGAGACAACAGAATGTGGTCGTATTATCTGGAGATAGTAGTAGAGTTGATGTAAGGGGGCAGTCTATCACTGTTTCAGGCATTGATGATCCTGAATATTTTCAAAAGTATGATACTAGCGAGAATTTGCTAGACCAACTTGAAGACATAAAAGGGAAGCAAATAAGCACTGACTTCCAAGTTTTACTAGCGCACCGACCAGAACTAATTGATACTTATCAAAAGTATGGATTTGATTTAGTGTTATCTGGTCATGCGCATGGAGGACAATGGAGAGTGCCTTATTTGGTTAATGGTGTATTTGCGCCTAATCAAGGTTTTCTTCCGAAATATGCAGGTGGTTTATATGAAGTTGAAAATTCGTATTTTATTGTAAGCAGGGGTCTGGCCAAAGAATCTACACGAGTACCAAGATTCTTTAATCGCCCAGAAATTATCATTGTAGATCTTGTTAATACGTAACTTCACTTCTTTCTAATCACTCAAAAACCCACTGACTTAATTAGCCAGTGGGTTTATTACTTATCCGAATCAAAATCTTATTTCAAAAAAGGTAGTGATTCGACTGATTTGTACTGCAATGTAATGAAAGTTCATCTTTCAAAAATCGCTTAAAATCAAGGTTTCTACCGTCTATTGATGTGTAGTGAATCCCTATTTTACCTCAGTAAAAATCACGTGCTTACGCAATTTTGGTGAGTATTTTTTCAATTGAAGACGGTCTGGAGTGTTACGTTTGTTTTTTGAAGTAAGGTACAAACGCTCACCAGATTCTTTGTGTTCAAGTGTAATATTTACGCGCATGGTATCTCCCTTCTATTATTCAGCTGAAGCAGCCTTAGCGATTTTACGTCCTTTGTAGTATCCTTTCAAAGATACACGGTGAGAACGTGAGTAATCTCCAGTAGTTTCATCAAATTTCACAGTTGGAGCTGCTACTTTATAGTGAGTACGACGTTTGTTTTTCTTCGCTTTTGAAGTGCGACGTGCAGGTACTGCCATTTCTTTCTTCCTCCATTAAATGTCAGGGCCAAGCCCCTTTTAAATCTAAAAATAGTGCGTATGACTTTCGTCAACTCTAACAGTATAACAAAAGTTTTTTGTAAAGTAAAGTTACTTGACAGATTTTTTCCACTTTTTTGGAAAATAGCAGAGCATTTATGGTAAAATAAGGAGGATTGCAAGGCTCGACTGGTAGAGTTTGAGCCCTTATGACTTAATTTGGAAAGGAATAAGCACAACTTCGAGTGATATAAGTTGGCTTTATACACTTTATTATGAAACTACAAAAACCTAAAGGAACACAGGATTTACTACCGCAGGATTCTGCCAAATGGCAGTACGTGGAAAACTTTACCCGCAGCATTTTCAAACAGTACAATTACGCTGAGATTCGCACACCGATCTTCGAGCATTACGAGGTGATCAGCCGTTCGGTTGGCGATACGACGGACATTGTGACCAAGGAGATGTACGATTTCTATGACAAGGGAGAGCGTCATATCACCCTCCGTCCAGAAGGGACGGCACCGGTTGTTCGCTCCTATGTAGAAAACAAGCTCTTTGCCCCAGAAGTACAAAAACCTGCTAAGTTCTACTACATGGGTCCCATGTTCCGCTATGAGCGTCCGCAGGCTGGTCGTCTACGCCAGTTCCACCAGATTGGTGTGGAGTGTTTTGGTTCCAATAACCCAGCGACAGACGTAGAAACCATTGCTATGGCCTATCACTTCTTTGAAGAGTTGGGGATCAAGGACATTCGCCTCCACCTCAACAGTCTGGGTAATCCCGAGAGCCGTACCGCTTATCGCCAGGCTTTGATTGACTATCTGACCCCGCTCAAGGACCAGCTTTCCAAGGATAGCCAGCGCCGCTTGGAAGAAAATCCCTTGCGTGTGTTGGATTCCAAGGAAAAAGAAGACAAGATTGCTGTGGAAAATGCACCGTCTATCTTGGACTATCTAGATGAAGAAAGTACAGCTCATTTTGAAGCGGTCAAGTCTATGTTGGACAGTCTAGGTATTGCTTATATGATTGACACCAACATGGTGCGTGGTTTGGACTACTATAACCACACTATTTTCGAGTTTATGACAGAGGTAGGTGGCAACGACCTGACCATCTGTGCCGGTGGCCGTTATGACGGTTTGGTGACCTACTTTGGCGGACCAGAAACGCCAGCTTTTGGCTTTGGTATGGGCATTGAGCGCCTCATCCTAGTCCTTGAAAAGCAAGGCATTGAGCTCCCTCTCGACACCCAATTAGATGTTTACATCGCGGTTTTAGGTCAGGAGGCCAATAGCGGAGCGTTGGAGCTGGTTCAAGCCATCCGCAAGCAAGGTTTCCGTGCAGAACGAGACTACCTTGACCGCAAGCTCAAGGCCCAGTTTAAGTCAGCAGATGTCTTTGGAGCCAAGGCCATCATTACCCTGGGTGGTAGCGAAATCGAATCTGGACAGGTTGTGGTCAAAAATAACCAGACAAGAAGTCAAGTTGAAACTAGCTTGGAAACACTCAAAACAGATTTTGCAAGTATTTTAGAAGAATTGGAGAAGCAGTAGTCTAAAGCTGCTTCTTTTTATTTTAGAAAGCAAAAAAGAAGTGATTGGATAATCACTTCTTGAAAATAGTGGAGAACGCATTAGTGTGAGTGGCAGAAGTCTAAGACCATGCGGCCTTGAATAGTTCCCGCTGCCATTTCATCAAAGACTGCTTCGGCATCTTCGACTGGACGTTTTTGAACGACCGGAACAACTAGTCCCATAGCACCGAAGTGGAAGGCTTCTTCTAAATCTTTACGAGTACCAACTAGTGAGCCGACCACTTTGATACCGTCTAGCACAGTCTTCACGATACTGAGGTCCATGTATTCAGATGGAAGTCCGACAGCCACCACATAGCCACCAGCACGAACACTGTCAATAGCTTGGTTGAAGGCTACTTTGGAAACAGCTGTTACAACAGTAGAGTGTACACCGCCACCAGTAATTTCTTTAATATATCCAGGAACATCTTCTACTTCAAGTCCGTTGATCGTCACATCTGCACCAACTTCTTTGGCGAGTTCCAATTTATCATTATTAATGTCTACAGCGATAACATGAGCGTTGAAGACTTTTTTAGCGTATTGTACAGCAAGGTTTCCGAGTCCACCAGCACCATAGATAGCGATCCATTGACCTGGTTCCAAGTGAGCTTCTTTAATCGCTTTGTAGCAAGTAACGCCAGCACAAGTGATAGAACTTGCTTGAGCTGGATCAAGACCTTCTGGAACTTTTACTGCATAGTCTGCTGTTACAATACATTGCTCAGCCATACCACCGTCAACAGAGTAGCCTGCATTTTTTACGGTACGGCAGAGAGTTTCGCGACCGGTTGTACAATATTCACACATACCACAGCCTTGGAAGAACCAAGCAACGCTGACACGGTCACCTACTTTTAGACTGGTAACACCAGGTGCGATTTCTGTAACAATACCGATTCCTTCGTGACCAAGAACGCGACCAGGGACCTTACCAAAATCACCATTGGCAACGTGGAGGTCAGTGTGACAAACACCACAGTACTCAATTTGGACCAAAGCCTCACCAGCTTCGAGTGGACGAAGTTCCTTTTCGACAACGACAACACCAGTAGATTCTGGATTTACAACGACTGCTTTCATAAGCAGACCTCCTGTTTTAATATTTTATGTACATTTTTGGATGTGTTAATATAGTTCTTTTATATTGTTAAGAATATCACAATGTAGACAAAAATGCAAGAGTGGAAAAGGAGGGACAAATGAATATAAAATTGAAAATTATCACGTAATTACTACAAAATTTTCAAAAAAATCTATTTACTTGGAAGCGTTTTCCTGATAAACTAGTATCGTAAGTGTTAGAGAAAGAATAAATGATAAAGATTTGTCTTGCTTTATGTACTTTTCGACCAAATAAAGCAGAAACAAATTTGAATGTTTTCTGAAAACAGGAAAAAGTAAGCGTTTTCTATAACAAAACAGAAAAAATGTGAAAAAATTAACAATTTCTCTTTACAAATAAAATAAAAAATAGTAGAATAACATTGTGAAAAAGTTAACAAATAGTTAACGAGTATATTTGGAGGAACACAATGGCTGATAAAAAAGTAGTATCACCAGAAGAAAAGTTGGTAGAAGCGCGTAAGCACGTCGATGAGCTTGTTCAAAAAGGTTTGGTTGCTCTTGATGAGTTCCGTAAACTTGGTCAAGAAGAAGTAGACTATATTGTAGCGAAAGCTTCGGTTGCAGCCCTTGATAAACACGGTGAATTGGCAATGCACGCCTTTGAAGAAACCAAACGTGGTGTATTCGAAGACAAGGCTACTAAGAACTTGTTTGCCTGTGAGCACGTTGTCAATAACATGCGCCACACGAAAACTGTTGGTGTTATCGAAGAAGATGAAGTGACAGGTTTGACTTTGATTGCTGAGCCGGTCGGTGTTGTTTGTGGTATCACACCAACAACAAACCCAACTTCTACAGCAATCTTTAAATCATTGATTGCCTTGAAGACACGTAATCCGATTGTCTTTGCCTTCCACCCATCTGCACAAGAATCTTCTGCTCATGCGGCTCGTGTTGTCTATGAAGCAGCTGTGGCAGCTGGTGCCCCTGAAAACTGTATCCAGTGGATTACAAAACCATCTATGGAAGCAACGTCTGAGTTGATGAAACATGATGGTATTGCAACAATCCTTGCAACTGGTGGTAACGCAATGGTGCGTGCAGCTTACTCTTGTGGTAAACCTGCCCTTGGTGTAGGTGCAGGTAACGTTCCAGCCTATGTTGAAAAATCAGCAAATATCCGTCAGGCAGCACATGACATCGTTATGTCTAAGTCATTTGACAACGGTATGGTCTGTGCGTCAGAACAAGCAGTTATCATTGATAAAGAAGTTTACGATGAGTTTGTAGCAGAGTTCAAATCTTACAAAACTTACTTCGTTAATAAGAAAGAAAAAGCTCTTCTTGAAGAATACTGCTTCGGTGTGAAAGCAAACAGCAAAAACTGTGCTGAAGGTAAATTGAACGCAGACATCGTTGGTCGCCCAGCTGCATGGATCGCTGAGCAGGCTGGCTTCTCAGTACCAGAAGGTACAAACATCTTGGCAGCTGAGGTTGCTGAAATCGGTGAGAAAGAACCATTGACTCGTGAGAAATTGTCACCTGTTATTGCCGTCTTGAAAGTTGATGGTCGTGCAGAAGGTCTTGAAGCAGCTCGCCAAATGGTTGAATTCCACGGTCTCGGTCACTCTGCAGCTATTCATACGGAAGACGCAGAATTGGCGAAAGAGTTTGGTACAATCGTACGTGCTATCCGTGTTATTTGGAACTCTCCATCTACTTTCGGTGGTATCGGTGATGTTTACAACGCATTCTTGCCATCATTGACACTTGGTTGTGGTTCTTACGGACGCAACTCAATCAGTGATAACGTAAGTGCTATGAACTTGCTCAACATCAAGAAAGTAGGAAGACGTAGAAATAATATGCAATGGTTTAAAGTTCCTTCTAAAACATACTTCGAACGTGATTCTATCCAATATCTCCAAAAATGCCGTGACGTTGAACGTGTCATGATCGTTACAGACCGTGCCATGGTAGAACTTGGATTCCTAGATCGTATCATCGAACAATTGGACCTGCGTCGTAATAAAGTTGTTTATCAAATCTTCTCAGACGTTGAGCCAGATCCAGACATCACAACGGTTTATAAAGGTACAGAATTGATGCGTACCTTCAAACCAGATACAATCATCGCACTCGGTGGTGGTTCACCAATGGATGCTGCCAAAGTTATGTGGCTCTTCTACGAACAACCAACAGTTGATTTCCATGACCTAGTTCAAAAATTCATGGATATCCGTAAACGTGCCTTCAAGTTCCCAGAACTTGGTAAGAAATCTAAGTTTATTGCGATTCCAACTACATCAGGTACAGGTTCAGAAGTAACACCGTTCGCCGTAATCTCTGATAAAGCAAACAACCGTAAATACCCAATCGCTGACTACTCATTGACACCAACTGTGGCAATCGTTGACCCAGCACTCGTATTGACAGTACCTGCACACGTTACAGCGGATACTGGTATGGACGTATTGACTCACGCTACAGAAGCATACGTTTCAACAGTAGCAAACGACTTTACAGATGGTTTAGCACTTCAAGCTATCAAACTAGTATTTGAAAACCTTGAAAGCTCAGTGAAGAATGCTGACTTTGTATCACGTGAGAAAATGCACAACGCATCAACTATGGCAGGTATGGCCTTCGCCAACGCATTCCTAGGTATTTCTCACTCAATGGCTCATAAGATTGGTGGACGTTTCCATACTGTTCACGGTCGTACAAACGCTATCTTGCTTCCATACGTTATCCGCTACAACGGTACTCGTCCAGCCAAGACAGCTACATGGCCTAAGTACAACTACTATAAAGCAGATGAAAAATACCAAGACATCGCTCGTCTTCTAGGCTTGCCATGTTCAACACCAGAAGAAGCTGTTGCAGCATACGCACAAGCAGTTTACGATCTCGGTGAACGCATCGGTATCCAAATGAACTTGAAAGCACAAGGTATCGACGAGAAAGAACTCAAAGAACACTCTCGCGAATTGGCTCTTCTTGCCTACGAAGATCAATGTACCCCAGCTAACCCACGTCTAGCA
The DNA here is from genome assembly GCF_029616525.1 of Streptococcus suis. GTDB lineage: Bacteria > Bacillota > Bacilli > Lactobacillales > Streptococcaceae > Streptococcus > Streptococcus suis_AF. The sequence continues at coordinate 3,092 of NZ_JANFME010000018.1, read as the reverse complement.
ATGGTTGACCACATGCAAGAAATCATTGAGGATGCCTACTACGGTTACAAAGAACGTCCAGGTCGTTTGAAATAATCCTATTCCGTCGTCTTTCGTCGTTAGATTTCCTCGGTGAACTTCAGTTCTACCTTCGTCAATCTGCCTAGAAAGACTTAGGACTAGAATTATTTCTGTCCCATTTTGAAAATCCTTCCTTGATGGTTTAGCTTCGCCTTCGCCACCTAGACTCTCTTAGGAAAAACTGATTTCAAAATGAACATGTAAGTGTTGTTGCATAAGTCCTTCCTTGATTGAGGATAACTTGCTTCACGATACATCGTTAAAGCTCCTTGTCTAACTTTAGTTATGTCTACGTCGCTTTGCCTAGTCTCGTTTAGAAAATCATCTCTTGATGATTTTAGGAAAAACTGATTTCAAAATGAACATGCAAGTGTTTGTTAACAAATCCTTTCTTAATAATCCTTGTATGAACAATTGGACTAGCCTCCAAAACTTTCTCAAACACCAGCTTACGTGAGTAGGTTGGTGTTTTTGTGCATGAATAGTTGATTAATAAATGTTGATAAGGTAAAGGTCATTGCGAAATCTGACTTTACTAGTCTATATTGGTAATTTATGCGTTTGAAGTTGTGTTGTATGTTGGGGTAGAAAATATCCCTCGGGACAAGGTTCTCTAGTGGGCAAAAAAATGGTATACTAATGCTAGTTTTTAATAAATCGAGGTAATAATCATGTCGGAACAAGCACAAAGACAGGAACTTCACCGGAAAATATGGGCGATTGCTGATAAGGTACGGGGAGCAGTAGATGGCTGGGATTTCAAACAATATGTTTTGGGGATTTTATTCTACCGTTTTATCAGTGAGAATTTTAAAAATTACATCGAGGGTGGAGATCCGGATGTAGATTATGCCAGTTTTCCAGAAGAACAGATAACTGATATTATCAAAGATGATGCAGTCAAAACCAAGGGATATTTTATCTATCCGTCGCAGTTATTTTCAAATGTGGTGAAACAGGCTAGAGGTAACGTAAATCTTAACACGGAGTTGAGGAAGATTTTTGATGCCATTGAGGATAGTGCGATTGGCTATGACAGTGAGCATGATATCAAGGGCCTCTTTGATGATGTTGACACGCGGAGTAACCGTCTGGGTAATTCCGTTGCGGAAAGAAATCAGCGTTTGGTGGATATTTTAGAAGAGATTGCCAATCTTGATTTTGGGGATTTCGAGGACAACAAAATTGACCTTTTTGGTGATGCCTATGAGTTCTTGATTTCAAACTATGCTTCCAACGCTGGGAAATCAGGTGGAGAGTTTTTCACCCCTCAAAGCGTGTCCAAGTTGCTGGCTAAGATTGTCATGCTGGGAAAAGACGAGAAGAACAAGATTAACAAAATTTACGACCCTGCGTGTGGATCAGGCTCTCTCTTGCTTCAAGCTAAGAAACAGTTTACTGAACATATCATCGAGGATGGTTTTTATGGACAGGAAATCAATATGACCACCTATAACCTGGCTCGGATGAATATGTTTCTTCACAACATTAACTATGATAAATTTAGCATTGAGCGTGGCAATACCCTGCTGGACCCCAAACATGGCAACGACAAGCCTTTTGATGCCATCGTGTCTAACCCACCGTATTCTATCAAGTGGATTGGCAGCGATGATCCAACCTTAATCAATGATGATCGCTTTGCACCAGCTGGGATTTTGGCTCCAAAGTCCAAGGCTGACTTTGCCTTCATCATGCACAGTCTTTCCTATCTTTCGTCAAAAGGCAGAGCAGCCATCGTGACCTTCCCTGGTATTTTTTATCGTGGAGGTGCAGAGCAAAAAATCCGGAAGTACCTAGTAGACGGAAACTTTGTGGAGGCTGTTATTCAGCTACCGGATAATCTCTTTTTTGGAACCTCTATTGCCACCTGTATTCTTGTTTTGGCTAAAAATAAGACTAGGACAGATACACTCTTTATAGATGCCAGTCGGGAATTTAAAAAAGAAACCAATAATAACATCTTAACAGAAGACAATATCCAGAATATTTTAGAAGGCTTTGACAAGGGAGAAGACAAGGAATACTTTGTTTCAGTTGCATCACATGAGAAGATTGTCGAAAATGATTACAACCTGTCTGTTTCGACCTATGTAGAAAAGGAAGATACGCGAGAGAATATTGACATCGTTCAGTTGAACAAAGATATCGCTGAAACTGTGAAGAATATTGACCGTCTACGTGCTGAGATTGACAAGATTGTGGAGGAGTTGAGTCATGACCAATGATATCATCATCTACACAACAGATGACGGCAAGGCATCAATCGAACTTCATCTGGACAATGGAACAGTCTGGCTGACCCAGTTGGAGTTGGCGGAACTTTTTCAGACTTCCAAGCAGAATATCAGCAAGCATATTAAGGCTATTTTTGAGGACGGCGAACTGACGGAAGAGGCAACTGTCAACTATAAGTTGACAGTTCAAAAAGAAGGTAGTAGAAATGTGCAAAGACAGGTAGTCTATTACAATCTGGATATGATACTAGCTATCGGCTACCGGGTACGGTCACCTCGTGGGGTACAATTTCGGAACTACGCTTCAACGGTTTTAAAAGAGTACTTGATCAAAGGCTTTGCTATGGACGACGACCGTTTGAAAAAATTGGGTGGGGGAGCTTATTTCAAGGAACTCCTTGACCGCATTCGAGACATTCGTTCAAGCGAAAAAGTGTTTTATCGTCAGATTTTAGACTTGTTTGCGACCTCAAGTGACTATAATGCAAGAAGTAGTGAAGCCCAGCAATTTTTTGCAACGGTGCAAAATAAGTTGCATTACGCCATTCATCACCATACCGCAAGTGAACTGATTTACACTAGAGTAGATAGTGAGAAGGAATTTATGGGCTTGATGACCTTCAAGGGTGAATTGCCAACTTTGTCGGAGGCTACGGTTGCCAAAAATTATCTGACCGAGCAAGAGTTACAAGGTCTCAATCAGTTGGTATCGGGGTATTTGGACTTTGCCGAGAGGCAGGCCCAACGTCAGATTGTCATGACCATGGCAGATTGGATCCAGCACGTGGATCGGAT
>NZ_JANFME010000017.1:0-44379 GCF_029616525.1 Streptococcus suis | reverse complement strand
GACTACTAGGGACGAGCTAGTAGCCTAACATAAAAAATTTTTCGCTTTGATTATATCATAGGGAGGGAGTTTTTGCATTCTTTTGAGTTTTCGTATAAGAACTCGACTGGTCAAAAAGAGTTCGTCAACAATTTTTCGTTTTAAGTTGTTGAGCTGAAACAGTCTATCCCCAGACTGTTTCACTCCCACCCCCGCACAGCTCAAACTGTCTGGGAGACAGTTTGAGGTTGGAGATAAGGCGAACTCTGTTCGCATCAGTCGTAGAGGTCAGATTTGGAGTGTAAAACACGAACAAATCTGTCAATCAACCACTGCGCTGAGATGTTGACACGAACTCTGAGAAGTGAGGTTGGGCTTTTTGCCCAGCCTCATTTCTTTTGTTTGTAGAAGCTGGTTAGTTGCTTGGTAGTAGGGCAAGCTCAAATTCCAGACACTTAGCTGTCACTAATTGGTCATGCTTGATGGTTTGGATGACTTGTTTGTCTAATGAAACTTGCTTGACAAACTGGAAATTTGCCTCGCTTTTTGGAGTAGAAATGGTCAGCTTGTGTTGATCTGCAAGTAGCAAGTCTACTTCCTTAAAATGCGGTAGTCCGATTTGGTAGTCGGCTTTTCCGGGACAGACAGGGTAGAAACCTAGACAGGAGAAAATATACCAGGCTGAAAGGCTACCGTTATCCTCGTCACCTGGATAGGCTTGAAAACCTGTCTTGAAAGCTGTTTGTCTGATTTTGTGAATGAGTAGACTTGTGTATTCTGGTTTTGTAGACCATTGGAAAAGATAAGGGATATGGAAGCTCGGTTGATTTGAAATAGCAAGCTGACCGAGATTGACTTGCGCCATTTCCGACATTTCGTGGATTTCGTAGCCGTATTGTTCAGGTGAGAAATAAGCTTCCTGATTGCACAGTTGGATGAGATAGGTGGTGAAGGCTTCTTTTCCGCCTATCAATTCTATCAGTCCATCGATGTCATGAAAGACGGACAGGGTTGCTTGTAGGGCAGAGCATTCGGCATAGTCTCTTCCCCAGCTTAGAGGGGAAAAATCTGCTCGGAATTGTTTCTGTCTATCCTTGGCACGCATGAGACCTGTTTGGTTATCGAATAACTGTCGGTAGCCGAGGCTCATTTGAGCGTATTGCTTAGCCAGTTGGTCCTGCCCCAGTTTTTCTGCTACTTGGCTGATAGCCCAATCACTGTAGGCATAATCAAGGGAATGGCTAACGGATTCATTGAAATCTAGAGGGAGATAGCCTAATTGGCGATAGATCTGACTACCATGGCGACCGTAACGTTGATCTGCATCGGTCTTTTGACTGGTTTCAATCATGGCTTGGAGAAAATCTTCCATCAAATCAAGAACAAGTCCCTTGCAGGCCGCATCAGCAATGACTCCATCCACAAGAGTTCCTGGCATGATACCGCGCTCGTCTGGCGATAGCCATTTGGGTAAAAATCCAGTATCTCGATAGTGTTGGAGAATGCCGTGGAGAAACTCTTCCAAATAGTCTGGGTAGATAAGTGAAAGCAGAGGATAGGAGGAGCGGAAGGTGTCCCAGTAGCCGTTGTTGGTGAAAAACTTACCTAGCTTGGCCTGATTGCTGATAGGGTCGAAATGAATGGCTTGTCCATCAGGACTAGGTTCATAGAAAGTCTGTGGGTAAAGTAGACAACGATAGAGGCAGTGGTAGAAGAAGTTAATGTCCTCTGTTTTTTTGTCACGAATCCGAACACGACCTAAGAGCTGATTCCATGTGTTTTCTGCTTGTTTTTGGGCTTGGGGGAAGTCAGGAACATCTTTCAATAGAAAGGTGGCCTGCTCAGGGCTGATAAAAGAGGTAGCCAAGCGCCCCTTGATAGAAGTGCTTGAGAAATTGATGCGAAGGTGCAAATCTTCTCCCACCACTTCCGTTTTAGCTATCTTGCGATCCTTGACCAGATGATAACCTTCTGTTATTTCCTCTTCAAATTCTAGGAGAGCATACATGCAGAAATCAGGGGATTGGCAGGCGCTGACCTGAAAAATCTGAATGAGCAATTGGTGAGGATTGAGTAGTCGATAAATGGATTTTCCAGATGAATAGAAGACTATTCCGATAGGCTGGTTAGCAAAAGACGCTATCTCAAAACTGGCTCCGTATCGGCTGGGAGCTAAACGGCTTATCAAGCGATAGCGGTTGGATTGTAATTGGAGGAGGTCAGGTCGAAAAATAGCTTGGTCGAGTTGGTAGCTGGATTGACGGTGAAAGAGGCTATCTCGGCTTAATTCGCCTGTGACAGGCGTCAATAGGAGGGAGGCAAAATCTCCCAACCAAGGACTGGGTTGATGGGTTAAGCGAATGCCCTGATAGACAGGTTCATAGGGATTGAACCACCAGTTTCCAGTCTGGTCGCTGGTCTGGGGAGCAAAATAATTCATGCCGAAAGGGACCCCTGTCAATGGCAGGATGTTGCCGTTTGAAAATGCATGTGAGTTATAAGTACCATAGCGGGTGTCAATGGTTGAAACGATGGAGGTATACATAGGCTATCCTTTTCTTTTTTATTGATAATAAGTTGTGTCTCCTTATTATATAGAGAAAGGGAAAGAAAGGAAAGCGTTTTCCAAAACTGGCAATATTTGTGTAAAAATGCGTTTAATTTGTGTATAGGATTTGCATATAGAATTGTATAGACTGATACTAGGAACCTTGTGTCTAATGAAAATTATATGGATTTTCCAGATAGAGGTTGGAAGAACTCTGAGCAAAGGATGAAAGGGAGAAATCATGTTTTACACAAAAGAAATCATAGAGAACTGGCTGACAGGCATTCAAAAGAAAACAGCAGACCACCCAAGTTGGGGGAGTGTATTTGAAAGGTGTTATACGGATACGCTTGATAGGACCATTAGTCAACTGGAAGATGGGACTACTTTTGTCTTAACGGGGGACATTCCAGCCATGTGGTTGAGGGATTCGACAGCCCAGGTCAAACCCTATTTAGCCTTGGCTAGAAAAGATGAGAAATTACGCCAGATGATTCTAGGTCTGGTAGAGAGGCAAATGGCCTTTATTTTGATGGATCCATATGCCAATGCCTTTAATCAGGCAGCCAATGGGCGGGGGCACCAGACCGACCACACTCAGATGGGACCCTGGATTTGGGAGCGAAAATATGAGGTGGATTCTCTCTGCTACCCCCTTCAATTAGCCTATCTACTTTGGAAAGCGACAGGGGAAACCAGTCATTTTAACCAGACCTTCTTTGGGGCAGCTGAAAAAATTGTCCAACTCTGGAAATTGGAGCAGCACCATGAAAACTCCCCTTATAGCTTTGAACGGGACACTGATCGGCTAGAGGATACCCTCACGCACCAAGGAAAAGGGGCTCCCTGCACCTATACAGGGATGACTTGGTCCGGTTTTCGTCCAAGCGATGACGCCTGTATCTACCCTTACCTCATCCCCTCAAATATGTTTGCGGTCGTCGTCTTGGGCTATTTAGGGGAAATAGCAGAGCAGTTTGCCAGTGAGGAATTCTCAGATTTGGCTGAAGGTGCCAGACGGTTGGCACAGGAAATTGACCAGGGGATTCGGACCTTCGGGCTGACCAAGAATCAGGCGGGAGAAACCATTTTCGCCTATGAAGTGGACGGCTTGGGCAATCAGTCTATCATGGATGATCCCAATGTTCCTAGCTTGTTGGCGGCTCCCTATCTAGGATACTGTCAGAAAGATGATCCCATCTATTTGGCAACCCGTCGGACCATTTTAAGTCAAGAAAATCCCTATTACTACGAGGGCGACTATGCTGCGGGTCTTGGTTCCAGTCATACCTTCTATCGCTATATTTGGCCGATTGCCTTGGCTATTCAAGGATTGACAACGGATGACAAGGAAGAAAAAGCGCGTTTGCTGGATACCATGGTAGCCTGTGATGGCGGTACAGGACTGATGCATGAGAGTTTCCATGTGGATGATCCGACGCTTTACTCTAGAGAGTGGTTCTCCTGGGCAAATATGATGTTTTGCGAATTGGTTTTAGATTATTATGATATACGACCGGAGGAATAAAATGGGAAAAGAAACGGTTCATATTATTTCACATAGCCACTGGGATAGGGAATGGTATCTTCCTTTGGAAGAACATCGGATGCGCTTAGTAGAGCTATTTGATGACCTATTTGACTTGTTTGAAACAGATCCTGAGTTTAGGAGTTTTCATCTAGATGGACAGACCATTGTCCTAGATGACTATCTGGAAATTCGTCCGCAGAATCGAGAGTTATTGAAGAAATATATCCAAGACGGTCGGCTGATTATTGGTCCCTTTTACATCTTGCAGGATGATTACCTCATCACCAGCGAGGCAAATATGCGCAATACCCTTCTAGGTCATTTGGAAAGCAAGAAGTGGGGGCGGGCTCCGAAGATTGGTTATTATCCAGATACTTTTGGAAATATGGGACAGGCTCCTCAGCTACTGCGTCAGGCTGGTATAGATGTGGCCTTGTTTGGTCGTGGGGTCAAACCAGTTGGCTTTGATAATCAGGTTCTGGGAGATGACCAATTCCAGTCCACTTTCTCGGAGATGATTTGGGAGGGGGCAGATGGCAGTCAGGTTCTGGGCATTTTATTTGCTAACTGGTACAGCAATGGCAATGAAATCCCAGTTGATGAGGAGGAAGCGCGTGTTTTTTGGGAGAAAAAATTGGCAGATGTTCGCAAATACGCTTCAACCTCCCACTATCTGCTGATGAATGGCTGTGATCACCAGCCTGTCCAGAAAAATCTCAGCCAAGCATTACGACTGGCCCGAAAACTGTATCCAGATATAGACTTTGTTCATTCAAGCTTTGAAGAATATATCGCAGCTGTCAAGGAAGAGTTACCAGTAGACCTCAGTCGTGTCAAGGGAGAATTGACTAGTCAGGAAACGGATGGCTGGTACACCTTGGCAAATACGGCCTCTTCGAGAATTTATCTCAAACAGGCCAATGACCAGGCCAGCCAGCTTTTGGAACAAGTTGTAGAACCCTTGGTGGTGATGACAGGAGATAAGGTGCCGAGAGATGAGTTACGCTATGCCTGGAAACTTCTTTTGCAGAATGCCCCCCATGATAGCATCTGTGGTTGTAGCGTAGACCAGGTGCATAGTGAGATGGAAACCCGCTTTAAGAAGGTCAAGCAAGTCGCTCATTTCCTGAGCCAGCGCTCCCTAGACAGGTGGGAAAAGCAGGTGGATTCTAGCCAATTAGACGGCTTACTATTTACGGTTTTCAATACTACAGCCTGCCGACAAACCCAGTTAGTGGAGGTTGATTTGCTTGTTGAACAGGAAGATTTTCGCGATGGGCAGCTAGATCAACACTTCCAATCCATGGCAGATATATCCCTGCCAGCCTTGGGCCTCTTTACCAGTCAAGGCCAAGAGCTTGAGGCAACCATTGAAGATCTAGGTGCCAACTTCCGCTACGATTTACCAAAAGATGCTTTTCGTTCTGCCAATTTTGCCCGCCAGATTCGTGTCCGCTTTGTAGTGGAAAATCAGGCGCCATTTTCATGGCAGACCTATCAAGTCAAGCCGATTGGTGACACTAGGGTGAATAGCAGTTTAAGTGAACAGTTTGAGAATGATTACTACCGTATCGATGTGGAGGATGGTCAGCTCTTACTAGAAGACAAGAGAACGGGTCAAACCTATAAAGACTGGCTACGCTTTGAAGATTGTGGAGATCTGGGCAATGAATATATCTTCATGGCGCCTAAGAATGACCAACCGCTCTATGGTCAGATAGAAGACTTCAGTCTTGTCTACCAAACAGAAGCGGTCAGCATTGCCAAGGTCACTCACCGTTTGCATCTACCTGTGGCTATGGAAACAAGTCTGGAAGATGAACAGAAGCGTCTGGTAGAATTTAAACATCGAACATCTCAAAGGAGTCAGGAAAAGAAAGACCTGCTCCTTACCACCTATCTGACCCTCTACCGCCACCAACCCCAAATTCGCATCCAGACAAATTTCCACAATCAAATGAAGGACCATCGCTTACGAGCAGTCCTTGATATTGGAATAGAAGCCGAGAATCACTTGGCAGATTCCATCTTTGAAGTCGTTGAACGTCCAAATCAGCCACATCCAGCTTGGGAAAATCCGTCCAATCCTCAGCGTCATCGCAGTTTTATTAGTCTATCAGATGACCGACAAGCCATGACCGTTTCGAGCAAGGGCCTACATGAGTATGAAATCCTAGATAGGGGCAAGATAGCTTTGACACTACTTCGTGCGACTGGAGAGCTAGGAGATTGGGGCTACTTCCCAACACCAGAAGCCCAGTGTTTGAGAGAATGTCAGTTGGACTATGCCTTTGAAATTTGCCCAGTAGAGGAAGGTTTTGCCAGCTTCCAAAGAGCGCAAGCCTTCCAAGGACACTTGTTAACTAAGCAAGTAACCAGCCATAGTGGGCATCTGCCATGTGATCATCAGTTTTTGAGCCATCCAGCACTGGAAGAGAACCGCTTATGCGTGACTTCTTTGAAGGTGGCAGAAACATCGGACCGCATCCTGCTACGTTACTACAATATGAGTCAGGAGCAGTTAGCAGACTGGAGTGAGTGGACTGAGGGGGTTGATTTGCTAGAAGAACCACTAGAGGCTTTGCCGGCTAGGATTGAACCTCAGGCAATCCGAACAGAGGTCATTGGCTATCATGGAAAGGAGAAAGAATATGGTAGTAGCTTGTTTTGATATTGGAGGTACGGGCATAAAGGCGGCCCTGATTGGTTTAGATAAGCAGATCAACCATCGACAGGAATGGCCAACACCGGTCAGTTTAGCGGAATTGTTGGCGCTTATGGACAGTCTTATTCAGCCGGTAAACGGCTTGGAGGCAATTTCCCTCAGTATCCCTGGAGCGGTAGACCTTGAAACGGGTGTCATCCAGGGGCTGAGTGCCGTTCCTTATATCCATGGTGTATCTTGGTATGAGTTATTGAGTCAGTATGGCTGTCCTGTGTATTTGGAAAATGATGCCAATTGTGTCGGGCTGAGTGAATTGGCTGTTGATGACCAGTTATCGACTTTTGCCTGTGTCGTCTGTGGTACGGGTATCGGTGGTGCCTTGATTGTGGATAGAAAACTCATCCGAGGGAAACAAGGTTTCGGTGGCGAATTTGGCTATATGCTGATTGCTACTGGAAAGGTACCTCTCAAAAACTGGTCCCAACTTGCTTCTACTGGAAGTTTGGTTAGACAGGTTGCTAGTCAGTATGAGGAAGCTGTGGAAGATTGGAACGGCAAGCGGATTTTTGAACTAGCAGAACAGGGAGATGAGGTATGTCAATTAGCCATTGAAGAAATGACACACAATCTAGCCTATGGCATTTTAAATATCTCCTATTTCCTGGAACCAGAAGTGCTGGTTATCGGTGGTTCTATCAGCCAGAATCCAGTCTTTATCCAAGCCATCCAGGAGCAACTAGAGGCTATTCAAAAGGAATATCCAGAAGAATTCCCATATCTACCAGCTATTCGTGCCTGCCACTACCAGCAGGATGCCAACCTCATGGGTGCTTATATGAAGACCCTACAATAAGGAGAAATGATGATGTTACAAATAAACCATTCGTTACAGCAGTCGGAGGGAGTCTTAGATGAGATTTGTTCTGGGCTGGGCTTGGATTGCCAGTTAGAACTTGAAGTCGATGGCAAGGAGAGTTTGCGGATTGAAGGTTCAGCAGGTTCTTACCGTATCCGTGCGCCTAAAGAACACATGATTTATCGAGGCTTGCTTGTTTTGGCTAGTCAGTTGGCTCAGGGGGAAACTGAAATTCATATTTTAGAAAGACCTGTTTACCGTCAACTTGGTTTTATGGAAGATTGTTCCCGAAATGCTGTCCTGACGGTTGAAGCCAGTAAGATCTTGATTAGACAATTGGCCTTGATGGGCTACAGCCATTTCCAGCTTTACATGGAAGATACCTACCAACTACGTGAGGAGCCTTATTTTGGCTATTTCCGAGGGGCCTATACAAAAGAAGAGTTGCAGGCTATTGAGGAGGAGTGCCACCATTACGGTATGGAATTTGTTCCCTGTATCCAGACCTTGGCCCATCTGATTGCCTACCTCAAATGGAACATTTCATCTATTCAGGCCATTCGAGATGTGGACAATATTCTCTTGATTGGGGATGAGAGGACCTATGCCTTGATTGATAAGATGTTTGAGGCCTTGTCCCATCTGAAAACACGAACCATTAACATCGGTATGGATGAGGCTCACTTGGTTGGGCTGGGTCAATACCTCAATCAACACGGCTATCAGAAACGAAGTCTGATTATGTGCCAACACTTAGAACGGATCTTGGATATTGCTGATAAATATGGTTTTCATTGTAGTATGTGGAGCGATATGTTCTTCCAGTTGTTGACAGCGAGTAAGGATTATACCGGTCAGTTGGAAATTGATTCGGAAATTCAGGATTATTTGGATCGTCTCAAGGACAGAGTGACCTTGATTTATTGGGATTACTACCAGACTAGCAGTGAGAGTTATGCTCAAAAACTGGCAAGTCATCAGCAGTTGGGAGAACAGATTGCCTTTGCAAGTGGTGCCTGGAAGTGGATTGGTTTTACTCCTGATAATGATTTCAGTATGCGGATTGCACCAGAAGCACATGCTGCCTGCCAAGAGTATGGCGTCCAAGAAGTGACAGTGACAGCCTGGGGAGACAATGGTGGAGAATGCGCAACCTTCTCGATTTTGCCGAGTCTTCATGCCTGGGCAGAACTCCAGTACCGAGGAAATTTTGGCTGTCTGGCTGAGCATTTCTATCAACTACACCAAGTTTCCCTAGATGACTTCCTGCAATTGGATTTGCCAAATAAGACACCTAGCCACCCTGGTCCAGGTCATCACGGTTTCAATCCCAGTCGCTACATCTTGTATCAGGATATTCTCTGCCCCTTGTTGCAGGAGCATATTGATGCCGAAAAAGACAGTGCCTTTTATCAGGAATTAGCGCCTAGATTGGCAGAGATTGGAAGCCGAGCCAAGGGCTATGCCTATCTCTTTGATACTCAGGCTAAGTTGTGTCAGGTTTTAGCGACCAAGGCGGCAATTTCAGTAGGTATTCGTCAGGCCTATCAGGAAGGAAATCGTCAGGTCTTGGCAGAACAAGTTGACGGTTTGCAGCAACTAAGGATAGACCTAGAAAGCTTCTATCAGGCACTCAGCTACCAATGGATGGTAGAGAAGAAGGTGTTTGGTCTGGATACGGTGGACATTCGCCTAGGGGGATTGGATGCCCGCATTCGCCGTGCAATCCAGCGGTTGCAAGCCTATCTGAACAATGAAGTACCTAAACTAGATGAACTAGAAGTGCCTATTCTCCCTTATGATGACTTCTATCAAGACAAGGATTTTCGTGCGACAACTGCCAACCAATGGCAGATTATTGCGACGGCTTCAACCATCTATACAACCTAGTGATGTTCGAGCTCGAAAGGGCTCGATTTTTTATGCAAATTTTGATTAGCAACCCATATTTTCTTTGTTTTTTACAGAAAATATATCGGTTGTTATATACACCTATAATTTGTAGAATTTTGCCTATAATGTGGCAATTCACAGTTGGCCCAATCAGGAGTAAACTAATAATGTAAAGGTTCATAATAGAAAGGAGCTATGATGAAAGACCTCATAAAAAATCTAAAACAAAATGCCGTTTTTTTCCTAATGGTATTGCCAGGAGTCATCTGGCTCATTCTATTTTTCTATATTCCAGTATTTGGCAATGTGATTGCTTTTAAGGACTATCGCCATACAGGTAATGGCTTTTGGGATAGTCTCATACAAAGTAAGTGGATAGGATTGGATAATTTTAAATTTTTATTCCAATCATCCGATGCCTATATCATCACAAGAAATACCATCCTATATAATCTTGGTTTTATCGTACTAGGACTGATTTTTGCAGTAGGTATTGCCATTATCTTTAGTGAGATGCGGTCGAAGAAGCTGGTAAAGATCTATCAGACCACAACATTGTTCCCTTATTTCCTTTCTTGGGTCATTATCAGTTTCTTCGTTTACGCATTTTTGAGTCCAGATAAAGGATTGATAAACAATATTCTCAAGGGAATGGGAATGGATCCTATCAACTGGTACAGCACACCGACCTATTGGCCCTTCATCTTGCTTTTCTTAGGAATTTGGAAAGGTTTGGGCTACAACAGTATTATTTATTATGCAACCATTATGGGCATTGACCCAACCTATTATGAGGCTGCTATTGTGGATGGAGCGACCAAATGGCAACGCATCCGCTATGTCACCCTTCCTCAGTTAATGCCTCTGATGACTATTTTAACGATTCTGGCTGTCGGAAATATCTTCCGAGCAGACTTTGGCCTTTTCTATCAAATTCCGAAAAATTCAGGTCCTCTCTTCAATGTGACTCAAGTCCTTGATACTTACGTTTATCGTGGAATTGCAGGAACAGGGGACATCGGTATGGCTATCGCGGCAGGCCTCTATCAATCTGTTGTCGGCTGTATCTTGGTGGTAGTGACCAACCTGATTGTTCGTCGCTTTGATAAGGAATCAGCCTTATTCTAGGAGGGGAGTATGAAAAAAAAGAAACAAATCACTTCTGTTTCTATTCATTCATTTAGTAAGAAAACAGACCTATTTTTCTCAAGTTTACTAGGGATATTTGCCCTATCTTGTACCCTTCCCTTCATATTTGTTATCATCATTTCTATGACAGATGAGACAAGCTTGGCTATCAACGGCTATTCTTTCTGGCCAGAGCAATGGAGTTTGGCAGGTTATGAATACCTCTTTCAATTAAAAGATCAGATTCTCCAAGCCCTCTTTATCACCTTCTTTGTGACCATTGTAGGGACGAGCTTGAATGTCTTCTTCACCGTTCTTTACGCCTATGCCATTTCGAGAAACAGTTTCAGATACAGACGATTTTTTACCCTGATGGCTCTCTTTACCATGCTGTTTAGCGCAGGGACTATCCCAACCTATATCGTCATGACCTCATTTTTAAATCTCAAAGATACAGTGGCAGCCTTGATTCTACCCATGCTGCTGTCTCCTTTCAATATCATGGTGATGAGGTCCTTCTTTAGAAAGACTATTTCTGAGTCTATTATCGAATCTGCCAGGATTGACGGGGCCAGTGAATTTCGGATTTTCTTCCAAATCTGCTTACCACTAACCCTGCCAGGTATCGCAACAATCGCTCTCTTTACAGCCCTCGCTTTTTGGAATGATTGGTACAATGCTCTCCTCTATATCCAGAGCGATAACCTCTTCCCCCTCCAATACCTGCTGATGAAAATTCAAGCAAACATTCAATATCTCTCTGAAAATGCTGCCGCAGCAGCGGCCATGTCATCAGAAGTTGCAGGGGCCCTTCCAAAAGAAGCAACACGGATGGCTATTGTGGTCGTATCGACTCTACCAATTGCTTGTCTCTATCCTTTCTTCCAACGTTACTTTGTCAAAGGTTTGACAATTGGCGGAGTCAAGGAGTAGAGACATCACTCTATCTTAACAATCGTATTCCATACTTCATTATCTAAAAAAATAGAAAGGAACAGCCAAATGAAAACATGGAAAAAATTTGCCTACTCCTGCGTGACCCTTGCGTCCGCAGCTGCCCTTGCCGCTTGTGGTAGTCTGACTGGAAATAAGACCGCATCAAGTAGTGCTACAACAGAAGATGGATTGACAAACATCCTCATGTATCAAATCGGAGACGCACCGAAAAATATCGATGTTCTTTTGGAAAATGCCAATAAGATTATCGAAAAAGAAGCAGGCGCCCATCTAGACATCAAGTATATCTCATGGGGTGACTATAAGGATAAAATGGCCATTATTACCTCATCTGGTGAGGAATATGATATTGCCTTTGCAGACAACTATATTATCAATGCGCAAAAAGGAGCTTATGCTGATTTAACAGAACTTTACAAGAAAGAAGGCAAGGCCCTCTATGACATTATTGACCCTGCCTACATCAAAGGAAATACCATCGACGGAAAAATATACGCAGTCCCTGTCATCGGTAACGTAGCAAGTCAACAGATGCTTTCCTTCAATCAAGACTTAGTTGATAAGTATGGTTTCGATATTTCTAAGGTAGACAGCTACGATGATATTGAACCAATGTTGGCAACCATCAAAGAAAAAGAAGCAGATGTTACACCACTTGCCTGGGTAAAATCTAGTAAACCATCAACAGACGGCTTGGAATATCCAGCTGGGAATGAGTTACCATTTGCTATCGACTTGAAAGGCGACACTACAAAAGTGGTAAACCCATTTGAAGTGGACCGTCACATGGATAACCTTCGTACCATTCATAAATACTATAAGGCTGGCTACATTATGGCAGATGCAGCGACTACTGACGCAACCTTCTCACTTGATGTAGCAAACTGGTTCGTTCGTGAAGAAACACAAGGACCAGCTGACTTTGGTGATAGCCTCCTTTCAACAGTTGCAGGCTATAAGATTACTTCTAAACCAATCACATCTGCCTATAAGACAAGCGGATCTACCCAAGTAGCAAACTTTGTCATTTCAAAAACATCTAAGAACAAAGAAAAAGCTATGGAAGTATTGACCCTTATCAATACAAATCCAGAATTGCTGAACGGCTTGGTATTTGGTCCAGAGGGAGTCAACTGGGAAAAAGACCCAAGTGCTGAAAATCGTATTAAGTTGTTGGATGGTTACAAAGGTGATACTCGTATGTCAGCTTGGAACACAGGGAACAGCCAAATTCTCTACATCACTGACAAGGTAACAGATGAAGATGTGAAAAAAGCAGAAGAATTGCTGGCAGGTGCAGAAGAGTCTCCACTTCTTGGCTTCAACTTCAATGCTGATGCAGTTAAGACTGAAATTACAAGTATCCAAAATATCATGAGCCAATATGCAGCAAGTATCAATACTGGTACTGTGGATCCTGATGTTGCTGTTCCAGAAATGCTGAAAAAATTGGAAGCAGAAGAATCCTACAAAAAAGTAAAAGAAGAAATGCAAAAACAATACGATGAGTTTTTAGCAAATAAATAATTCGATACAGGTGATGAAGTGTGAAAAGAGGTTGGGTTCAACATCCAACCTTTTTGCATTTGCTTTATGTTAATATATACAAAAAGTGCCGATTTTTTGATAAAATAGATAAAAAAGGAGGAATATACAATGTTAGGGTGGTTAGACAGGCTTTTTACTCTTCTTTTCTTCCTCATGAAATTGAGTGCCATCTATTTGGTTCTTCTATTGCTAGGAGGCGTAGTGCTGGGCATTTCACCAGCAAATGGAACGATACTTTACCTCTACGATAACTATCATATGGATGCATCTAAGTATAATTTTCGAGAGGCGTTTGGCTATTTTAAAGAGCATTTTATTCGGCTTAACCTTGGACTTGGTCTTGTCCTCTTATTGATTGGTCTTTTATTTAGCGGCATTTGGCTCTTGATTCAATTGCCCCAGACCTGGTGGATGCCAGCAGTTCTTATTACAAATGCTTTTGGTCTTTTCTATGTTTTTGCGCTCTATGCTCTCTTTTTAAAACTTCAAGTACATTTTGAATTTAGTCTAAAAACAGGCTTACAGTTGGCGGCTGTCTCGCTTTTTCTTGATTGGAAAGCCCTGGTCAAATTTTTGTTGGGCAGTCTCGTCTGTGGGTTCTTGCTATTCAAACTTCCCTTGATTTTATTCTTCTTCCTACCGGTCCTATGGCTCTTGTTTCTCTATGATGCCTTTGATCCAGTTTATAAGAAAGTTGACAAGGATTACTTATGAAAAAAGTTTTAATTCATACTCTTTTGAAAAGTTATTCTTTATTAGTGATTGGGATTGTCATTTTCTTTGCCAGTATTCTTTCCTACATCAGCTGGTATCAGTATGATACCAATCGCATCCGCATTCAACAGGAAGTAGCAGATGGTCTAAAAGAGGAGTTGGATTATTATCAAGGACGGGTTGGGAATTATCTAGCAGACTACATTACGGACAGGGATCGTCTAGACAGTCTTTATCACTATTTTCAATTATCTCCTTCTCAGTATCAGGTCTGGTTACTGAGTCACCCTCACCTAATGGTCAAACGGATTTCCTTGCAGGATTCTGTTCGCACTCTCTATCTCTATTATCCCTTCGTAGAAGGAGTCGACATTGCTCCGATGGATGCAAATACTGTCTTTGTTTCTACCTCTGACTTAAAGTCTGGTAAAAAGGTCACGGCTGAAAATTACAAGGCTCCGCAACATAGTATTTCGATGACCTTATTTTCTCCATCGACAACAGAAGGTATTGCGACCATCTATGTCACCATCGATGCGGATTTGCTCGAACAATATATTCAACGTAAGACGGATCTCCCCATGACCGTTAGAGTTCAAGATTCTCTGGATCGGGAATTTTATAGTCTGCGACCAGATGTTGCCTCGCCTCCGCTCTCCTATCGAATGAGTGGGGATTTGCAAATTGCAGTTGGGGTTGACCAGCAACATGCTATTGAAAAAGTTGGCAGCCTAGTCGGAATCATTTTTCTAGGAAGTAGTTGCCTCGTTGCTCTTTTACTACTGGTCCTGAGAAGGGTGTTTAAACGATATGAAGTTCAAGTACTGGACATTGTTGATACCATGCAACAGATTCGTGGCGAAGACAGGCATCTTCGTCTACAGACGGACAATAAAGAGCAGGAAATGTATCTCATTTCATCAGAAATCAATCAGATGCTGGATGCTATGGACCAGAGTATTCAAGACATCTATCGCTTGCAGTTAGCTCAGAAAGATGCCAATATGCGAGCCTTACAAGCCCAGATTAACCCCCATTTTCTCTACAATACCTTGGAATTTTTCCGTATGTATGCGGTTAGCAAGCAGATGGATGAGCTAGGGGATATGATTTATGAATTTTCAAGCTTGCTTCGCAGTAGTGTGACACAGGCAAAAATGACAACGGTGGCAGAAGAACTTTCATTTTGCGAAAAACATAGCTACATTTGTCAAATCCGCTATCCCCGTTCCATTGCCTATGCCTATCAAATGGATCCTGGGTGCGAAAGAGTTGAAATTCCTCGGTTTGTAATCCAGCCTCTGGTAGAAAATTATTTTGTCCATGGAGTAGACCTCAAACGAAAAGACAATGCGCTTAGTGTCAAAGCTCTCAAGCAAGGACAGGATATGGAAATTCTCATCAGAGATAATGGTAAGGGAATGAACGCGGAAACTCTGGAAGCCTACAAACACCTCTTGGCAAGTCGAGAACTGTCACAAGAAAATCGGTCACAATCAATCGGATTACGAAACGTTCATGAGCGGTTACTTCTCTATTTTGGAGACCGTTACCAGATAGAATTAGATTCTAAAGAAGGGGAAGGGGTGACATATTCAATCTTATTTGAAGGTGTCTTCCCCCGAGGAGATGAGCATGATGCATAAGATGTTAGTAGTTGATGACGAATATATGATTTTGGAAGGGATGAAGCATCTTCTCCCTTATCATGAATACAATGTCGAGATTGTTTATACGGCAGAGACCGCCGAAGAAGCGCTGGATTATTTTTCACAGCATACTGTGGACCTTGTCCTAACAGATGTCAGCATGCCAGATATGACAGGCCTAGAAATGGTTCGACGAATGAAAGAACAATCGCCTGATACCCATATTATCATCATGTCTGGTTTTCAAGAATTCGAATACGCCCGTAAAGCTATCTCCCTAGGGGCAATGGATTATCTCCTTAAGCCCATCAATAAACAAGAACTGGCTAAGCTGCTCCAACAGCTACCAACCTTGAAGAAAGAGACGGATAGGGAATATATCAAGGGCTTCTTGGCAGGAACCCTGACGGCGAGTGAGTTATTACGTCACTCCCAGAAAACATGGTTTGCCGCTAGAGAGACTCCAAACCCAATGGGCTACTGTCGTGAAAAAAATATTTTACATCAAGTCTACTATTTTCAGTTGACAGAAAGTCGACCAGAGGGTAGTCTATATACAGAAGAAGTTACCCCGACGATGACCATACGGCAGTTGATTGATAAGGTAGAGAGGTGCTTATTTTATAAGCAACTATCAGAAGATCTAACGGCTACTACCACTGAACTCTATAAAGATATGGAACCGCTTCTACGTGCAGGAAGATTGGCAAAAATCGTTGATGTTTTACCACATTTGGCTGATAAATTACGGGAAACCACTCCGGCAGTCTACCTAACAAAACAATTTTTTAATCAGATGATGTCGGATGTGTTTTACTATTTTAATGAAGAAGACCATCAGCGCTTGGAAGATTTCTATGTAAAGGTAGAAGCGAGTCGAGATTTACATCAACTATTGGATTATTTCAGTCATTATCTGAAAAAATTTTCCGAGAGTTCCACTTACAGTCCACATGTACAGGAAGTCGTTACGATTGTTCGTGAACGCTTTGCAGAGGAACTGTCATTGAAAGATATGAGTGCTCATCTCTACCTAAATACGGTTTACCTAGGTCAACTTATCAAAAAAGAGACCGGGCATACTTTTGCAGAATTGCTCAATCATCAGCGAATCAAGGTAGCACAACAGCTTCTCTTGAACAGTCAGTTGGGAATCGAAGAAATTTGTTTTCAAGTTGGATATACAAATGTCGGTTACTTCTATAAGATTTTTAAACGCATTTGTGGGGAATCTCCCAAAAATTACCGACAGAAAATCGGTCAATTGCATATAGAATGAAAGTGAGGCTAGATGACTAGCAAGGATCGATTACAGCAATTATTTCCAAAGGGAAGAATCTCTATAAATAGGAGAGAGGGTGAAGAGCTCCAACTTCCGCTATCAGACGGGGTTTGGTTTACAATACCAAAAGAAGACTTGACTGAGCGTGAACTTGGTTTGGTAAATTTATTGTTTGGGGAATTAAGTCAGGATGATATCCATCCCTGGGCTCGCTATTTTCATGGAATAGGGTCCATTCCCCAACAGTTGACCACGCTTCAGATCATTCATATCCATATTTGGACGGTATTGGACGAGGATACTAGGCAGACATGGCTCGATATGATGACCAAGTTATTGCCTAATCTCAAGGCCTTTTACACTACCAATGGACATGATTTTACATTTGTTTTGGAACAATCTACCCAATTTGATGTTAGGGAGATTCTCGGGGATACCCTTTCCGCGATGGAATTTGATTTCGGTCTCAGGATGACCGTATTCCTTGGTCAAATATGGCCTGAAAATGTGGTTGGTTTATGGCCTGATTTAGTAATGGCAGAACAATCTATCTTTGCTAAATGGAGAAAACACCACCATCAATCGAGTTTACTTACCTTTAGTCAATTGTATTTGTGGGTAGGTCAGCTTTACCCTATTTTAAGAAAGGGATTGACTTCCTTGATTGTTCATCAGCAATTAGAAAAGGAAATTCTGGCTCTCTGGAAAGAAGGAGCCGTCTTGACAAAGGCGGCTCAGTCCCTCTACATCCATAGGAATACTTTACAGTATCGTTTGGATAAGTGGTATGATTGGACCGGTCTGCAGTTAAAGGATTTAACGGATTTAGCTGTATGCTATATGGTAATTGCAGATATGAATCTATAATAGGAGCTTAGGATGAGAAAAGCGATTGTTTTAGCAACAGATAAAAATTACTTAGAAAAGACTTTAGTTACCATAAAATCGATATCTGTTTATAATCGGGACATTGATTTTTACATCTTTCACCAAGGTGATGTTCCTGTAGAATGGATTCGTGTGGTTAATAAGCGCTTAGTACATCTAGGATCAAGTCTGAAACACATCTTTATATCTGATGAAAGGGTCAATGCCTTCCACTCTTTTTTACCTTCTAGCTCATGGCTACGTTTGTTTATTCCACAGTATGTTGCAGAGTCGAAAGCTCTCTATCTAGACTCGGATATTATTGTTAATGGGTCTTTGGATACCTTGTTTGCAATAGATTTAGAAGATAAAATGTTGGCTGCTGTCGAAGATCCCAATATGAATGAAGCTGGTAATTTTAATTCAGGTGTGTTATTGTTGAACTTAGACTTATGGCGTCGAAAAGGTCTGACCAATATCCTTTTGAAAGTTGCGGCAATCAAGAGTTCTTCAGTTCGAAATGGCGATCAGAGTATTTTAAATCTCGTTGTTGGTAACCTATGGATTCCTTTGGAGAAGCAGTATAACTATCAGACCTACGATGTGGTCAGTCGGTATGATCACAGGGCCTATCTTTATGAAGATATAGGTTCTTGGACGCCCCTCATTATTCATTTTTTGACTGCTGATAAGCCTTGGAATGAATACAGTGTTGCTCGCTTCAGGGAGCTCTGGTGGTATTACGCTAGTTTAGAATTTAGCTCCTTGGATGGAAGAAGAAGCCAAGCGGTTTCTTTCGAGGAGGCCTTAGATGCTCTGACTGGTCCGAGCAAGCACGCTTTTCTATTGACGGAAACCGATCAGTTGGAGCACATTGATTACCTGGTTTCCAATTTGCCTGACATTCAATTTCATATTGCTGCCTATACAATGGTTTCGTCACGATTGAAATCGCTGATGAATTACGACAATGTACAGGTCTATCCTGAAATAATTGATGCGAGAGTCGATAAACTCTTGGATTATTGTGATATTTATTTGGATATCAACCACTATTCAGAGGTAAAGGGAATTGTTTCAAAAGCAAGAGAGAAAGGGAAGTTGATTCTTGCGTTTGAGAATACAGTCCACCATCCGGAGCTTGCTTCAGAAATATTTTCTCCTAAGAACCCGGAAAAATTTTTAGAGTATTTACAAGCGATGTTGATGATTCAATAAGGTATTTTGTGCAACTTGCACAGAATATCTTTTTTCTTTTGTTCACATTGACAGAGAAAAATAAAACGTTTTCATTTATAATAAAACTATCAAAGAAAGCGAGGATTGAACATGGTTCAATTGAATTTAAAAAATATCTACAAAAAATACCCAAACAGCGAGCACTACTCTGTTGAAGACTTTAACTTGGACATCAAGGACAAGGAGTTTATCGTATTCGTAGGTCCTTCAGGATGTGGTAAGTCAACGACTCTTCGTATGATTGCTGGTTTGGAAGATATCACAGAAGGGGAAGCATACATCGACGGCGTTCTCATGAATGATGTGGCTCCAAAAGACCGCGACATTGCCATGGTATTCCAGAACTATGCCCTCTACCCACACATGACTGTATTTGATAATATGGCTTTTGGTCTTAAGTTGCGTAAATACAGCAAGGACGAAATCAAAAAACGTGTAGAAGAAGCTGCTCAAATCCTTGGTTTGACAGAATTCTTGGAACGCAAACCAGCAGACCTTTCAGGTGGACAACGCCAACGTGTTGCCATGGGTCGTGCCATCGTTCGTGATGCCAAAGTATTCTTGATGGATGAACCTTTGTCAAACTTGGATGCCAAACTGCGTGTATCCATGCGTACAGAGATTGCTAAAATCCACCGCCGTATCGGTGCAACAACCATCTACGTAACCCACGACCAAACAGAAGCTATGACCTTGGCAGACCGTATCGTTATCATGTCTGCAACTAAAAACCCAGCAGGCACAGGTACAATCGGTCGTATCGAGCAAATCGGTAGCCCAGAAGAGCTCTACAACCGCCCTGTTAACAAGTTTGTTGCTAGCTTCATCGGTAGCCCAGCTATGAACTTCTTCACAGTTACGCTTCAAGATGGCGTTCTTGTTGGAGATGGTTTCAAGGTAGCTCTTCCAGAAGGACGTCGCAAACACTTGGAAGAAAAAGGCTACAATGGTAAGAGCTTCACACTCGGTATCCGTCCAGAAGACATCAAGGCTTCTCAGTTGGAATTGGACACTTACCCTTCTTCAATTGTAGAAGCAGAAGTAGTTGTATCTGAGCTTCTCGGTGCAGAAACTATGCTCTACTCTAAAGTAGGTAGCACAGAGTTTGTATCTCGCGTTGATGCACGCGACTACCACAACCCAGGAGACAAAGTTCGCTTGACCTTCAACCTCAACAAAGCTCATTTCTTTGATGATGAAACAAGCAAGGCGATTGTCTAACCTTTCTAAAATTGTTCATAAAACACCTGACCGTCGGATGAAATCTGGCGGTTTTTTTGGGGTTGAGAACGCATAAATACTTGTTATTTTTATTAAATTCTATATAATAAATTTATAAAACACTTACAGGAGGTTCCTATGAAGACACTACTGAAAAAAATTCGTTTGGCAGCTCATTCTATCCTTCTTTATAATCTCATTTTAATCCTCTCCATTTGGCTAGGAAAGGTATCTTCCAAGGAAGAATTTATGATTGCAGTTGCAGGGAATGCGGTCATGATGGGCCTATCTTTCGTGCATTTGCACAACCAAGTATCAGATGAATTTCATGGAAAAGTAGAAGAACCGTCGGCTTAAACTGACGGTTCTTGGTCTTTATAAACTTCATAGAAATCAACCTTGAGGCGAATAAAGGCTTCCATGTCGTGTAGGAGTTGAAAGAGGGTAGCACGGGTTTCAAATTCTTCCCTGGTTTGCGGTAGAGGTCGCTCGCGGAAGGTGGCATGGAAGAGTTCGATGTCTAGGAGCAGTTCCTTGGCGGAGTTTTCTCGGCTCAGTTGCTGGGCTGCTCGCTCAAAGAGGCTGGACAGGATGACATTTTCTCTGCCTTCCAGTAAACACTTGTTGATATTTCCTGCCATGGTTCGCAAGATTTTATTTTGTGTAGCCCGCATTTCAAAGTAATGGACCTGGTAATTGGTCTGCTGGAAGAGTTGGTTGTGGCGGTCTAGGTAGACGACTTTCAGGGCCTCATCCAAGGTCTTATCCAGCTGCGTAATCAATTCTGCCTCGTTTCGTCCGTCGCCATTTAGCAGAAAAGCTTCAAAGCGAAGGAGAATCTGCTTGAGTAGGTCTTCGACTTGGTCGTGGTAGGCCTCGATTTTCTTTTCTTGCGAGGGCATGTAGAGGTTAAACAAAAGTGCCAGTCCTGCCCCAATCAGAAAAAGCGTCAGCTCATTTCCCAAAAATATCAGAGAAATATCCTGCTCCAGCATGAGGTGGGTGACGAGGACGGTCGAAGGGGCGATGCCAGCCTCCCAGTTGAAACGGTAGGCCAGAGGGACGTAGAGTGCCAGGTAGATGCCTAGGGTCCAGATGCCAAAGCCGAAGAGAGCGAAGGTCAGGACGGCGATGGTCAGGGCCAGGAGGGTAGAGAAGAGGCGGTTGCGGGCCATTTTGAAGCTGGACTTGCGGGTGTCGAGGACGCTGAGAATGGCGATGATGCCTGCCGCTGTCGCATAAGACAAGCCCAGGGCGGTCGCTAGGTAAATAGCCAGAACGGTGGCAAATATCAGTTTGATGGTGCGGAGGGAAAGGGACATGGGGGCTCCTTTGGTTTTAGTCTATTTCTATTGTATCATAAAATAAAAACCTCCTAAGGATAGGAGGGAATTGCTTATGCAAATAGAGCCAGAATACCAACTACTAGGTAGCAGACCAGCTTGTAGCTTTCGTTGATGAGGATGAGGTTGATAGGTCGTTGCTCAAAGACGTAGTTTTTCAATGAAGCAAGTACTGCAATCACGCCCATGCCACCAGCTGCGTGAAGAGGTGAAACACCGAGGGTCTTGATGAAGAAAATAGTAATGATAGCAGTCAGCACTTCAATGACAAGGGAAATCACCATTTCCTTCTGACCATTTTTTCCAGCCTGACGGTCTGCTTCTACCTTAGCCATGTCAATGCCTGAAGCCTTGATCCAAGCATCGCGGAAAATCAATCCATACCACAAACCACCAATCGCAAAGGCAATCAGCCCTGCCACAATTCCCAAAATAAGTGTCATAAAATCTCCTTTTACTTGTACGGACAAGTTGATCAAGCTTAGCATACCACATCGTATGTCACATGTCAAAATTTCTTTTTCAAAAAATACAAGCAAAACCATTGACAAAAAAAGTCTTTGGATATATACCAAAAACCAAGGATTTTAAAAATCCTAAGAAAGAGGAAGAAAGCAGGAAAACAATATGACAAACGTAGTATTACTCGGTGGAAACGGCTATATCGGCCGCAATGTAACAGAAAAATGGCTCAAAAAAGACCCAAGTGCTGTCTTTTACGTCATCTCACGCTCTGGCAAAAACCAGCTTGCCAACGCCCGTATTTATAATTTTGCGGCGGATGTGTCGGATTATAAGGCAGTGGCAGCCGTCCTACCAGACCAGGTTGACTACATTGTGGATTTTGTTGGCCGCCCAGAAAGCGACCCAGCTGCCTTTGAAGCGGTCAATGACAAGCCAGCTCAGGCTATGTTGCAGATTGCCAAGGACAAGCAAGTCAAGGCTATGGGCTTTATCGGCGGTCTTTTGGGACCAAAATCCTTCCTAGACGGCAAAAAACGCATCGCAGACCAACTCCGTGCCAGCGGCATTCGCACCGAAGTGGTTGAGCCAACTGTTGTCTATGGTAATGGCCGCAGCGATGCCCTCGCTAAACTCGTTCCCGTCTTCAAATTCTTTGGTCGGTTCATGAAAAACATGAAACCTGTCTTGGTGACCGAGGTGGCGGACGAGCTGGTTTCAAAAATGGTGAAATAAATGCCTATTGAACGCGTTCGTATCAGTCAGGAAATCGCGGCTCCTCTCGACCAAGTCTTTACCTGGTTTTACCAGTCTGAAAACTTTACGGCCTCGCCCATTGTTTTTCGCTCCGCTTGGCTGGGAAAAAGCCGGCGGACAAAAGGCTCCCAGCGTGATATTATCATGATAGCAGGTTGGTATCGAGAGGAAATTACCGCCGTCAGCCTCAATCACTCGATTTCTTACAAGGTCACTCGCTCCTTCCCAGCTGTCCGTCAGGATTTCACGGAGATTGCTTTTGAAAAAATAGCAGAGCAGAAGACAAAGGTCACTTGGACCATTGAGATTGAGGTGCCCACGCCAGTTGGGCAAAAGCTAGCCAACCGCCTAGCAGGGAAAATGGCTAAAACACTCTATGCCACCATTCTAAGAGCAGGCAAACGTGCCTTGGAGGATCAATGAAAATCAACAAAAGTGTCGAACAAGCAGTCTATGTACTGATTATCCTAGCCTTACAAGAAGACCACCGCCCTGTCAAAAGCCACGTGCTCAGCCAGGTCTTACAGGTGTCGGATTCTTACTTGAAAAAAATCCTCATGAAACTCTCAAAAGCAGGTCTGGTTTCTGCCAATGCCAGCAAGGCAGGTGGTTACCAGCTGGGACGGTCCATTGAAGAGATTAGTCTGAAAGATGTCTTCTATGCCTTGCAGTTGCATGAAGATACCATTCAGTTCAAGCACCTCTCCCATAGCATATTTGATGACCAAGCCCATGTCGAAGAGAGTGAGAACAAGATTCGCACCACCCTAGAAAACGGTCTAGCGGCCTTCTACGCCCAACTGGACCAACTCACCCTTTCCCAACTCCTCCACCAAGAAGCCTATGAAAATGGAGCGATTGATTGGGAGGGGCGGATAAGAGACTAGAGAATTGTGACAGGCAAACAATCAAAGACGGCAGATGTCCTCAGTGACACTGCTGTTTTTGGTTGGAATTTATAGTATAAGTAGTCTGTCATACACCCTGTCTTTTCATACGTATGATAGGAGGAGACATTGTTTTTGCTTTGAAAAAGAGTTATAATATTATCAATGCTTTATAGCTTTTAAAGAGGAGATAAAATATGTTTACAAGTTCGGTAGATGGCTTTATCGCAGCCAATTCTAACTCGCTTCCTTCAACAGAACTAGCTATGCTACGCTATAGATTACATTTACTACCAGAGCAGCAACAATATGCGCTATTGGCAGTACCAATGAAATCACCAGTCATTACGCTAGTATTGGCGATTTTTTTAGGTTGGACTGGTTTGGATAAATTCTATATTGGCGACGTAGGAACAGGGATTGCAAAGTTGTTCTTTTTCAACTTGTCGGGCTTTCTTTTATTGCCAGCTGTGTTTGTTTCTTATGGTAGTGAAGCATCCATGATTGCTGGGAGCATTGGAATCATGCTAACCGCGATTCTCTGTCTTCTTCTCCTACTCATCTGGTACTGGGTAGATGTATTTACAAGTTTTGGAGCAACCAAGCGCTCTAATTTGCAACGGATTTATAAAAATATCCTACTTTTAGCCCAATAGGGAGGGCGGTATGCAACCATCGAATAGAAAATATAAAGGTCGGATACGTAATTGGAAAAAACCAGTACCTCGAGAGCAGCAGGAGCCTGAAGCGATAGTGGAAGCGGCTCCTCAGCAAGTAGAGCATCCAACTTCACAACTAGATGGAACGTCTGTTATTGATGCGGACTTTGGTAATTACGCACCGACTCAAATCTATGCTGTTCCGAGTGAACTTGACCAAGATCCTCAACCAATTCAGTATAGCCGAAAAGAATGGAGAAAGTCTGAGTCGTTTCATAATGAGGAAACCGTGCTTACTACCGAGGTAGAAAATGAAGAACCTTCCGATCTAGAATTGCAGGATATGTTACAGGAACTTGCTCGAGAAGTCGAACGTGTAGATAAAGCTCAAGGAAGAAAATTGTTGATTCTGGTTTCTGTATTCGCTGTTTTGACATTGCTTCCTCTAGTCTTCCTACAGTTTACTCGGAGAAGTATTGAATCGGAATTAGCTTCTGGTTCAAATGCGGTATCCTCTACTTCTACAACTTCTAGTTCAAAAACAGCTACAAGCTCAAGTCAGACTGCGCAAATGAAAGTTCCAGATGTGACGAATATGAGCCTGGATGCCGCTAGGCTCAAGTTAGAACAAGCAGGTTTTGTGGTTGGGACTATCAGCCAAGAAAAAACGGATACTAAGGCCGATGGGACCGTAATTCGAACCAATCCGCAAGCGGGTTCTAAGAAAGCAAAGGGAGAAACAGTTCATATTGTTGTGGCAAATAAATCAACACAAACTCTTTTGAATCTGGTTGGAAAAACTTCTGATGAGGCGGCAGAAATTCTCAGAAGCATGGGAGCAACTGTTGAAATTAAACTGGAAAATAGTCAGCAAGTTCCTAGTGGTTCAGTCATAAAATCAGAACCCTCGAGCGGTGCCACCATTGAAAAAGGTAGTAAGGTGACCTTGTATGTTTCTAACGGAAGCCCTCAAAAGGCAGTGCCAAATGTAGTGGGTCAGTCAGAAGATACCGCTGTGCAATTGTTGCAAGACGAAGGGTTTGCTGTGGGTACAAGCAACCGAGAGTATCATTCCTCCATTGAAGCCGGTAAGGTCATTAGTCTAAATCCACCAGCTGGGACCAAATTAGAAGCTGGGGCAGTTGTTGATATCACTATTTCCAAAGGTAAAGAGCTTGTAATGCCTGATTTATCTTCTGGTCAACTGACCTATGCCCAGGCCTATAAACAGTTACAGGCATTGGGAGTTAATGTAAATCTAATTGAAAAAGTGGAGGATAGAAGCTATGTCTCTACAACGAGTGACCTGGTTGTAGGTCAATATCCATCGGCAGGAAGCACAATTGAAGGGACTATTACCCTATATGTTTCAGTTGCTTCAACAACAACTACTAGTTCCTCTACCCTATCTTCCTCTACTCAATCTTCATCTATGCACAGTGAAGAAGGGCGATAGCTCTTCTTTTCTTATCCTCTCGACCTATGCTATAATACTCTTATGGAACAAAATGATATCGTATATGGCGTGCATGCTGTGGTAGAGAGTTTGGAGGCCAACACCGGCAACAAGCTCTACATTCAGGATGATTTACGCGGAAAAAATGTAGAAAAAATCAAGGCGCTGGCGGCAGAGAAGAAGGTGTCGATTTCTTGGACGCCCAAGAAGAGCCTGTCTGACATGACAGAAGGTGCGGTTCACCAAGGCTTTGTCCTGCGGGTCTCTGAGTTCGCCTATGCGGACCTGTCGGTGATTTTGGAAAAGGCAGAGCAGGAAGATAATCCCCTCATTCTCATCTTGGACGGTCTGACAGACCCCCACAACTTCGGCTCGATTTTGCGGACCGCAGATGCCACTCAGGTAGCTGGCATCATCATTCCCAAGCACCGAGCAGTTGGGGTGACCCCAGTTGTGGCTAAGACCTCCACAGGTGCGGTGGCCCATGTCCCAATCGCCCGAGTGACCAATCTCAGCCAAACCCTAGATAAGCTCAAGGAGGCTGGTTTCTGGGTATTTGGCACGGATATGAACGGAACCCCAAGCCACAAGTGGAATACGGCTGGCAAGCTAGCTCTCATTATCGGCAACGAAGGCAAGGGCATCTCCAGCAATATCAAAAAGCAGGTGGATGAGATGATCACTATTCCTATGAAGGGTCATGTCCAATCTCTCAACGCCAGCGTAGCAGCCGCTGTACTCATGTACGAAGTATTTCGGAAGAAAATCTAAATGAAAGAAAAAGTTCTCATTGTAGATGGCTACAACATGATTGCCTTTTGGCAATCGACCAAGCAGGATTTTAAAAAGGGAGACTTGGACGCGGCCAGAACGACCTTGCTTCGAACCCTGTCTCACTACGCAGCCTTTGAACAGATTGAGGTGATTTGTATCTTTGATGCCCACCATGTGCCAGGTCTTCGCCAGCAATATGACGAATTCAAGGTATCGGTCATTTTTACAGAGGAGGAAGAGACGGCAGATAGCTACATAGAACGGCTTAGTGCCCAGCTCAATAGTGACCGTCGCAAGCAGGTTTCCGTCGCAACCAGTGACCTCAATGAACAATGGGTGGTCTTTTCACAAGGTGCCTTACGGGTTTCAGCGCGTGAGTTAGAGGAGAGAACCAGGGTCATCAAAAAGGACTTGGACAAGTTTGTGGACCAGGTAGAACTCTACACCCCACGGCTCAATCCCTGGTCAGATAGGAATTTTCAAGCCTTAAAAGAAATGATGGAGGAAATGAAAGAGTGACATTTACAATCGTAACCGATTCGACCTCGGATTTGCCAATCAGCTGGGTCCAAGAAAACGATGTGACCGTGCTTGGTTTGACCATTAACCTAGACGGCGTGACTTATGAAACAGTCGGTGAAAACCGCTTGACCTCAGCAGATTTACTGGAGAAAATGGCTTCTGGCAGCCAACCTACGACCAGTCAGGTCAATGTTGGTCAGTTTGAAGAAGTTTTTGAAGCGGCAGCCAAGGAAGGTCATGAGGTACTTTATCTCGCTTTCTCAGCAGCTCTTTCAGGGACCTACCAGAGTGCAGTCATTGCACGAGATATGGTAATGGACCAATATCCAGAAGCAGTCATCACCATCGTTGATACAAAGGCAGCGACCATTGGAGAAGGCTACTTAGTCATGAAAGCCGTTGAGGCACGTGCTGCAGGTAAGACTCTGGCAGAAACCAAGGCAATCGTAGAAGATTTGGTGCCGCGCTTACGGACCTACCTCTTGGTCGATGACCTTAATCATTTGGTGCGAGGTGGACGCTTGACTAAAGCGGCAGCCCTCATTGGTGGATTGGTCAATATCAAGCCTCTCCTTGCACTCAATGCGGAAGGGAAGTTAGAAGCCATTGCCAAAATCCGTGGTCGTAAAAAAGGAATTAAGGAAATGCTGAATCTGACCTTGGATAACTTGGATCATTCTACGGTTATGGTGGCCTATACAGGCGATATTGAAGCGGCAGAGGGTGTCAAATCTAGTTTATTGGAAGACGACCGTATTTCTGATGTTCTATTGACAGAATTAGGGCTTGTGATTGCTACTCATACAGGGACAGGAGTCTTAGCTATTTTATCAATTGGGACAGCAATGAGAGCCTAGATTCTAAGGGATATTTCTTGTAAAGATGTGTCCTTTTTTGTGCGATGACGACTTATGTAGCATAGGGTAATCAAAAGGAGATACGATAATGCTCATTGTCAAGTTGTTCCAACCAGAAGCCTTTGATGGCCGGGACTGGTGGTTTACAGGTCCTCTGGTCTATACGGTGGATGAATTGGTCTTGGAAGAATTTGACAAGACCTTTCTTTATAAGGAGAAGCTGGTCTTGCCTGGACAACTAGGGCAGTAGGGAAAGTAAACTTGATAAGGCTTTCATTCTCAGCAGCTCTGCTATCTTTCAAAAAATAAAAAAAGTAAAGTAAAATAGCTTGACGGAGACTAGTAGATTTGATAAAATGGTAGACGGTATTGTTTACCCCATTTGAAAGGCCCCGGAACCTTCCAAATACCCGCGGACCGGAACATCCGCCCAGTAAACAAAAACGATTCGTATAGGAGAAATCATGAACAAAACAACATTTATGGCTAAACCAGGCCAAGTTGAACGTAAATGGTATGTAGTAGACGCTACTGATGTACCTCTTGGACGCCTTTCAGCAGTAGTTGCTAGCGTTCTTCGCGGTAAAAACAAACCAACTTTCACACCTCACACTGATACTGGTGACTTCGTTATCGTTATCAACGCTGAGAAAGTGAAATTGACTGGTAAAAAAGCAACTGATAAGATCTATTACACTCACTCAAACCACCCAGGCGGATTGAAATCAATCTCAGCTGGTGAATTGCGTTCTAAAAACGCTGTTCGTTTGATTGAAAAATCAGTTAAAGGTATGCTTCCACACAACACACTTGGTCGTGCACAAGGCATGAAATTGAAAGTGTTTGTAGGTGCTGAGCACACTCACGCTGCACAACAACCAGAAGTACTTGATATTTCAGGTCTTATCTAAGGGAAAGGACGTAATCTAAATGGCACAAGCACAATACACAGGTACTGGTCGTCGTAAAAACGCGGTTGCACGCGTACGTTTGGTCCCAGGTACTGGTAAAATCACAGTAAACAAAAAAGATGTAGAAGAGTACATCCCACACGCTGACCTTCGTTTGGTTATCAACCAACCATTCGCAGTAACTTCAACTCAAGGTTCATACGACGTTTTCGTTAACGTGAACGGTGGTGGTTACGGTGGTCAATCAGGTGCGATCCGTCACGGTATCGCGCGTGCATTGCTTCAAGTAGACCCAGACTTCCGCGATTCATTGAAACGCGCTGGCCTTCTTACACGTGATGCTCGTATGGTTGAACGTAAGAAACCAGGTCTTAAGAAAGCTCGTAAAGCTTCACAATTCAGTAAACGTTAATATCAAGCGATATATCAACGTTTCAAAGCACTCAAGAGTTTACCTCATGGGTGCTTTTTTTGTGGTTTCTACGGGAACAGATTTTATTTTTATCGGATGTGGTATTTGTCATTAATGGCTGTCTAGATATATTCTATAATTGGATTGTTAGTAATTAAAATAATATATCTGATATAGGAACATGGTTTTAGATTTATTCATCTTAACTTTCTGCATAGAATTTGCTATAATTTAGGTAGAATGTAAGTCTAGGAGGCTACTTATGGAAGTCAAAGATGTCATGGAAATTTTGGAAGGCATGAAGCTAGGGATTTTTGCAACAGTAGATGAAGCAGGGAATCCCCATGCTCGACCTATTCATATTACTGCTGCGAATGAAGATGGTATCTTCTTTATGACTGGTTCTGAGACTCATTTTTATAGACAGTTAATAGAAGATGGTCGCGTGGCATTGTCGGCCTTGTCTGAAGAAGAGTATCTCATTCAGGTTATTCGGATTGAGGGAAAGGCAAGACTGGTAAGCCAAGAACTGCTGGACAAGGTGTTTTCGGATAATGACTATATTCAACATGTCTATAAAGATGAAGAAGATCAAAAGACTATGAGGATTTTTCAAATTTATGAAGGAGATGGGTTTTATCATAGTCTAACTCAAGGACATCGCTACTTATTTTCTATTGGAGGCGACAACGAAGGACAAGCAAGAAGTTTATAGAGAATCGTATCTTTAATAGTCTGTGGTAAATTACTCGGTTATTTTATTCTTTTCATGGTATAATGGAGTTGTAGTATCGGATTTTTATCCCACAAATTAAGAAAGTTGATTGAAATATCAGGAGAGAAGAATGAATAAGGAAACAAAGGCAATCGTATTGGCAGGAGATTATGGCTATATTCGCTACATCGAGGCAACGATTAAATCAATTTGTTATCATAATGCCAATGTAAAAATTTATATATTTAACCAGGACATCCCTCAAGAATGGTTTATTTATATCAGAAAACGAATGCGAGAAACTGGAAGTCAGCTAATTGATGTAAAACTTATCGGTACCGGAGTGGAGCTTGGTTGGACATTGCCTAAGAATGGACCTCATATAAATTATATGACCTATGCTCGTTTCTTTATTCCGAAATTTGTTGAAGAAGATAAGGTTCTGTATTTGGATAGTGACTTAGTAGTGACGAGATCATTGGATGAATTATTTGCTAAAGATATCGAAGATTATTATCTTGCTGCTGCAAAGATTGGCTATGGTCTAGAAGAGAGGTTCAATGCAGGAGTTCTGTTGATTAATAACAGACGTTGGAAAGATGAACAAATTATGGAACGCCTGTTGGAGGTAGTAAGTCAAGAACATCAAAACTTGACAGAAGCGGATCAATCTGTCTTGAATATGGTCATTCAAGATCGTTATCTTCTGCTTGAAGATGCCTACAATTTCCAAATTGGGACAGATAAATTATTAGAGCAATTTGGCTATAAATTTATTTTTGATATTCCGCTTGATCCACTCCCAGCGATTATTCACTATGTTTCACCGGTAAAACCATGGTTGACATATTCAACGAGTCGCTTGAGAGAAGTTTGGTGGCGTTACTCGCAACTAGAATGGGCTGATATTTTACATCATCATAATTCCCAGCTATCCCTTTCTATTGAAAAGAATTTATTGATTATTTTTGAATTTCCAAAATTGGAGCAGATCGAAAGTTTGGTGCAGTTATTGCCACATTGTAACTTTCACATTATGGCGTTTACAGACATTATTCCAGAATTGAAACGATTAGCAAGCTATGAAAATGTTAAGCTCTATCCACATGTTATGCACTATACAGCGGATCGTTGGATTGATAACTGCGATATGTATTTGGATATTAATCATGGTTCAAAATTTAGGGATATTTTGCAAATGCTTGTAGATCGAAATAAACCTCTATTGACATTCGCTGCGACAAAAACAGATGGTTTTGAAGAAGCTGTTTTTGATACGGCAGAAGAAATGGCAGAATTCATAATGAAAAACTAAGAGAATAGGTTGCAAAACCTACTCTCTTTTTTGGGGTCAAATAAATTGGTTTTAGATATTTCTTGTGCTATAATATTGAAAAAATTCTGAAAAGAGAGGGTTTATGACAAAATTTGCTTTATTATGTTATAGTACTGGAAATATTGGTGATGAAATACAGTCGGTTGCAGCCGAGCGTTTTCTACCACAGGTAGACTACTACCTGAACCGTGATTATCTTCATGATTTTATTGCTGACTCTACTGACGAAGAGATAAAACTAATTATGAATGGTTGGTACAGTCATCATCCACAAAATTTTCCTTTAAAACATCCTCAGATTCATCCTCTGTTGATTTCTATGTATATTGATGGTCCGGTTCAGCCTATATTTTCTTCGAAAGAAAATGTGGAGTTCTTCCGAAAATTTGGTCCGGTAGGAGCGAGAAGTTATGGGACTAAGGAGTTTTTTGACAAAATAGGAGTCGAAACTTACTGGTCGGGTTGTTTAACATTGACTCTTCAACGTGAGAAGGATGTTCCAAAACAAGACTTTATATTGGCTGTAGATGTATCGAACGAAGTTTACGAAAAAATGAAGTCGGAGTCGAAATTGCCGGTAGTACGATTGATGGTAGACGTAGCGCATATCTACATGTCCACAGAACGTCGTATGAAATTGGCGAAGTATTATTTATATTTATATCAGTCGGCAAGATTGGTTGTGACAACTCGTTTGCATGGAACGCTTCCTAGTTTAGCGTTGGGAACACCGGTATTAAATATTTCTTTGCCTGGCTATGAAGAAGGTCGCTTTAGCGGTCTCAGAGAATTAGTGCATTCTATGACAGAGGAAGAATTTTTAGCCGGAGCTTATGATGTCAATTGTCCGAAAGAAAATCCTGATACTTTTCTGCCAATCAGGGAATCGTTGATAAGAATATGTCGAGAGTATACAGGCTTTTGTTCGGGACAGGGGTATTTAAACGGGCAACCAGTGGTTAATTTTTTAAGTGACCCAGATTTGATACAATCATTTGCGACAGGTTTGTGGTCTGCTCATCTAGAACACGGAATTTATCGCTAGGGGGATAACCTCCTTTTTCTATGAACGTTGCAAATATTTGTTGGGCATGCTATGATAGTTAATAATAGAATAAAAATTTAGGGGAGCGTTCATGGAAAAAGTCAGTGTAATCGTACCTGTTTACAATGGAGAGAAACATCTGAGACAGTGTGTAGAGTCAATTATGGCTCAAGATTATAAAAATTTAGAGATATTATTAATAAACGATGGTTCCAAAGATGGTTCTGCGCTTATTTGTGAACAGTTAAAGCATCAGGACAGTCGAGTGAGGGTTATTCATAAGCGACAAAACGAAGGTCTCGGTGCTGCTAGAAATACATCGATTGATGTTGCTACAGGAGAATATATCGTCTTTGTGGATGCAGATGACTGGATAGATCCAAATCATGTTAGTGACCTATATGACTTGATGCAACGGACGGGTAGCGATGTGGCTATTTCAAATTTCACCCAATACTATGAGGATACTGGACGTTATAACCTTCATATTGGGCCAGAAGATTACTATGAGGCAGTATATAGCCCAGAGGAATGGTTTAACTATCAATACGGAGTTGGTCACAATATCAGTCTTTGTTTCACTGTTCCGTGGTCGAAAATGTATCGAAAATCCTTGTTTGAATACATATTGTATCCGACAGATGGTTTTGGTGAAGATGATCGTACAACCTGGAAAACCTATCTCGCTGCCAATAAAATTGCATACATGCATCGCTCAAGTCTAATTTATCGTGTCAATGAAGGTTCTATGACACAGACTGCGGATCAAGCCACGATTTTTTCAACTGTACCTGTTGCAGAACGTTTGGAAGTTTTGGGGCTTCTTGGTTTTGATTTGTCGAAAGAAATTGCGGCTTTTAAGTGGCGGTCTCAGTTAAATCGCGATAGTAAATTGCGCAGCGGTGATGTAGTAGCCTATAAAAACTTAGAGTATCGAATCCGACTATTAGAAAAATATGGTAAAAAATAATGCGTGTATATATTACAAATTTGAATGGACATGCGGCTTCTAGTACCGCACAAATCTGTCAGAATATGGTAACGGATATTGCGACATCGCTAGGCTATCGTGAAATGGCTATCCATGCTTATCGCATGGATGCAGACACACCAGAGGAACTGAGTAAGCGTTTGGATGGGATTGTTGCAGGTCTTAGACACGGGGATGTGGTCATTTTTCAAACGCCGACTTGGAATACAACGGCTTTTGACGAAAAGATAATGGCAAAATTACGTGCATATCAGATTAAAATAGTCATCTTTATTCATGATGTTGTTCCGTTGATGTTTGCTGGAAATTACTATCTGATGGACCGTACAATTGCATATTATAATCAAGCGGATGTTATTGTGGCTCCGAGTCAACAAATGATTGATAATTTAAAACGTCATGGTCTAACTGTAGAAAAAACGATTGTACAGGGAATGTGGGATCATCCAACTAATGTTCCGCAGTTACCAGCAATTTTCAAAAAAGAAATCCATTTTCCAGGGTCTCCAGATCGATTTAGTTTTGTGAAATCTTGGGAGTACGACGTTCGATTGAACTTGTATGCACGTCAGGAAGCAGAGTTGCCTACAAATGTGAAGCATTTTACCTATCGACCAGATGAACAATTGCTGATTGAAATGTCAGAAGGTGGATTTGGGCTGGTTTGGATGGATGAGCACGATAAAGAGTATCAAAAACTATACTGTCCTTATAAATTAGGTGCGTTTGTTGCCGCAGGGATTCCTGTTATTGTTCAGCGTGGTTTAGCCAATCAAGAAATTGTAGAAAAAAATGGCTTGGGTATGGTTGTAGATAGTCTAGAGGAAGCTGTTGCTCGAATCGAGACCATGTCTGTCGAAGAATACCAAGGAATGGTAGCTAAGGTCCGCTCATTTAGTTCTTTGGTTCGACAAGGCTTCTTTACAAGAAAATTGTTGACGGAAGCCGTCTTTGAAGCGGTATGTAAGTAGGGTATTATGAAAAAATTAGAAGATATTCGGGTGTTACCCATTTTAGAAAGCCTTGAGTTTATTCAAGAAAATAATGCTTCAGTTGTCCGGTTCGGTGATGGTGAAATCGATCTGATTCTAGGGCATAGCATCCCTTATCAGGCTTATGATAAAGAACTGGCTGGAGCATTGAAAGCAATTTTACAGATGCCTAGTAATGAGCAGCTGTTGGTGTGCCTGCCAGATGTTTTTCAGAATCTTGAGCGCTACAATAGCAATGCTCGTTATTTCTGGAGTAAGCATTTTGAACAGTACCATGCTTTTTACGAAGAAGAATGCCAATCAGAGTGGTATGGTTCGACGTTCCTGTCTCGGCCTTATATTGATTTGGTTGATAAGAGTCACTCTGATAGGTATTTTGCGGCAATCAAAAAATTATGGTCAGGTCGTGATATTCTAATTGTTGAAGGAGAAACATCACGTTCTGGTATGGGAAATGATTTGTTTGAGCAAGCCAATTCTGTTTCAAGGATTATTTGCCCGTCAAAAAATGCCTTCTCATCGTATGATCGAATCATTTCCTCTATATTACGTCATGCTGAGGGACGGTTGGTCATCTTGATGTTGGGACCGACTGCTAAACTGCTTTCTTATGATTTGACAAGGCGTGGTTATCAAGCAATAGATTTAGGTCATATTGATTCAGAATATGAATGGTTCCAGATGAAGGCGGAGTCTAAAGTCAAATTGGAACACAAACATACAGCTGAGTTTAATTATGATGAAAATATTGCGGAAGTAGTCGATGAGGAGTATATCAATCAAGTTTTGGAATGGGTTGATGTCCCAGCTAAGTCGTTGATTCATAAAGAGGAGGAAGTAATGGATCAAAGTTTAATCAGCGTGATTGTACCGGTATATAATGTAAAACCATATTTGGCACGTTGTCTTGATTCGCTTCTGAAGCAAACACATACCAATTTCGAACTTCTACTGGTAAATGACGGTTCGAAAGATGGTTCAGCATTTATTTTAGAGGAGTATGCAAAGAAAGATAGCCGTATTCGAGTGATACATCAAGAGAATATGGGGGTATCTGCTGCTAGGAATCGTGCGATTGATGAAGCAAAAGGCTCTTATATTACCTTTATTGATTCGGATGATTTTGTAGAGGATTTTTACTTAGAGCATCTCTATCAGGCAGCTGTTTCATCGGGTTCTGATATTGCAGCGACAAACTTTTCTTCGTTTAATGAAGAAAGACAGAGTTTTCTTTTTTATCATACAAAAGAATCCTACTTCCAGAAAGTGTACTCGGTGCAAGAATGGATGGACTTGGAAGGTGATATGAAAAATAATATGCATCTGGCATTCACTTTTTCACCTTTGAAGTTATTTAAGAGAGAGTTATTTGGGGATATTCGTTATCCTGTGGGTCGACTGCGTGAAGATGATGCAACAATTTATAAGCTATACTTGAAAGCTAATCAAATTCATTTTACTAATGAAGGACCCTATTATTATTCTCAGCGTGCGGAGGGATTGTCTAGAACAGCTATGCATGATGATATAGCAACAATGGTTTCCAATGCAGAGGAGCGGATTTCTTTGATGGTTGCGCTTGGTTACAATCCGACCGCACAGATTACATCCTATGTTGAGCGTTTGAAAAAATGTCGTGGAGATGCCCTCTATGCAGGTCAAGTTAATCTCTATCGTACAATCTGTTCAAAAATTGATTTATATGAAGGTTATCAAAAGAGGGAGGGTTAGATGGAAAAAGTTTCTGTCATTGTTCCTGTGTATAATGCGGGGCCTTATTTGCGACAGTGTATAGATAGCATTCTTTCGCAAACCTATTCAAATTTTGAATTGATTTTAGTGAACGATGGTTCAACAGATGCGAGTGCAGAAGTTTGTGAAGCTTATCGACAGGCCGATAGTCGTGTGCGACTCATCCACAAAAAACTTGGTGGTGGAGGAGTAGGAGCAGCACGTAATTCGGCTCTTCCATTAATCACGGGTGATTTTGTTCTTTTTGTTGATAATGACGATTGGTTAGAACCGAACCATATAGAAGTGTTGTACCAAGCGTTAAAGGAGACGGAGTCAGATATTGCTGTAGTTAATTTTACCCAGTTTATAGAAGAGAGAGGGAGTTTTGCTTTTCATGTAACAGAAAAGGACTATTTTCGAGAGGTTTATACTCCTCAAGAATGGTTTGCTAGAGAATATGATGGGCGATTTTCCTTTAGTCAGTGTTTTACAGTTCCGTGGTGTAAATTATATAAGGCGTCTTTGTTTGAGAATATTAGCTATCCTGAAGACGAAAAAGTTGAGGATGACTATACGACCTGGAAGCTGTATTTGATGGCTGATCGGATTGTATTTACCAATACTGCATTGTATTATCATCGTAAGCGCGAGACTAGTGTGACTAAAACAGTAGAGACAACTTATGTTTTTCCGTTAAAAAGTATCGAAGAGCGAATAACTATTTTGAGTCTGATTGGTTTTGATATAGCTGCAGAGTTGAGAGCTTATCGGTGGAGATTAGATCTTCATAGGGATAGTTTTTTGGCGTCAGGTCATATGCAAGAATATCAAAAATGCCTGCAAAAGATAGCTATTTTGGATAAGTATCATAACAAAAATAACATATAGATATAAAGCTGTGTTTGAGAAAAACACAGCTTTATATGTTTATAAAAATAAACTAGAATTGAATAAAGTAGATGAACACGCTGTAAAACAGGGATTTCTTATTGTTCGAAGAAATAAAGTCAAAAACGAAGATTTTCATCAAAAAAATTGACAATACTAAACAATTTGTGTATAATATCTAATTAGAAACTTTGAAAACCGAATATGTTTTCTGGTAAAGATTTTCTATTAACATATATGAAAACGGGGTATTTATGGAAGGTAAAAATAAGAAACAGTACACAGAAGTCTCGCGTAAAAGTCGAGTAAAGATGCATAAATCGGGTAAACATTGGGTCCGTACTGTGATGTCGCAAATTGGTTTTATCCAGTTAGGAAAAAGGAGTGATAACACCGGTTCAGAGGTAAAACTTGCTTCATCAAAACACCCGACTTCAGCGACGCGCATGATGAGAGGTTTGATTGCTGCAGGTGCAGTGGTTAGTGGGGGGAGTCTCTGTCGATCAAGTGTTTGCAGAAAATACAGTGGTGGCTTCAGAAGTTGCTACTACTGTTTTGGTAAATGAAGAGACGGTTAGCATGAGCAACGCTGGTACTGAGTCTGATACAAATTCGCAATCAACTAGTGAATCAGAATCAGACAGTCTCTCAATTTCGGAAAGTGAATCAGTTTCAATGAGTGAGTCAGCTTCGGAAAGTGAATCACTTTCTTCAAGTGAATCAGCTTCGTCAAGCGAATCAGTTTCAATAAGTGAATCAACTTCTGCATCTGAAACTTTGTCAAATATAAGTTCTGCTAGTGAAACATCAAGTTCGGAGTCAGAGACTGCTTCAACAACTGCTTCAACGACTACAACAGTGGCTGAAGAAAAAGGGACATTAGAGCAAGTAACATCTGAAGCTGAGATTTTGGT
The DNA here is from genome assembly GCF_029616525.1 of Streptococcus suis. Lineage (GTDB taxonomy): Bacteria > Bacillota > Bacilli > Lactobacillales > Streptococcaceae > Streptococcus > Streptococcus suis_AF. The sequence continues at coordinate 6,648 of NZ_JANFME010000017.1, read as the reverse complement.
TCAAATAGCTAATAGCGAAACGGGCATTAGTCAAGAGCTTGAAAATGCCATTGCTTTGAGTATCAAAGATATTGCAGTTGCTAAGAGTCTTCTTGGAAATGAATCGGCGACAGTAGTAGAAATCCAAACAGTGATTTCAAGTTTACAAGCAAGTAGCCAAACGCTTGGTTTACTATTATTGCAAGATGACGAAGATGGAATTATTACTTTTGCGCTGAACACGACTACAACAGCAACGCTTAAGGTTGGTGAGGGTCAAGGTGTCTTGGTAGATACCTTATCAACTGCTAATCCTACAATGGATAATGCAAACGGTGCGACTGTAACAGATCAGACGGTTCCAACACCTTTTGCAGCTACAACTGAGTCAGGATGGCATACCTTTGGTTACTATTCAACTGAAACGTACGATGCTACACAAGAATCAGGCTATGATGAATCAGATATTAACAACGTCAAATTAATTGACGGTACAGCAATCAATGCTTATTTACGTTATTCATTGGATTCAGACCCAACGACATCTACAGTACTTGCTGAGCTAGTTGATAAAGCTACAGGTAATGTTGTAGAGTCATATCAAATTGAACCTGGTTCAAGTGCAACATTTACATATCCAACAACAGTAAATGCGAATAACCAAGCTATTACAATTCTCTATGATACCGCTACTGCAACGGATGGTAGCCCAGGGTCAATGCGTTTTACAACTCTAAATGGTACAACGTACTATTACAACAACCCAGTTCCAGCATATAACACCAATACAACCTATTACAAAACAACTGATGGCACCACAATCGCAACATATACGATTGTAACAATTGGTGGTCAGACAGTTACCGCTTCTGGAGTAAGGGATTTTGTTGGATATGACTACTCGTCGACAACCAATGCACAAGCAACTGTTGATCAGGCAGTAGGGACAGTTCATCTATTTTCAAAAATTGACTCAGGTTTGGATGCACTTAAAATTAAAACACTGGCAACTGTTGTTGATTCAAATGGTGCAGTGACTAAAGGTGTGTATATTGCAGATCCATCTTACACAGGTACATTAGACTGGTCAGGTACAAATACTGACGGATTTATCAAGATCCTTGAGACCAGTAAGTTGAACGCTCGAAATGATTCGGGTTATTCATGGAATACTTCAGATGTTATTGCGGCTAATTACACTACTGATACCTATAATGGTAGTGAAATCATGGTATTCTATACAAGTCCAGATGGTCTTTATCGATTGGTTGGTCAATTTTCAGGAAATGATTCTACAGGTGGGACTTATGGTCGTATCTACTTAGGTGTTCAAATCTGGTCAACTGAAAATACAGCTAGTACAGAATACAAATGGTTAGGATCAGGCGATTCATTTGTTAACAATGGACACGAGCCTCTAGGTCTTCAGCTTTCCCTACGTAACACTTACTACGCTAATGCTAATGAGACGACACACTGGTATACAGTAGATACATCTGAGTCAGAGTCATTGTCAGAATCTAACTCCTTGTCGCTTTCAGAGTCTGAATCTGAGTCAGCAAGTACGTCAGCTTCAGAATCAGAATCAGCAAGCACATCAGCTTCAGAGTCAGAATCTAATTCATTATCTGAATCTGTTTCAAACTCTGAATCTATCGCTGAATCGGTATCCGAGTCTCTTTCAGAATCAGTCCGTGAGTCGGTAGTTGAATCGCTGTCAGAATCGGTTCGTGAGTCAGTAGTTGAATCGCTATCAGAATCAGTTTCTGAATCAATCTCAGAATCTGTATCAGAATCAATTTCTGAGTCAGTCAGCGAATCAGTAAGCGAGTCAGTCTCTGAATCAATCTCAGAATCAACTTCAGAATCTGTATCAGAGTCAATCTCTGAATCAGTATCAGAGTCAATCTCTGAATCAGTATCAGAATCAATCAGCGAATCAGTTTCTGAGTCAATCTCTGAGTCAGTATCAGAATCAGTATCAGAATCAATCTCAGAATCCGTCTCTGAGTCCATTTCTGAATCAGTATCAGAATCAATTTCAGAATCCGTGTCTGAATCTATCTCTGAGTCAGAATCAACTCCATCTCGTCACTCTCAAACTCCGCGTAAACAAGGTGCGCTACCAAATACGGGTGAGCAATCATCAGCTTGGGCTGGAATCCTTGGGGCAGGTCTTCTTCTTGGTGGTTTGTATAAACGTCGGAAGAAAGAAAATGGAGAAACTGAATAGTTGTACCTAATAGAGTTTGTGTGTTAGTGGTAAAAATAATAAAAGGGAACGAAATCGTTCCCTTCAGATTGAAGAAAAAGTCCATTTTGGACAATTTTCTTCAATCTTTTTTCTTTATGTTGAAAATAAAAAAACTCTCAGAAACGCCGAAATATCAATGTTTCTAAGAGTTTAATGACTTGCTATCTTTCGCAAGCTTCTTCAATTTTTTATATTTTTAGGAGTTTGTCTACGTTCTGAAGGGAACGAAATCGTTCCCCTTTTTTTATTACAATCAAACTTATAACTAAGAGATATACAATTTATGGTAGTTGAATAGTGAGGGGGAGTGGTAGCTGAAAAGCAGGAGTTCTCTTTTGGTTAACTGTCTCATCCCAAAAGAGCTGTGTTTTTACTGGGGCCTGGATTGGAAGTTATGTTTATTTCGAGTATATTTATAAAAAATGTTCGAACAAATATATGTTTGTTGTGTAGTTATCTGTAAAATGAATCCGATTGTATTGAACAATTTGATAAAGTTTTGCGAGGATGTTACGTGCGCATTTGACTTAAAAAAATAATAAAAACTATGTTTTTGAAGGGAAACAACGATTTATCTAAATGAAAAAAACTAATCAAGGTTCCCTGTGTGCATGAAAACGCTGTAAAATGACCAGTGTTTTTTACTATTTATATAAATGTATTAAAAAACAAATATTTAGAGCATGAAGAATTGACAATCTTTGTTTTTTTAGGTAATATATAATATGATAACCCTCAAAGAGACAATAATAAATGTGTTTCCGGGGGGGTATATATCAATATACAGGTTACGAGGTGTTTATGGAAAGAAAAAATGGGAAACTGTATACCGAGGTCTCGCGTAAAAGCCGAGTGAAAATGCACAAGTCTGGGAAGCACTGGGTACGTACAGTTATGTCACAGATTGGACTTATTCAATTGGGGAAACGTAGCGCTTCTGAAAGTCCAAAAATAAAATTAACTTCTGCAAGTCAGCAAGAGTCAGCTGCGAAGCTGCTGCGTGGATTGGTAGCTGCAAGTGCTGTGGTCGGTGGAGGACTTACTGCAGAGCAAGTTCTTGCCGAAGATACGGTCATTGCTACTGAAGTAACCACATCAGTGCTAGCTAACGAAGACACTATTCGTATGAGTGATGCTGGTACGGAATCAGATACATCTTCACAATCAGTAAGTGAATCTGAGTCGACAAGTCATTCAGAGTCAATCAGTGAGTCTGAATCTATTAGTAGTTCGGAATCTGATAGTGTATCAGCTTCTTCAAGTGAGTCAATATCAGAAAGTGAATCGATTTCATTTAGTGAATCTGCTTCTTCAAGTGAGTCAACAATAGCTTCAGAAAATAGTCAGTCTTCATCAACGACATCAGAGTTATCAGAGAGTTCAACTGCAGAGTCAACAACTTCAGAAGAAACTCCTCAACAAGTCTTAGAGCAAGTAGCAACGGAAGCTGAAATTCTTATTCAGATTGCCGAGTCGAAACTAGAGGCTGCTCCAGATAGTGATTTAGCAGTTGCTGTGGCTGTTTCACGAACAAATTTAGAAACAGCGAAACAATTGTTGGGAAATTCGAACGCTACTATAACAGATATCCAGACAATTACTTCTGCCCTTCAAAATAGTTCTCAATTATTAGGGTTAGAGTTGCTGAAAAACGAAGAAGATGGCATGATTACGTTTGCTCTTGACACAGCAACGACTGCAACAGTGACTAAAGTTGGTGAAGGTTATGGTATTTTAGTTGACACGCTTTCAACAGCGTCACCAGCGATGGATGATGCTAATGGGGCAGCCATTTCTAATCCGACGAATACTACAAGCTTTACACCGTCTTCAGAAGCGGAACGCTTTACCTTTAACTATTCAAAATTCAACTGGTTTGGTGATCAATTAACGGATCAAACAATCAAAGAAAATTATTATTTCCGTTATTCTTTAGATTATGATACAACAACAACGACAACTTATGTCGAGTTAGTTAATAAGACTAATAATACAGTTGTTGAAAGCCATACTTTAGAAAAAGGTCAAACAGCAACATTCACTTACTTCCAAAACTACTCAGGTGCTAATAACCTGCCTCTAACTATTACTTACGGTGACAGTACCTCATCAAGTACAACGGCAGGAGAGCTCCAATTACAGTATAACGGTGGAACACTTACTAACACCCTAGTACCAACCTATCAAGAATATACAACTTACTATAAGACAACTGATGGTACAACAATAGCAACCTATACTATTAAAGGTATTGGTGGTCAAATGGCTACGCCATCTGCCAAACGTGATTTTGTAGGCTATGACTATTCAAGTACAACAGGTGGTACTACGGTACGTCTTTATTCTCCAGGAACGATTTATAATGATGGTGCGATCTCAACATCGTATATTAAACGTCTGGCAGAAGTTGTAGATGAGAACGGTAGCCTTGTTAAGACTATATGGGTAAAAGATCCTACTTATACAGGTACAATTGATTATAACTCGACTGACACAACAGGCTTTATCAAAGTCATGGAAACGTCTGTTATGGCTCCAGGAACAGCGAATACAAGTCTTGTTGTTCCTGTGACAGATGTTATCTCAGCTGAAGAATCTGCTTTGGCTACCGCAAATGCAGAAGCTGGTAAAACCGACAATGATATCTTCTCTGTCATCTATGAAGATAACTATCAACAAATCCGTATCGGTTTTGATGGTTATGCTAAAGCGGCGAAAAGCTATCCAGTGAGTATGCTGGTTCAGGTTATCCTGAAACCAGGTCATCCGGAATATGCACCAAGCTATACAGATTCAGCAGGTCAGGTTGTAAACCCAAATACCAAAGGATCATCGGTAAACTTAGCCAACACTTTGAGTTCAAATACCGTTAACGTTACAACTCACTGGTACACAGTTGATACATCTGAGTCAGAGTCGCTTTCGAACTCAAACTCAAATTCCTTGTCTGAATCTGAATCTACTTCTAACTCAGAATCAACATCAAATTCAGAATCTATCTCAAACTCTGAGTCACTGTCTAATTCTGAATCAACTTCAAATTCAGAATCACTTTCAAATTCGATTTCCGAATCTGTTAGAGAATCAGTATCAGAGTCGATTTCAGAATCAGTCCGTGAGTCAGTAGTTGAATCCTTGTCGGAATCGGTTCGTGAGTCGGTAGTTGAATCGCTGTCAGAATCGGTTCGTGAGTCAGTAGTTGAATCGCTATCAGAATCAGTGAGCGAATCTACATCTGAGTCTATCTCTGAATCAGTGAGCGAATCTACATCAGAGTCTATCTCTGAATCTACATCAGAGTCCATCTCTGAGTCAGTAAGCGAATCAATTTCTGAGTCTGTATCAGAATCCCTCTCCGAGTCAGTAAGCGAATCGATTTCAGAATCTGTATCAGAATCTATCTCTGAATCTACATCAGAGTCAATTTCCGAGTCAGTAAGTGAATCAATTTCAGAATCCGTCTCTGAATCTATCTCAGAGTCAGTAAGCGAATCTATTTCTGAGTCTACATCAGAGTCAATTTCTGAGTCAGTAAGCGAATCTATTTCAGAATCTGTATCTGAATCAATTTCTGAGTCAGTAAGTGAATCAATTTCAGAATCCGTATCTGAATCTATCTCCGAGTCAGTAAGCGAATCGATTTCTGAGTCTACATCAGAGTCAATTTCTGAGTCAGTAAGCGAATCTATTTCAGAATCTGTATCTGAATCAATTTCTGAGTCAGTAAGTGAATCGATTTCAGAATCCGTATCTGAATCTATCTCAGAGTCAGTAAGTGAATCAATTTCAGAATCTGTATCAGAATCTATCTCTGAATCAGTGAGTGAGTCAATTTCAGAATCCGTATCTGAATCTATCTCCGAGTCAGTAAGCGAATCTATTTCTGAGTCTACATCAGAGTCAATTTCTGAGTCAGTAAGTGAATCAATTTCTGAATCTGTATCAGAATCTATCTCTGAATCTACATCAGAGTCCATCTCTGAGTCAGTAAGCGAATCAATTTCAGAATCCGTATCAGAATCTATCTCTGAATCTACATCTGAGTCTATCTCTGAATCAGTGAGTGAGTCAATTTCAGAATCTGTATCAGAATCTATCTCTGAATCTACATCAGAGTCCATCTCTGAGTCAGTAAGCGAGTCGATTTCAGAATCCGTATCTGAATCTATCTCCGAGTCAGTAAGTGAATCAATTTCAGAATCTGTATCAGAATCTATCTCTGAGTCAGTAAGCGAATCTATTTCTGAGTCTACATCAGAGTCAATTTCTGAGTCAGTAAGTGAATCAATTTCAGAATCTATCTCTGAATCTACATCAGAGTCAATTTCTGAGTCAGTAAGTGAATCAATTTCAGAATCTGTATCAGAATCTATCTCTGAATCTACATCTGAGTCCATCTCTGAGTCAGTTTCAGA
>NZ_JANFME010000016.1:0-44740 GCF_029616525.1 Streptococcus suis | reverse complement strand
AGCCTTTTTATTTTGTCCAAATAGCCACTATTCTGGCAAAAAGACGGACTATCAGACCAATAAACAGAAAAAGACAAACATCAAGCGAGATGTTTGTCTTCATTCTGAAACTAGCGATTGCTAGTTTTTCTTTGTATCTAATTTTTTACCGAGATCAATCAAGTATTGTTTCAAATCATCTTTTACTTGAGGGTGTTGGAGGGCATAGTCGATAGAAGTTTTCATGAAACCGAACTTATCCCCAACATCATAACGGTTGCCTTTGAATTCACGAGCAAACACGCGTTGTGTTTTGTTCAGAGTATCAATGGCATCTGTCAATTGAATCTCGTTCCCGGCACCAGGTTTTTGGTTTTCTAAAATCTCAAAGATTTCAGGAGTGAGTAAGTAGCGTCCGATAATAGCAAGGTCAGAAGGAGCATCTTCTGGTTTTGGTTTTTCCACAAAGGTTTCCACACTATAGAGACCGTTGACACCTTCACCTTGTGGAGCGATAACACCGTATGCAGAAACTTCTTCATGAGGAACGGGCATAACGGCAATGGTTGAAGCATGTGTCTTTTCGTAGTCGTTCATGAGTTGCTTGGTCAGTGGTACGGTCTTAGTATCGGTAATGTCCATGAGGTCATCGCCGAGCATGACAACAAATGGCTCGTTCCCGACAAATGCTTTAGCTTGAAGAACGGCATCACCAAGTCCACGCGGGTGGCTTTGACGGATGAAGTGGAGGCGAATACCTGTAGTCTCATCAACGAGTTTCAACAAATCATTTTTGCATTTTTCTTTGAGGTTGTATTCCAATTCAAAGTTTGAATCAAAGTGGTCTTCGATAGAACGCTTTGATTTACCAGTGACCACCAAAATATCTTCGATACCAGAGCGAAGAGCTTCTTCAACGATAAATTGAATAGTGGGTTTATCAACAATTGGCAACATTTCTTTGGCAAGAGCCTTAGTAGCAGGCAGGAAACGCGTTCCCAAACCTGCTGCAGGGATAACGGCTTTTCTAACTTTTTTCATAAGTATGTAATCCTTTATATTTTGGTTTTCATATTAAATAAGAATCAATGCCATTCATTTTCATGGCGGAATTCACCCGTCATGATTTCTTTGATGGCATCTTCAATACCCGCACCTTGGTAGATGACCTTGTAGATGGCTTGAGTAATAGGCATGTAGACGCCCAATTCCTGTGCCAATTCATAGGCTGCTTTGGTAGTCGAAATACCTTCGATGACCATGCCCATATTGCGTTCTACATCTTCGAGTTTTTCACCGCGACCGAGCTGATCTCCAGCTCTCCAGTTGCGGGAGTGGACAGATGTACCGGTAACAATCAAATCACCAACACCAGAAAGACCGCTGTAAGTCAGAGGATTTGCGCCCATAGCAACGCCTAGACGTGTGATTTCTGTCAAACCGCGAGCGATAATGGCTGCCTTGGCATTATCACCATAACCAAGTCCGTGTAAAGCACCAGCCCCGACGGCGATGATGTTTTTCAAAGCACCAGCTGTTTCTACACCGATTACATCATTGTTGGTGTAGAGGCGGAAGTAGTGGTTGCTGAAGAGGTTTTGCACGTAGGTTGCAGTTTCCAAATCTTTAGATGCGGCAGAAATCAAGGTCAAGTCACGGACAATGGTTTCTTCGGCATGGCTTGGTCCTGAAACCACAACGATTTCCGAGCGGAGTTCAGCAGGAATCTCTTCTTCCAAGACCTCTGACAAACGTTTGTGGCTATCTGGTTCCAACCCTTTGGAAGCGTGCATGACAACTACCTTGTGTTTGAGAGCTTGTGCGACTTGCTTGGCAACTAGTCGTGTTACCTTGGTTGGCACAACGAAAAGAACAGCATCAACTCCTTCAAGAGTTTCTGTCAGATCCTTGTATCCTTTGATATTCTCGTCTAGGACAATATCTTTGAAGTAGCGCGTGTTGGTATGATGTTCATTGATTTCGTCAATTTGTTCAGGAATATTTCCCCAGATACGAACAGAATGTCCGTTATCGTTAAGGACCTGGGCAAGGGCTGTTCCCCAAGAGCCAGGCCCAAGAACAGCAATGGTTTGTTTCTCCATACGATTCCCCTGTGTAAGTATTTTCTATTATTATAACATAGTTGCATTTTTTTGGAAAATAGCAGAGCCAAAACTTGACAATAGTTCTTAAGAGAACTATAATAGTTCTCATGGTAATTATTTTCGTAGAAAGGAGCTGTCATGGGACATACTATTGCAGATTTTCGGAATTTACTCAATCAAATTGAACAAATTAGTGAAACGATTGCCAAGGAATATGATGTGGAGCACCTAGCTGGACCACAGGGGTGGGCTTTGCGTTTCATAGCAGAACGGTCAGACCTTGAAACCTTTGTCAAAGATATTGAAGCAGAGTTGAAAATTTCCAAATCCGTTGCCAGCAATCTGGTTAAGCGAATGGAGAAAAATGACTTTATTCAGGTTTTGCCATCTCAGTTTGATAGACGTTACAAGCAGTTGGTCTTGACAGAGAAAGGTCGGAGCAAGATTTGTCACCTAAAATCCTTCCATGAGGAGATGCACCATTCTCTTTTTAGAGGTATTCAAAAGGAAGAATTTGATTTGGTTAGACAAGTAGCCGATCAATTAAAAGAAAATATTAAACGTTATAAGGAGACGAATCATGTTTAAAGAAGCCATTTTACGTTATAAATGGTACGCCTTAGCATCGGTCTTGTTGACGTCCATTGTCGTAGCAACGACCTTGATGCAACCTAGTTATTTGCAGGATGTTTTGACAGCAGTCTTGGCCAATGACAAGGATGAAATTGTTCGTGTGGGCAAATTACTGCTGATTATTGCTGGAATTGGTCTTTTGGCAGGGCTTGTCAATACCATTGCTGCAGCAAAAATTTCACAAGGGGTATCTGCAGATATTCGTGAGAAGACCTTTCGGAAAATTCAGAGCTTTTCTTATGCCAATATCGAAGAGTTTAACGCAGGGAACTTGGTTGTTCGGATGACTAACGACGTCAATCAAATCCAGAACCTTGTCATGATGCTCTTTACAGTGTTGATGCGGGTTCCATTGCTGTTTGTTGGAGCCTTTATCATGGCGGTGCGGACCATGCCAGAACTCTGGTGGATGATTATTCTCATGGTGGTCTTGATTATGGCCATTATGGCGGTTGTCATGGGGCAAATGGGACCACGTTTTGGTAAATTCCAGTCCCTTATGGACAAGATGAATAGCATTGCCAAAGAAAACCTGCGTGGGATTCGTGTGGTCAAGTCCTTTGTACAAGAAAAAAATCAGTATGCCAAGTTCAAGAAAGTATCCAATGAACTCTTGGATCTCAATCTCTTTATCGGCTATGGTTTTGCTATCTTGCAACCCTTGATGATGTTTATCTCTTATATGGCGATTTTTGCGTCCCTCTACTTGGTGTCTGGGATGTTGAAAACCAACATGGAAGCAGTTGGTGGCTTTACTTCCTTTATGAGCTACCTCATGCAAATCATGTTTGCCATTATCATGACTAGCTTCATGGGTATGCAGGCTTCACGTGCTGCTATTTCTATTAAGCGTATCAGCGAGGTGTTGGATACGGAGCCTGCTATGACCTTCAAGGATGTGGCGGATGAAGAATTGACTGGTAAGATTGTCTTTGACAATGTTAGCTTCACCTATCCACATGATACAGAGCCGACTTTGAAAAATATCTCTTTTGAGATTGAGCCAGGGCAAATGGTTGGTGTGGTTGGTGCAACTGGTGCGGGTAAATCCACTCTTGCTCAACTGATTCCGCGTTTGTTTGACCCGCAAGAAGGAACGGTGTCCATCGGTGGTCGGGACTTGAAAGAAGTCAGCAAGAACACCCTGCGTGATACGGTATCGATTGTCTTGCAAAAGGCTATTCTTTTCTCGGGAACCATTGCGGACAACCTGCGTCAAGGGGCACCTGGTGCTGATTTGCAAAGATTGGAGCGGGCCGCAGGTATTGCCCAAGCCAAAGAATTTATCGACCGTTTGGATGATACCTATGAGAGCCAAGTAGAAGAACGTGGAAATAACTTCTCTGGTGGTCAGAAGCAGCGGATGTCCATTGCTCGTGGAGTGATTGGTGAGCCTAAGGTTTTGGTCTTGGATGATTCGACTTCTGCCCTGGATGCCAAGTCTGAGAAACTGGTCCAAGAGGCTCTCAACCATGATTTGAAAGGGACAACCACTGTCATCGTTGCCCAGAAGATTTCTTCTGTTGTCAAAGCTGATAAGATTTTGGTTCTTGACGAAGGTCGTCTGATCGGCCAAGGTACCCACGCTGAGTTGGTAGCGACAAATGACGTTTACCGTGAAATCTACGAAACACAGAAAGGGAAGGAAGAATAGATGAAAACACTTAGATTTTTCTGGTTTTATTTTAAACGCTATAAACTGTCCTTTGCTGTGATTTTTCTAGCCATTGTGACAGCGACCTACTTGCAGGTTAAGACACCTGTTTTCCTTGGAAATGCCATTGCAGAGATGGGGAAAATTGGTCAGGCTTATTTTGCTGCAGAGCAGATAGGGCAGTCTGGTTTCAAGCCTGATATGACGGATTTTAATGGAGTTATGCTCAATCTTTTCTTTGCCTATGCGGCGACGGTTGTGGCTTCCTTGATTTACACCCTCCTCTTCACGCGTATCGTGGCTCATTCGACCAACCGTATGCGTAAGGGCTTGTTTGGCAAGCTGGAACGTTTGACAGTTGCCTTCTTTGATAGTCACAAGGATGGGGATATTCTTTCTCGCTTTACCAGTGATTTGGACAATATCCAAAACGCTTTTAACCAGTCTTTGACCCAAGTGGTGACCAACATCGCTCTTTATGTTGGTATGGTCATTATGATGTTCCGTCAGGATACTCGCTTGGCCTTGGTGACCATTGCTTCTACGCCAGTTGCCTTGGTTGCCTTGGTCCTTATCATCCGCCTATCACGGAAATATACGGATAAGCAACAGGCTGCGGTATCTAAGCTCAATGCCTACATGGACGAGAAAATTTCTGGACAAAAAGCGATTATTGTACAGGGTGTGCAGGAAGAGACGATTGATGGTTTCTTGGAGCTCAATGAAGAAGTTCGCCGTACGACCTTCAAGGGTCGCTTGTTTGGTGGGATTCTCTTCCCATTTATGAATGGTATGAGTTTGGTCAATACGGCCATTGTTATCTTTGCAGGCTCCAGCATTGTCCTCAACGATAGCTCGCTGGAAACAGCTGCCGCACTTGGTTTGGTGGTGACTTTTGTTCAGTATTCGCAACAGTATTACCAGCCAATCATGCAGGTTGCTGCCAGCTGGGCAGAATTGCAGCTAGCCTTCACAGGAGCTCATCGTATTCAAGAAATGTTTGATGAGCCAGAAGAAGTTCGCCCTCAAAACGCTCCGCTATTTACCGAATTAAAAGAAGGTGTTGAAATCAAGGACATCGACTTTGGCTACCTGCCAGGTCAGAAGGTCTTGGACAAGGTATCTATCTCTGCTCCTAAGGGCAAAATGGTGGCAGTCGTTGGTCCGACGGGGTCTGGTAAGACTACCATTATGAACTTGATCAACCGCTTCTACGATGTCAATGGTGGTAGTGTGGCCTTTGATGGTCGCGATATTCGGGAATATGATCTGGACAGCTTGCGGGATAAGGTCGGCATTGTCTTGCAGGAGTCGGTTCTTTTCTCAGGTACTATTGCGGACAATATCCGCTTTGGTGATGAGAGCATTTCGCAGGAAATGGTGGAAACCGCAGCTCGTGCCACCCATATCCACGACTTTATCATGAGCTTGCCAGAGGGCTATGAGACCTTTGTGACCGATGATGAGAATGTCTTCTCGACAGGTCAGAAACAGCTGATTTCCATTGCCCGTACGCTTTTGACAGACCCACAAGTCTTGATTTTGGACGAAGCAACGTCAAACGTTGATACCGTAACGGAAGCCAAAATCCAGAAAGCTATGGAGGCTATTATCGCAGGACGGACCAGCTTCGTCATTGCCCACCGCCTCAAAACCATCCTCAATGCAGACGAAATCATCGTCCTTAAGGATGGAAAAGTAATCGAGCAAGGCAACCATAGCCAACTCCTCAAACTCAATGGCTTCTACGCCGAACTCTACCACAACCAGTTTGTGTTTGAATAATATATAGAAAAATAAACAGCCAAGATAAGCAGACCACAATCCTTAAACGTTTAGGACGTGGTTTATCTTGGCTGTTTTTGTGGTAGGCTTACTGCTCAATATGGTTGGTTTTGGTTTGATTGAGCCAAGCGTAGGCGATACCGATAAAGAGACCGGCTCCGAGCCAATTTCCAAAAAAGACCACAATCCATTGACGAAGGATATTGCTTATATTGAAGGCTTCGACATTGCTTCGAGTAGCGTTAAAAGCTAGGAGCATGAAAGATGCGAAATTGGCGACCAAATGCTCATTGATGAGGAAAACGAACATAAAAATGGAGGAAATAATGACAAAGAACTTAGCAGACTGTTCTTTGATGAGCATGAAGCCAAGAATTGCCATATTTACAAACATATTAGCCGTGATCCCTTCAATAAAATTACTCCAGTCAGATTTTCCAAGTTTGATGGTAACGGCATTGACGACAAAGCTCTTATCAGAGAGATTGAGGTAGGAGAAGGACTGATTGAAGAGCCAGGCTAGAATAGTAGCGCCTACAAAGTTAAAGAAAGTACAGTATAGCAGCATTTGTGTCACTTTTTTCCAGGTAATTTGCTTATAGTAGGCACCAGTTGTGAGATACATCATGTTAGATGTAGCTAATTCACCACCAAAAATAAGAACAAAAACCAGCCCAATAGCAAAGATGAAGGTAAAGACAAAGCGCGATAAACTTGGAAATTGACTGGCAATAACGTCTGCTCCGATAATACCGACAGCTGTTGACATAGTCAGGTAGGCTCCTGCATACATAGAACGCAAGGCATAGCGGCCTAGACTTTCATCAAAAAGGGCTTCTTTTTTTGAAACTGCAACTGAAATTTTTTCTTGAAATGGTGACATAGGAACTCCTTGTAAAATAATTGTCAATGTTTTGTTTGAAAAATATGGGAGTGGGAAAGAACTCGGCCAGTCAAAAAAGAGTTCGTCTTCCCACCCCCGCACAGTTGATTAGGCCAGATTTGGAGTGCAAAAAACGAACAAATCTGCCAATCAACCACTGCGCTGAGATGTTGACACGAACTCTGAGAAGAGGTGCTGGGCTTTCTGTCCAGCCTCTATATGTGAACGATTAGTGAGCGGATGCACCAGAATTTGCATCTGTCGGTGTGGAAGTAGCAGGGGCACTACCAGCATCTGATGCACCAGAGGTTGCGTCAACATGTGCAGGAGCTGCGGCAGTTCCCGAACCACCAACCAAGCGTTGACCAGTAGCTTCAAGATACCAATCTAGCCATGGTTTGAAATTAAAGATAATTTCATTGATACCAGCGTAGGATCCGTCAGGATAGTACATCGCTTGGTAGTTGTGGGTGTTGATAATTTCAGCAGGGGTACCGGGTACAATGGTACGAACATATTCCTGGTTACCATTACGCAAGGTACCGACAACCCATTCAACATTCTTCATACGGGCAGGAGGTAGCGTACCGTGGACAGTTGACAGGCGATTTCCTACTTGAGCAAGTACCCGTTTACCCAACATGGTATCAGGTTCTTGGTGACTATTGTTGTAGTAGAGGAACTGGTTATTATCATCTGCATAGGTCAATTCAAATGGCATCGCATTGAGGAACATATTGAGTTGGTTAACGGTCAACAGACCATTGTCCAGTTTAACATAGGTGTCTCCCTCAACTGCGTTAACCAATTTAGAAGCCTTTTCTAGCCAATCTGGATCATCGGGATCCACACCAGTGATGGTCGTTGCGATTGGTTTGGTACAGTCTAAATCTTCTGGTGCGATTGGTTTTGGTTTTTTCAATTTGGATACAACACCGACATACTTGATAAAGTTGTCTAGACAGCTTTCTAAGAATTTCACGGTGCCTTCATTGATGATATTGCCCTTATCGTCAAAAGCTTCTTTGGCCTTACCAAGGAGGAATTCATTACCTGGTAGTGTGTAAGCATTGACACCTGGTGCATCTAAAATTTTCCGTAGGTGAACTTGGGCACGAGAAGTTCCTTGATCGTAGTAAGATGCCCCGATAATCATAACTGGTTTATTTTCGAATGGGTGCAAATTAAAGCTGAGCCATTCCAGAGTACTCTTAAGGGCAGGGGTAATGGTATGATTGTGCTCAGGGGTAGCAATAATGACCCCGTCAGCACGGGTGATTTTGTTGTAAAGGTATTGAATTGCAAAACAATCAGACTGGTCTTCGTCCTGATTGAACATTGGAACATCTTTGATTTCCAAAAGTTCTAGTTCAAACTTCACTTTAAAGTGGCGTTGAATGAATTGCAATAGCATACGGTTATAAGATTGATCTGCATTTGATCCAACAATTCCGACAAATTTCATAGTATATTCCTCTCTTACAGGTTTTCCCAATCGAAGTTTTCAGCTTCTTTTTGGAGTAATTTTTTTGCGTTAGATAGCTTGCCAGTCATGGTGACAAAGAGGCGGAAGTCATCAAAGATGGCATCCAGTTTTTGACTAGTTTCTAAATCAATGAGCTCCCCATTGGCATCAAAGGCTTGCAAGGAATGTGACAATAAAAATTCATCTGGCAAGACAGTGGCCTTGAGCTCAGGAGCGTTGAGAATTTGACGTAGCTGTAGTTGGGCACGAGAGGAACCAAGTGTTCCATAAGAAGCACCAGTAATCATAACTGGTTTGTTTAATAGTGGATAGACACCGTATGATACCCAAGCAAGGGCATTCATAAGGACAGCTGGGATAGAGTGGTCATATTCGGGAGTTCCGATGATGACTCCGTCAGCAGCCTCAATTTTTGCGACCAATTCTTTGACAATTTCTGGTAATTCTCGATTGGCTGGTTTATTGAAGATTGGGAGTTCCTTGATTTCAACCAGTTCGATATCTGCCTTATCAGCGAAGTGTTGTTCAATGTACTGCAAGAGTTTGCGGTTGGTTGAGCGAGCGGAGTTTGTTCCGACCAGTCCTAGAAGTTTCATAGCGTCTTCTCTCTTTCCAAAATTTTGTACCTTTATCATACCCATTTATCCAATAAAATGCAAGCGTTTTCTGAAAATGTGATAAAATTGTTCAAAAATTCACGAGTTCTTTTGGTATAATATTAGTATGCAGAGAATATTCTATCTAGTATTTGGTTTTGTTAGTTTGATGGTTGGTGTCATTGGGATTGTTTTGCCGATAGTTCCGACAACCCCTTTTTTACTTTTAGCTGGTTTTTGCTTTGCGAGAAGTTCAAAAAGGTTTGAAAAATGGCTACGCAATACAAAAATTTATCAATTTTACGTAGCTGATTACGTTGAGACCAAATCCATTTCCCGCAAACGAAAAAAGCAAATCATCTGGCAAATTTACTTACTCATGGCAATTTCTATCTGGCTGGCTCCTATTTTATTGGTCAAAATGGGATTGGGACTATTAACAATCTTCATCACTTACTATTTGTTTTGGGTCATACCGGAGAAATAAAGTCAGATTTGATGGTTGAACATCGTCCTCAAAGATGGAAAGGTAATCGAGCAAGGCAACCACAGCTAGCTCCTCAAACTCAACGGCTTCTACGCCGAACTCTACCACAACCAGTTTGTGTTTGAATAAAGTTGAAAACCCCAGCCACTAGGTTGGAGTTTTGCTTTTAGCCTGCGAATAAATTATAATAGAGAGCGTATTATGCATGAAGAAATTGAAGGGAAACTACTATGAAAATCCGTGGAATTGAAATTTGACTAACGTTTGAGAGTGTCATAACTCCCAAACTCGTGATTTTACTGGGTTTTTAAAAAATCGTATCTCTTTAGATTTCCTTAGAACACCTCCAAAGGTGAACAAGAAGGTGAACAAATTTTACAATGAAAAAAGGTTATCAAATTAACGTTTGACAACCTAAAAATTATATGAGTTCAGCAGGCAAGTACTAGCGTAGTGAGTAGCTGCGCTTTTTTGATTGCTGGTAAGTGTATTATACCATAGTCATGCACCGCTGTCTTGGTTTATCTTGGTAGTGCGTGCGGTATTGTCTTGCTGTATCTGAACATATTTCACGCGAAAAAATTTGTACAGTGACGGCGTGAAGTGCGATAAGTAGGGTAGGTAGGGTTACCCGCCCCTATATCGTTCTAGTATCCCGCTACGGTACTGACTGGCAAACTCTTCCAAGGCTTTATTCTTAGCCAAGTAGTAAGTAGATGACTTAATGCCAAGGCGTTGTGCTTGCTCTGCTGAACGTATCTTTTCGGGCAATATATAACTCATGATAAGTACGGCTCGATGTCTTGGTCTAGCTATTGCATTGACTACCTTTATAATCTCATTCACTTCTTCAGGGGCTTCACGTTGCCAATCGTGTTTTCTGTCTTTGTAATCCTCTGGATCAAATTCTAATGACGGTATCAGCCAATTGTCAAAGCTCTCTGACGGCCCATGAAATAGGTTAGCCACCCTGCACCACCTATGAAACTCCTCCAGTTTTCTTTTTGCTAGTTGTTTGCTCAAGTTCTTCCAGTCCTTTCTTGTGATAGTCGTATAGACTGCTCTGGGAGTAGTATGGTAGTGTCCGCTTGATGATCGGCCAAGAACAGCCGTTTACATACTTCAACCGCATTATCAGACTTGCAACTGGATCAGCGATTGCATCTATACGGGCTGATAGTTCGCTGTAATCGATATACAACTGTGCTAGTTCAATTTCTAGTTGCTCAATCTTTTCAATCCGTTTGACAACCTGGTCTTCTGTATTGTTCTTCTTGGATCGTGTTACCCTCTGACTTTGATAGTCTGGTGTGTTGACAATGCCAGTCCTCAAGGCTTCAATCTCTCTCTTCTTTGCCTGTACCAGCTTTTCAAACTTAGACAACTGTTTTAGATCCACGCTACGCACCTCCGTGTGATATAATAGTTTTAGGTTTTTACTCACATAGTCAGTGCGTGCGCATTGGCTTTTTTTTGTGTAATCACGCGCCACCGTGTCTAAACATTATCTCTTTTAGATTGCTAAAAATGCCGAATACCTCCCCTAAACCTCCCTATTTTACTTATCCAACCTAGCCTAAACCTAATCATTTTCATTCATCTAACTTTCAAGATTATATAGCGTTCGGATATTCGTCGTTTTGAAAAATCAAAAAACGCTCCGTATTTTTGCACCCTTTTAACCCTGTGAATGCTTGATAGTACTAGCTTTTTAGCCCCCACCGTTCCGCCTTTATTTGTTTTGTAAAGCGAACGTTTGTAGTATTCGTTCGTTTTGGAAATTGCCATAGTACTTCACCTAGATAACACTCTCAGCCAATAGCTATCCCCTTTTCTAACATAGTTCAAAAACCTTTGATAATGTTTATAATATCTATCACGCTTCATTCTCTTTGGACGGCTAGGAAAGCCATCAAACATATAACCGCCACGCTTAGGGGTCCAGCCTGGTTGGACCTTCCTAGCCTCCCTTAGTGCACGTTCCCAATAATACTGACAATCTGTCTTACTGCGGTTTAATGTCTGCTTGTGGATCTGCTGGCAGTTTCCGCAAGCATAAAACAAATACCGCTTATAAAGTTTTCTGCACCGCCTACCACAATCAGGGCAAAGAAAGAAGTAGCGATGCCCGCCTTTTGTTCCTGGTATCCTGGCCAATTCAAAGCTCTCTCTACCCATAACAATAAAAAGGTTGTCTAAGTCAATAGTTAAGGGGAAACCGTCTAATTCAGCTTTTCCCTGAGTTATTCCTTTCTTTTTCATAGCTCTGGTAAATGTCTCTATATACAATACTTTCATTCAAAAAATACCCCTATACTGTAAAAACCCAAAACTATTGGCTTAACGACGAAAAGAGCCCGTAGGCTCTTCTGGCTATTCTGCTGAATACTTCCACAAAGCGCAATAGTTATCTTCAGTATCCAGCTCCTTCAGTAACTTTCTTGCTTCATCATCTACGGCCGTCATATTCTCCCATACCCCATTCACTGCCATATCAGGATAATCATCGTCTAGCACGCTGTCAGCTAGTTCCATCAGTTCAAGCTCTAACCCAGCCACTTTTTTAAGTAAACTATCAAAGTCTTCTGACTGCTTGAGTTGTTCCACGCGCTGGCGGGTGTACTCCTGTTCGATTTCCTGTTCTTGTTCGTAGTCGTCCAAGTCTTCGCCTGTTAACTCATCAGGATTGTTGTAGTAGTCTTGGAAACTGTCACAAATCCGCTTGAAGGTTTCAGTAAGTTCAGTATCTGCCACATATTCCACCGCCAAACGGTTGTAATCTCCGCCCACTTTGTCACTCTTATAATGCACTTCGATAGCTGGTTGCTCAAATGTTCCTGTCATGTAGCCCATAAGCGCGTGCCCTGCAACTTGTGCGGTGTCGTGATCTTTGAAGGTGTAGTCAAATGTAAATGTGTTTGGTGTGTCTGAAATAGTTTTTAGTGTCATGTTGTTTGTCTCCGTTTCTGTTATTTGTATAAGACTAGTATATGTGTTACTGTGCCAAAGCTGTCAGAATACCCCGCTGATGCCATAGCGATTTTCACGTCAACCACTTCAACGGTTGCCATGAACTCGTTTACTCGCTCTTCAAAATCTTGTGGGCTTTCTTTAGCCAAGTTTTTTAATAGTTTAATTTTCATGTTTTTCCTCACTTTAAGATAAATTATGTAAACTTTTGGAATGTAGTAGTTCTTTTCAAAAAAGAATAACTACACTGTTAAACCCTTGTGCCGTAAGGGGTTAGCCACTTTGTAGTGAATGTAGTCGTTCTTTTCAAAAAAAGTTTTATTTTTTATATATAGCTCTTTTTTTTACTTTCCTATATACATACTTAAAAAACAACGACTACAACGACTACAAACAACACGTAAACCCTTGATATGATTGAATAAATTCTGTAGTCGTTCTCCAAAAAAACAACGACTACAGAACGACTACAACGACTACAAAATCTACTCATCTTTTTCAACCAACCGTAAAGGGTATTCGGTGTACTCTGCAATGGTCAGCGGATAGGGAAAAACTTCAGCTTCTTTTTTCTTCAATCTGCCTTGTCTGAGTGAATACTTACCGCCTGTGTGTACCCTCAAGATTCTTACAAGGTCTTTCCCGAAACTGTACGGAATATGTGCCGATAGGTCATTCTCAGCTAAAAAAGTCCGATATTCTTCTTTTATCCATTTCAGGGGAACACGCTCTATCAAATGTAATTCCCGTTCGGTATAGTCGTCCGTCACAAATGCGTATAAGTAGTCATTTTCTTTCTTGTAGCTGTCAATCTCTTTGGTCACTGCTTCGGGTTCAATAAACTTGTCAAACGCTGGCATATTCAAGATTTTAAATAGTACCCACTCTAACAGCTCTGTATCTTTCAAGAATATGTTTTTAATCTCTGGGCGTTCTTTCTGGCCATTAAAATCCGCTTTGAACGGTACAATACAAAGCCGTCTATACCAGCCTTGTGACTTGTTCCGAACTCTTGGCAACTCGTTAGCAGAAAACAAACAGAATAGTTTTAAACTCAACTCAAAGGGTTGTTGGTGTTTCGGGTTAATTGTCACGGTGTCGCCTGTCACAATACTCATCAGATCAGAAACTTCATCGATGTATCTGTTAGAAATATCATCACCGATATTACAAACTTTACCCGATAGACTGGCTAAGTTGTGCCCCTCGAATTGGTCGGGGCGTAAGGTTGCCACCTTGTCCGCTCCTATCAGGTTCATCAGTAGGCTCTGAAATGTGCCCTTACCGTTGTTTCCGTCACCTAATAGAATTGCAAGTTTTCCCCGTGTCCTATTTGGGTTGATAGCTTCATTCATGATCTGCCACAATAAAGCATATATTTCACTGTCACCGCATGCAATAATGTCTAGCCATTGTTCAAAGTCAAACCAGCCATCTAGTATTGGTTTTCTTGCTGCTCCATTGTATGCCGTTCTAATCTTACTTGTGATAACAAAATCAGGGCTAAATGGTTCTAATTGCTTTGTCTTGAGATTAAACACCCCGTTTGCTACGGGTATGCGTGTGTGGTCGCTGAAAGGTTTGGAAATTCGGGTAGTTGTCCGAATGAACGCCCGAATGTCTGCCCATGCTCTAGGTTTTAACCTGCTGTCAAACTTAGCACATAGTTTGTTGAATAAGTCCACGCTATCAGTATATACACCCTTGTCGTAGTGATACAGGTATAGCGGTGACTTGTCCGAACTGTCACCCGTGGAGATGAAAGCAAAGTGACAAACCTGTCGTAAATACTTAGCTACGGTACTAACTTCTGGGATTGGAATTACTATTTTTTCATTCTTCTTGCCCTCGTTGACTGTGTACTGGTGTTCTTCTCTCCAGATTACGCCAAGTTCGTATAATGTGTTATAAAGTTCCTTCATGCTTGTAGGCTCTGAAAACTCTGCCAATGCTGTCGCATGGTCAAGTTCTGCCTGTAATTGTTCTAGTTCGATATTCCTAACCCTCGCTTTCTAATTTCTGTTTTTACAATACTTTCAAACGTTGCTTCCAGTTCGCTATCTGGCAACGGTTCAGCCGTCACGCTGTTGGCTATCTTGGTAAGCTCCCACGCTGTCGGTATATCACAGTTGACCCATTTACCAACCAACAAGCCTACAAAGCGGGTAACTGCTACATTCCTACCGCCTTCATCTCCAAAGCCATCAAAAAGCGTATCTATAACCCTCATAGTGATTGAACGGTGTCCGCTAGGTCGTGGGGTGTAAGTAGTAGTTACAGCCCTTTTTGTCGGCTGTTTATCCAATACCGCTTGAATAGGGTAATCGCTCCCCCTGTGGATAATTTTCTGATATTCTTCTGGATCTCCAGTCGTCACGGGTAAGCCCTGCAACTGTGACCAGGTTAAACTAGCTATATCAAAGGGTAGTCCGATTTTATCCGCTATCTCTTGCACTGTTGCCCTGTAGGTCGTTTCTTTCATCTTGTGACTAGGCTTCACTACAAGCCTATAACGGGGCTTTTTAGCCGTGTGTTTGATTGTCGGGAAAATGATATAGGAGTATTCAGAAAGTGCCTCAGAAACGATTCTGGGAAAGTCTACGCTTGCTTCTAGCTCGTCATAGTCCAAGAAAATCAAATCACGATAGACTAGGCTTGAATTATTCCGCCTATGAGTGCCTTTTTTATCTGCTGTGACTTTGCCACTGATACAGTAGGGGGCTTGTGTGCGTTTGAATTGTTCAATGTCCACACCCTCAGGTACTTTCATAGGTCTAAACTGTGCGATATACTCAAACGGTTCTAACCTATCAAACGGATAGACTAGATTATTCTGAAAGCCCCTAGCCTCGTAAATTGCCACATTATCGCCCCTTTCTCCGTTTCTTCTTCAGCTTTTTAAGCCTTTGCTGTTCCTTTAGCTGGTCCAGGGTTGGGCGACGATCTTTATAAAGTTTAATATCGTGGTAGTGTCCGCCGCTGTCTGCTGGGTGTATGCTATACCTTGCCATTCTCCACCCCCAAAAATATCAAAATATCACTAATCCTATAAAATATTTTCTTAGTGTCCTCTATCGGTGGTTGGTATCGTCTCAGCCCGTTATCCTCCCACCGCTTCAAAGTCTTGTATTCTATGTCTAGTTCATCTTTGACTTGCTGGGCTGTAATTAGCCCTGTCAGTCTTGTTTTAGATTTCTCACGCGCCACCAGGTAATTCTCTATAAGCTCCAGAATGCCCGTTTTTAAGTCTGCTTCACTCTGTGCGGTTAGTTCAAGCCTCATCTCTATACTTCCTCCAGTCTTGCAAGTCTGCGGTCAGTAGCGCGTGAATACGCTTGTGTTCTTGGTCGTATTGCCGTTGGAGCGGTAGCACTCCAGCAAGTCGTTCCACTTCATTCTGGGGGATATAGTAGCCCCCTTGCTTGTTATCACGCCCGCCACATACTGGAATGCCATAGTCAACTATTAGCTGGCGGATATGTTCCCGAATGGTTCGGATGTCCAAGCCTGTCAGCTTCTCAATGTCTGGGGCGGTGATTGGCAAGTCCATTCCAAGCGGTAGGAGCTTGAAAACTTTATATAAGTGATCTGGTAGTTTGTTTTTTGTCATGCCTGTGCCTCCAGACTAGCGATTTTGTATTTTATCCAGAGTAATTTAGTATCGTGGTCCATATCAAGATAGTTTTGCATTTCTTCTGGTGTAGTGTGTTTGCGTATTGCTTCCGCTATGTGTTCAAGCTCTCTAAGTGTCAGCATAGTTTCCCCCTAATTGTAATATCTGCCCTGTGATTGAATATAGGCCCCGTAGTTCGCATTTGTCAGCCGTCTGGTATGATTACCCTCTGGCTTGTCTTTGGGCTTGCTATGGAGCTGATACGTTCCTAGATGTAACCATAGAAAGATATTCAGCGGTGTTAGAATTGCGATAAGCGTTAACGCTGTTTCAATTGTCATTTCTTGCATTATAGTAACCCTCGCTCTTTTAGATCTTCGATAACTAGACTGCGTAAATAGGTCCAAGTGGAAGCAGTAGCGTGTGTAATGCCGTTACTCAAATTATTCTCTTTGATAGCCTTATCTAAAAAATTGAATAGCAACCACTCAGGGGCTTTCTTGTATCGCTCCGTGATTTCATTGTCGTGCTTTTTAAGCTCTCCAAGCAAGTTGTTTACATTCGCTTGATAAAACTCTTCATGGTCCGCCTCAGCCACTTTATAAGCCTCTGAAAGCCTGTAAAACTCCATCCAGAGTGTTGTAATAGCCGTCCTACACTCTTCAGCGATTTCAGTAGCTCCCTTGTGACCTTTGGCTATATGCCACTCGCTCAGAATGTCCAATTTTTCTTCTGCGACTTGTAACTTTTCTTCAAACTGTTCAAAATACTGTTTCATGTAGTTCTTACCTCGTTTTTTTTATTGTGCCTGTGTAATGGCCTAGTGGGCTTTATCCTGTTTGTAAAAGGCTCGATTTCTTTACTATACTTTTTCTTTATACATTTCTTTGTTAGCCTAGACTATCCCCAGCGGATAACCGCCCCAAACTTACCAGGTTACCCTGTGGTCATGTAAGCCTGTGCCAAATGATAGACTAGCTGTGTGTAATTTTCTTAGGTTGGTTTAGGCTGCTCTGGGTCCATGACAACCTAATGGCGATACCAGCACCTAATACTTTTCTGCTCCAGTTTTAAGGGTTAGCGCCCCTCTGTATGGTCATAATGTCCTAGATATGGTATAATCTAGCTATTAAATCTTTACTAAAACCCTTTTAATAACAGCTTGCCTGCTTGTTAATTTTGTTTTAGTTAGTGATTAAAAGGCTTTGCTGGTTGGTCCCTGTTAAGCCTTTTTTTATTGTTCTCACGCGCCTTGGTGTGCGTTTTTTAGTGGTCTGAATACCATATTCTTAATATCTTGGTATGTCATGTCTAGGTTGATCATCGCGATAGCCATGTCTTCTAGTGCCTGGTACCTGATAAGTTCCTGACTGGTTAGGCTATCAATGCCATTATGTCCGCCACGGTGTGCCACTAGCTGGCGTTTGTTCATTCCAGTAGTTCCCTTTAGCAAGAGGTTTGTAACAGTACTGTGCGCGTGTTTTGGGGCTTCCTGCCATGTTTCAATAGCTTCATGTAGTGCCTTACGTTTGGGCTTCTCTAGTGCCCTCTGGTAGCGAAACTCTGCCACTTCGTCCCGCATTTCAAAGAATGCTCGGACTAGGTTTGTTTTGAATTTGACAACCTGAGGTGTATTGTCCAGATAAGTGATCAGCAAAGTAGCCTGTTGTTCGTTTAAGTGATATACCTTTTTGGGTCTGCCTTTTCCGTCTAATTTATGGATTTCAAATCCATAAAATCCAAACGCCTCAAATCGTTCTTTGTGATTTCTCAATAGGCGTGTAATAGTGTGGTGTTGTACTCCAGCACATTCTGCGATTATCTCGCTTGTGGTGTACGGATCTTTCCGTCCGTCCATGTAAACTAATTCCATGCTTGCCCTTTCTTATTCCTCTGGTGTTAATAGTTCATCAATCGTCACGCCTAAATAGTTTGCGACTTTTTGAAGCGTTTCAATATCTGGCTTCTTGGTACGTTCGTAGTACAAAGCTGTTAAAGTGCTTTTTGAAATGCCTGTAGCCTCGTAAACGTCAGATACCTTTTTGCGTTGCTTAGCTAGCAATACACGCATATTGTTCTTCATAGTTTTAAACCTCCTTTTTTGAAAATATAGAAAAAATGAAGCGCTAGCGCTAAATTTATGTTTTTAATTATACACTATATTTTTATCGTGTCAAGTAAAAAAATAAAAAAACTTGAAAAAAAATAGCGTATAAGCTAAAATGTTTTCAAGGAGGTAATCTAGATATGATTCGTAATAATTTAGCAAAACTAATGATTGATAGGGGGATAACCGCCACCAAGTTATTTAATGATACAGGGATAGCGCGTTCGACAATCTCAAAAATATCAAATAACAATACAGATAAAATCAGTTTGCAAACAATTGACAAGTTATGTTATGTCTTGGGAGTATCTCCTGCAGAATTCTTTGATTATATTCCGTATGAAGTGACAATAAATTTGGGATTCGAAAACTATGATTCATTATCAGATTTAGAGAATGATAACCATATTCCGGTAGATAATTGGGAAGAAAATATTTTTATGTTCGTAAATGTATTTCACCATGGGAAAAAATACTCAATCGAATATCAAGGTACTTGCCTTTTTAGTTCAGAAGCATTTTTTAAATGCTCCCATATAAATATCAGCGTTCTTCATGATGAAGATAATGTTAGCGATATTATATATAGTTGGCCTGTACAATTTCGAAACGACTTTATCAACCTAGTACGCGAAAAGGTGCAAAACTATTTTGATGCAGACCCTGCTGAAGTTGACAAGAGTATAAATTTAGATACTTTGTTAGGGCTTGTCTTTTAACGTTTCACCACATTCAAACACTTCTCTGGTATATTTATCCTACTGAATTATTCCACGCGCCTAGGGTCGTTCTAGTGGACTGTGTGGAGTGGAAAAAAGTCCGCAGAAGTCCGCATTAAAAAAAGTCGGATTTTGTCGGTTGCTGAAAAAATGTTAGGTTTTGTTAGGTTTGATATTTTAGCAACCTCAATAAACCTCAACTTCTATATTAGTTGTATGTTAGCATTTGTTAGCATTCGGCGCGTGTTGAACTCAACTACTAAATTTTATTATCTTAGAAAGGAAGACGATGAACGAATTACAATTTTTAATTTATACGGCTGACAATGATCAAGAGACGGCTAGTGTCATCATTCGTGGGGAAACTATCTGGGCTAGTCAGAAGGAAATGGCTCGCCTGTTTGATGTTTCTATTTCTTCAATTTCAAGACACTTAAAAAATATCTTTGAAGAGGGGGAACTAGAGGAAAAAGTGGTTGTTGCAAAAATTGCAAATACCACTCAACACGGTGCAATGGCTGATAAAACTCAAACAAAAGAAGTCAGTTACTACAACCTAGACGCCATTATATCGGTGGGCTACCGTGTCAACTCACAAAAGGCTACCAAGTTTAGACAATGGGCTACTTCTGTCCTACGTGAGTACATGATAAAAGGCTTTGCCATGGATGATGACCGCCTAAAACAAGGGGAAAATCTCCTAGAAAAAGACTACTTCCGTGAACTGCTTGAGCGTGTGCGGTCAATCCGCGCCAGTGAACGACGAATTTGGTTACAAATCACAGATATTTTTGCTGAAATATCTATAGACTATGACCCTAAAAGCACCCTAACAAAGAAGTTCTATGCTGATGTCCAGAATAAATTCCACTATGCTATCACTGGCCAAACTGCTGCGGAAATTATCTATACAAAAGCAGACCATACAAAAAAAAATATGGGGCTGGCAACATGGAAAAACTCCCCAGACGGGCGTATTCTGCAAGCAGATACCTTGGTAGCCAAGAACTATCTAACCGCTGATGAAATCCGTTCTCTTGAAAGAGGTGTTTCAAGTTACTTTGATTACTTAGAAAGACAGATTGAACAACGAAAAGCCCAAACCATGGCGCAACTCGCTGAAAGCATTGACCGCTTTTTGACTTTCCAAGAATACGATATTTTACAAGGACACGGGAAAATCTCAACACAATCCGCCAAAGATAAAGCAAAAGCAGAGTATAAACTGTTTAACAAGACGCAAAAAATAAATTCTGACTTTGAAAAATCACTAAAGAGACTGACAGATAAATAAAGATTTTTTATCTTTTCTGGTTTCTGGTGCGTGCTATCGGCCTATAATCTTTATATCCCGAAAACGCTCTAAAATCGTCTGTATTCGCATTCTACTCTTGACTGGTATATTTACCCTACCAAACAAAAAGAAACGAAGATAGGGCTATTCTCGTGAGCCTACGCATGATGTAAACCTAAAACATTCTAAAATCTTTTTAATAACAGCTTGCCTGCTGATGGAAAGGTTTATGATCATGAAAATTATTGAAGTAACAAAAAAAGACGGTAGCATTGTTTACCGTGCAAGTGTCTATCTTGGGGTAGATGCCATTACAGGCAAGAAAGTAAAAACCAGCGTAACAGGTAGGACTAAAACAGAAGTCAAGCAGAAAGCAAAGCACGCGCCTATTGAGTTTGCCCAAAATGGTTCAACGGTAAAAAAGGAAGTAGAAGTAAAAACCTATCAAGAATTGGCTGAACTGTGGTTAGAAAGTTATAAGCTGACGGTAAAGGCTCAGACTTTTGTAGTAACCAAAAGGCAACTATATAACCACCTTATTCCAATATTTGGAGGAATGAAACTAGATAAGATAGTACCAGCCACTATTCAGCAGTTTGTTAATGGCCTGGCTCCTGAGTTGGTAAATTTTAAAGTTATTCATTCAATCAATAATAGAATTTTACAACATGGGGTACTGTTGCAAGTTCTGGCCACAAATCCAGCTCGTGATGTTATCTTACCTAAAAAGCAGAAAAAGGGTCGTGAGACGGTCAAGTTTATTGAACCTGAACACTTAAAACTATTTCTTGATCATGCTGAACAATTAGCAAGTACCAACTTTAGCAAGTATTACCAATATGTTATTTTTAAGTTATTACTGGCCACTGGTTGTCGTATTGGTGAATTGTCTGCCCTGGAGTGGTCTGATATTGACCTAGAAGCCGGCACAATATCAATCAGTAAAACCTATAGTATGGAACTGCATATAATCGGGACAACAAAGACAAAGGCGGGTACTCGTATCATCAGCATAGACAAAAAAACAGCTCTCTTACTGAAACAATATCGAAACCGCCAACGCTTGATGTTTCTTGAGGTCGGCGCGTGCGCTCCCTCTGTTGTCTTTGCTACAACGGTTAGGGAATACCTCCCACGGATTTCACTGCAAGAAATTATAAACCGTCGGTGTAAGGCCTTGGGTATTCCTCGTTTTACTTGTCACGCATTCCGCCATACTCACGCTAGTTTACTGTTGAACGCTGGTATCAGTTACAAAGAATTACAATATAGGCTTGGTCATTCCAATATTGCCATGACTTTAGATATTTACGGGCATCTATCCAAAGACAAGGAAAAAGAGTCCGTTACATATTACGAAAAAGCCATGAATAACCTTTAGGGTGAACAAAAAGGTGAACAAATTGAAATACCAACTAATTACAAGGTGCTAGAAACCTTATTAAATCAACGTTTTGAAAGGATGAAAGAAAAAATATTATGAAAATCCGTGGATTCGAACTGGTCAGCCAGTTTACAGATGAAAATTTATTGCCAAAACGTGAGACCGCTCACGCAGCAGGTTACGACCTAAAGGCTGCGGAGAGGGTCAGCTTGGAGCCAGGTGAGATTAAGCTGGTTCCGACTGGTGTTAAGGCCTATATGCAGGCCAACGAGG
Organism: Streptococcus suis; assembly: GCF_029616525.1. GTDB lineage: Bacteria > Bacillota > Bacilli > Lactobacillales > Streptococcaceae > Streptococcus > Streptococcus suis_AF. The sequence goes on along the minus strand of NZ_JANFME010000016.1, from coordinate 22,772 downwards.
TCCTCTACCTCTACGACCGTTCGTCCAACCCTCGCAAGAAGGGCTTGGTCCTGATTAACTCGGTTGGGGTTATCGACGGCGACTACTATGGCAATCCAGCCAATGAAGGCCACATCTTTGCCCAAATGCGAAACATCACCGAGGAAACTGTCGTGGTGGAAGCTGGTGAGCGAATTGTGCAGGCTGTTTTTGCTCCCTTCCTCTTGGCTGACGGCGACCAGGCCGACGGAGTTCGGACAGGTGGATTTGGCTCGACAGGGAAATAGGAGGAAATGACCATCGCTAAGAAAAAAACAACCTTTGTCTGTCAATCCTGCGAGTACCACTCGCCCAAGTATCTGGGTCGTTGCCCCAACTGTGGCTCCTGGTCTTCCTTTATCGAGGAAGTGGAAGTCGCTGAAGTTAAGAACGAGCGGGTCAGCCTGACAGGTGAGAAAACCCGACCTATGAAGCTCAATGAAGTGTCGTCCATTCAAGTGGCTCGAACCAAGACCAATATGGAGGAGTTTAACCGCGTCCTCGGCGGTGGAGTGGTGCCGGGTAGTCTAGTTCTCATTGGAGGCGATCCAGGGATTGGCAAGTCCACCTTGCTCCTGCAAGTATCCACTCAGCTGTCCACCATTGGTACCGTCCTCTATGTATCGGGGGAAGAGTCTGCCCAGCAGATTAAGCTCCGTGCCGAGCGTTTGGGCGACATTGACAGCGAGTTCTATCTCTATGCGGAGACCAATATGCAGAGCATTCGGACCGAGATTGAGAAAATCAAGCCAAATTTCCTGATTATCGATTCAATCCAGACCATCATGAGTCCTGACATCTCCAGCGTGCAAGGATCTGTCAGTCAGGTCCGTGAAGTGACCAATGAGCTTATGCAGATTGCCAAGACCAACAACATCGCAACCTTTATCGTCGGCCACATGACCAAGGAAGGTACTCTGGCTGGACCTCGGACCTTGGAGCATATGGTGGACACCGTTCTTTATTTTGAGGGCGAGCGGCAGCACACCTTCCGTATCTTGCGGGCGGTCAAAAACCGCTTTGGCTCTACCAATGAAATCGGCATTTTTGAAATGCAGTCGCAGGGCTTGGTCGAAGTTCTCAATCCAAGTGAGGTCTTTCTGGAAGAGCGTCTGGACGGAGCGACTGGCTCTGCTATTGTCGTGACCATGGAGGGCACCCGCCCTATCCTTGCCGAAGTGCAGGCCCTGGTAACGCCGACCATGTTTGGCAATGCCAAGCGGACCACGACTGGCTTGGATTTCAACCGTGCCAGTTTGATTATGGCGGTTTTGGAAAAACGGGCAGGCCTGCTCCTCCAAAACCAAGATGCCTACCTCAAGTCAGCAGGCGGTGTCAAACTGGATGAGCCAGCTATTGACCTAGCGGTCGCAGTTGCCCTTGCCTCCAGTTACAAGGACAAGCCAACCAACCCACAAGAGTGCTTCATTGGCGAGATTGGCCTGACAGGGGAAATCCGCCGCGTCAATCGGATTGAACAACGGATTAACGAAGCCGCCAAATTGGGCTTTACAAAGGTCTATGCCCCCAAAAATTCCCTGACAGGTATCAAGGTGCCCAAGGAAATCACGGTTATCGGCGTGACCACCATTGGCGAAGTCCTACAGAAAGTATTCAACTGATAAAATCATTCGGGAGTGACAGCTAGTCGCTCCTCTTTTTGCGACAAATAGTTGGGAATATGATAAGCTAGGTCTAACCTATTTCTGAAAATTTCAGAAATTCTCAGAAATTCTCATCAGACAAGGAGGTCCTATGTCTTATTTTCAAAACTTTATGAAGGCCAACAAGGCCTATGTTGACCTGCATGGTGATTACCATTTGCCTCTTCGTCCAAAGACCAAGGTGGCTATCGTGACCTGTATGGACTCACGGCTTCACGTGGCGCAGGCCTTGGGCTTGGCTTTGGGTGATGCTCATATCCTGCGGAATGCAGGTGGGCGCGTGACAGAAGACATGATTCGCTCGCTAGTCATTTCCCAGCAGCAGCTCGGTACGCGGGAAATCGTGGTGCTCCACCATACAGATTGCGGTGCCCAGACCTTTACCAATGAGGACTTTGCGGTCCAACTCAAGCGAGATTTGGGAGTAGATGTGACGGGGCAGGACTTTCTTCCTTTTACAGACATTGAAGAAAGCGTGCGGGAAGATATTGCTCTCTTGAAACAATCTCCGCTCATACCTGACGACGTTGAAATTTCTGGTGCGGTTTATGATGTGGATACGGGTCGTATGACAGAAGTTATATAGGAATGCTCAGGAAGTTCGGTTTTTCCTGTAAATTTTATCTGAATGACCGAGAAATCCTTGACAAGTTTTTTTGAATGAGATAAAATTGTATTATCACAACAGAACAAACAAAGAGATAAATGATACTTGGTTTATTTTAGCTTGTTCTTGGTTTATTATGGCTATCCTGTGGTTAACAGGACCTTTCGTAAAAAATAGGAGTCAACTATGTCAGACAATCGGATGAAATATACTATCGATAGTAATATGCAGTTTCCTTTGGTGGAAATCGCCTTGGAAGCTGGTGAATCAGCTTATATTCAACAGGGGAGCATGGTCTACCATACGCCGAGTGTGACCTTGAATACCAAGCTCAATGCGCGTGGTGGTTCAGGTTTTGGTAAATTGATGGGGGCCATCGGTCGGTCAATGGTATCAGGCGAATCTATGTTTATCACGCAAGCCATTTCCAATAGTGACGATGGAAAAATTGCCCTTGCGCCTTCAACGCCAGGTCAGGTTATTGCCTTGGAACTTGGTGCAGAGCAATATCGACTAAATGATGGTGCCTTCCTTGCCCTTGACGGTTCTGCCCAGTATAAAATGGAACGCCAGAGTGTTGGGAAAGCTTTCTTTGGTGGTCAGGGTGGACTCTTCGTGATGACTACAGAGGGGCATGGCACACTTTTGGCGAATGCGTTTGGTTCTATTAAGAAGCTAACTTTGGATGGTGGAAGTATCACCATTGACAATGCTCATGTGGTTGCTTGGAGTCGTGATTTGGACTACAATATCCATATGGAAAATGGTTTCCTCCAATCTATCGGTACTGGGGAAGGAATTGTTAATACCTTCTCTGGTTATGGGGAAATTTACGTTCAAAGCTTGAATATTGAAACCTTTGCCCAAGTGATCGGCAATCATATTGTCGGTGCAGGTGGTGATGGCGGTGGTGGAAGCACATCATTGCTGGATGCGATTTTTTAAGAAGAAAAACTCTGCAATTTTCAAAATTATATAATAAAAATAAAGTCCCTCGCGTAATGCAAGGGACTTTTCTTAGTTTATTTTTACCACTTACTAGCACATTTTTACCACTTACTGAAATGCCCTTGTAATTGGATGTCGAACTGGTATAATAGAGCTATCAAAAAGGAGGGAGCTATGAAAGTTAGGATTGAATTTGATGACAGCTTAGATCAGGTTGAAGTTGTTATCCGAACCAGTCAGCTGGTACCAGAGATTGAACAGATTCAGCAAGCTTTGCAACAAGTTAGTCGTCCCTCGCTTGTTTTTTACAAGGGGAGCAGCGAGTATTTTCTTTCATTGGGTGACATACTTTTCTTTGAAACGGACGGAACCAAGATTTTTGCTCATACAGGCGATGATGCCTACGAGGTTAAGATGAAACTCTATGAACTTGAGGAGCATTTGCCCATCTACTTTTGTAGGGTAGCTAAGTCAACCATTGTCAATAGCAAGTTAGTCTATTCGCTAAATAAGTCCTTCTCGGGCACCAGTCGGATTTCCTTCTATAAGACTCACAAGGAAGTCCACGTGTCGCGGCATTATTATCATTTATTAAAAGAAAAGTTACAGGAAATGAGGTAGGAAGATGAAAAGAAATGGTTTGGGGATAGCTTTACTGATTTTGGCAGGATTGGTCTTGTTTCAAGACTACTTGCCAGCTGTGAAATTTCCTCTTTGGAAATTGGCACTGGTAGTCGGTTGGAGTTATCTTTTTTTAAAAGCAATGATAAAAAAACAGCTAGTTACAAGCTTTGTCTGGGGAACCTTGGTCTTTATTGTGCTAAACAGTCATTTTGATTGGTTGGAAATTGATACCTGGACCTTGATTTTGGGTGCGATACTGGCTTGTACAGGGGTAAAGTTGTTGATAAAACCTAGGAGGAGCAAGAATATGGTCGATACAAAAAGTTTTGTCACAGGGGTGATTGGCGACAAGGGGCGTGATACAGCTTTTGGTTCCTCGACTCGTTATATCCATGAGGAGAATTTTATTCATGATAGTGTGGATGTAGCCTTTGGATCTAGTACGGTCTATTTTGATCAGGCGGTGATTCTGGGTGATAAGGCAGATTTTCATATCGATGCAGCCTTCTCAAATATCACACTCTATCTGCCTGCTGACTGGCAAGCGGTTGTAGAGTTGGATAGCGCCATGTCAACAACTAACAACTACGCATCTGAGCCAAAAGAAAAGGTTCTCCTGGTGACGGGTGATATGGCATTTTCTACATTAAATATTTACTCTATGTAAAAGAATAATCGCAGAGGAAAGTCTATCCAGGCTCCTCTGCAAGATAAAATATCTGAATATTCTGGAAATTGCTCAAAAGAAAGGGATTATCATGAAAAAGATTTTGAAAAATGCTACCTACCTATGGGTACTGACTGCGGATATGTTGTCTAATTTTGGCGATGTGGTCTATTATCTGGCCCTGATGAACTATGTTTTACTGGTGCCCAACAGCCGTCTGGCTCTGGCAATCGTGACCTTCTCGGAAATCTTCCCTAGCTTTATGGGGCTCTTTACAGGCTATCTGGCAGACAAGACGGTCAACAAAATCGGCACCATCAAGCTGACCCTCCTATTCCGTGTCCTTCTCTACCTCATCCTCGGCTTCTGCATGGGCTTTGAGCCAGCCCTCTGGATTGTCGTAGTGGCAGCTAGCTTCAATGTCTTTGCAGACTTCGCTGGCTTTTATGAAAACGGCCTCTATACACCTCTGGGATTACGCGTAGCGCCCAAGGAAGAGCGGGAGCAGTACTCGGCCTTTCGCCAGACCGTGACCAGCCTCCTCAACATCGCCTTTCAGGCCCTCTCTGCCCTCTTGGTCGCCCTCCTCTCCTACCAAAACCTGGCCTTTCTCAACGCCGGCACCTTTTTAGCCTCCCTCCTCATCATGCAGCTGCTGACGCCAACCTTTCGCAAACTCCTGACGGAGCAGCCTTTGAAAATGGCAGAGCAGCCGAGCCAGACTGAGCAAAAAACCAAGAGACCAGGCATTCTAGCTTCCTTCAAGCAAGCCATCGTGGAGCTGCGCAAGATACCCGAGTTCGGCCTGGTCTTGATTACCAACCCTCTTATCAACGCCTGCGGAGCCATCCTTTATCCTATTCTGGTCCTCTTGATTAGCGAAGACCCAGATCTCGTCTTCCTCAATGTTGAAACAACCCTTGCCCTGACCATTCTGATTTTCTTTGTTGGCAATATCTTGGGTTCGACCTTGGTATTTACCCTCTTCAAAAAGACCAGCATGGTGACGCTTGAAGTGGCAGCCACTTTCTCTCTACTTGGCGTGTTTGTCGGAATGTTGCTACATCAACTGCCAATTATTTTCTTCTTCCTTACTACAATGGGAATTAGTTCTGGAGCTAGTGGACCTAAGTTTAATGCTAAGTTTGTCAATTCTATGCCAGAGGAGCAGTTGGCGACCATTGGCGGAGCGGTATCAACCTATTTTATGCTAGGTCAAGCCTTTACTCGACTGTTGGTATCAGGTCTGGTCTTGGTGCTAACAGTCGATCAGATTAGCGGTCTTTTCCTAACAGCTACTGGAATCTTAGTCCTCTATGTCTTCTACTGGTTGGCACGCAACCAAAAAACACCTCAAAATCAGTCTCTCTAGGCTGATTTTTCTGTTTTCTTATGCATATCTATGCTATAATGTTCTTGATTGCTACTCTTCGAAAATCAAATTCAGGCGTCGTTGACTTGACTTGATGAGTGACAAGCTCCAGTGGAGCTTGTCGGCCTGCTACCCGAAAACAAAAAAGTAGCGGGTTCATCTACCTCTTAGTTGATGCGAACTTCGTTCGCTCTATTTCCAACCTTCAACTATCTCCCTAATAGTTGAAGCTAGTCTGAATTCGATTTTCATTGAGTATGAAAAATTTACAGGAGAGAAACATGACTAAACCAATTCGCGTGCGTTACGCACCAAGTCCAACGGGACTTTTACATATCGGAAATGCTCGTACAGCATTGTTTAACTATCTTTTTGCTCGTCATCACGGCGGTACTTTCCTTATTCGTATCGAAGACACAGACCGCAAGCGACATGTGGAAGACGGAGAGCGTTCTCAGCTGGAAAACCTGCGTTGGTTGGGCATTGACTGGGATGAAAGCCCAGAAACTCATGAGCAATACCGCCAGTCTGAGCGTTTGGACATTTACCAGAAGTATGTGGATGAGCTCTTGGCTTCAGGCAAGGCCTACAAGTCTTATGTGACCGAAGAAGAATTGGCGGCGGAGCGTGAGCGTCAGGAGGCTGCAGGCGAAACACCTCGCTACATCAACGAATACCTTGGCATGTCTGAGGATGAAAAAACAGCCTATATCGCAGAGCGTGAGGCGGCTGGCATTGTCCCAACGGTCCGCTTGGCTGTCAACGAAGCTGGTATCTACAAGTGGAACGACATGGTTAAGGGTGAGATCGAGTTTGAAGGTGGCAACATCGGTGGTGACTGGGTTATCCAAAAACGCGACGGATACCCAACCTACAACTTTGCCGTGGTTATTGACGATCATTTGATGGAAATCTCGCACGTTATCCGCGGAGACGATCACATTGCCAATACACCTAAGCAATTGATGGTCTATGAAGCACTTGGTTGGGAAGCGCCAGAATTTGGTCACATGACTTTGATTATCAACTCTGAGACTGGTAAAAAGCTGTCCAAACGTGATACTAACACCCTTCAGTTTATCGAAGATTACCGGCGTAAAGGTTACATGCCTGAAGCTGTTTTCAACTTTATCGGTCTTTTGGGTTGGAACCCTGGTGGTGAGGAGGAAATCTTCTCCCGTGAGCAATTTATCCAACTCTTCGATGAAAATCGTCTCAGCAAGTCACCAGCTGCCTTTGATCAGAAGAAAATGGACTGGATGAGCAATGAGTACATCAAAAAAGCTGATTTGGAGACCATTTTCAACCTTGCTAAACCATTCTTGGAAGAGGCTGGTCGTTTGACAGACAAGGCGGAGAAATTGGTAGAGCTCTACAAGCCACAGATGTCATCTGCGGATGAAATCGTTGGTTTGACAGACCTCTTCTTCTCAGATTTCCCAGAATTGACTGCGGAAGAAAAAGAAGTGATGGCAGGTGAGACTGTTCCGACTGTCCTCAATGCTCTTAAGGAAAAATTGGAAGCTATGACGGACGAAGATTTCCAACCAGATAACATCTTCCCGCAAATCAAGGCTGTTCAAAAAGAAACAGGCATCAAGGGCAAAAACCTCTTCATGCCAATCCGTATCGCCGTTTCAGGCGAAATGCACGGACCAGAGTTGCCAAATACCATCTACCTGCTCGGCCGTGAAAAATCTATCCAGCATATCGATAATATGTTGAAGAGTTTGTAAAAACGATCCCCGCTGTCCTGTGATAGCGGGGATTTAGCTTTCCAAAAACAAGCTCTCTACATATACCTTCTGCCTTGGAATGACTAGCTCTGTTTCCAGGAAATCTTTCAGTTTTTCCTGTGGGACCCAGATGTAGTTGCTGGTTTCATCGGCTTGGAGTTGGATGGTCGATTTGTCCCAATTGGTTTCGGCCCAGTAGCAGTGGAAAATGCACTGGTCGTCATGGGCGACAAAGTGTGTATGGTGGCGGAGTTGGTCAGTTGTCAGCTCAATACCAGTCTCTTCGCGGACTTCGCGCAAAATGGCCTGCTCTGCTATTTCCCCAAACAAAGCCGAACCTCCTGCTGTCGCTTCATAGTAGTCAGGGTAGGAGGGCTTGGTGCTGTCGCGTTTCATGAAGAGGGTGCTGCCGTCGTGGTGGCGGATGATGCACTCGATGACCAGGTGGTAGAGGCCGTCGGGAATGGATTCTCCGCGTGTGAGGGTGTGGTCGGTCAGTTGGCCGTCGGCTGTGTAGGCGTTCCAGATTTCCATTTCATTCTCCTGTCAATTTTGTAGTTATTCAGTATAGCACATCTGTAAGTGTAAGGCAACATGTTTTGTTTTTGTACGGACAAGTGTTATACTGGGGCTACTAACTCAAAGGAGAAATCAATGCAAACCATTATCCCACATCTCTGGTATGATACAGAGGCAAAAGAAGCGGTGGCTTTCTATGTAGAACTCTTCGGAGGCAAGATTGACTGGACCTACACGATTACGGATACGCCTTCGGGTGATTCGGATTTGATTCAGTTTCAACTGGGCGATATGACCTTGGCGGCTATTAGTGCGGGTCCGTACTTTAAGCTCAATGAGTCCATGTCCCTCATGGTCAATGTAGCTAGCAAGGATGAAGTGACACGTTTGTACCAAGCCTTGTCAGAAGGCGGTCGTATTCTCATGCCTTTGGGAGAATATCCTTTCAGCCCTTACTATGTCTGGTTGGAAGACCGCTTTGGTCTGTCTTGGCAACTGTCTTTTGCACCGGACTTGGACAAGCCTTATCAGTTTGACATCTGCCTGCTCTTCTCGCAGGAACAGGTTGGTTTGGCCCAGCCTATGTTGGACTACTACAAGGACAAGCTCCCTCAGGCTAGTGTCGGTCAACTTTCCTACTACGGCGAAGGTGAGGCTGCGGTGGCGGCTGCCAAGTTGAATTATGCGGAGCTTTTTATCGGAGACCAAAAAATTATCGCTATGGACCACGGCTACGGAGGCGAAGCTTCATTCAACGAAGCCTTCTCGCTCATGGTCTATGTAGACAGTCAGGAAGAAGCGGAGAGCTGGTATGAAAAAGTGTCTGCTGTGCCAGAAGCGGAGATTTGCGGTTGGGCCAAGGACCAGTTCGGGATTTCTTGGCAGATCGTGCCGCGTATTTTGATGGAGGCATACGATACGGCTAGCCCAGAAACCGTCAAGGCTGTTAATGATGCCGTTCTGCAAATGCGTCGTCTGGATTTTGACCAGATTAAAGAGATTTTATCCTAAAAAGCTGACTTCGGTCAGTTTTTTCTTTTGCTCATTTTCAAAGAAAGTTGAAAATATACAAAAAATTTTACAAAATCTGTATATTTATGTTGCAAAAAGTATAAATATACACTATAATAGTCACTAAATTTTATAAAAATAAAAAGAAATGAGATTGCTTATGACAAAAGAAAAATTGATTTTAGCCTATTCTGGTGGCCTAGACACTTCTGTTGCGATTGCTTGGTTGAAAAAAGATTATGATGTGATTGCGGTGTGTATGGATGTGGGTGAAGGAAAGGATTTGGATTTTATTCATGATAAGGCCTTATCAATCGGTGCTATTGAGTCCCATGTATTGGATGTAAAAGAAGAATTCGCCCAAGAATATGTCCTACCAGCCCTACAAGCCCATGCCTACTATGAGCAAAAATATCCGCTGGTATCGGCTCTCAGCCGTCCCTTGATTTCTAAAAAGTTGGTGGAAATGGCTCATAAGACAGGAGCAACCACTATTGCCCACGGCTGTACTGGTAAGGGAAATGACCAGGTGCGATTTGAGGTAGCCATTGCAGCCCTAGATCCAAGCTTGAAAGTCGTGGCTCCTGTCCGTGAATGGAAGTGGGCGCGTGAAGAAGAAATCATCTTCGCCAAGGAAAATGGGGTACCAGTCCCAGCTGACCTGGATAGTCCTTACTCAGTCGACCAAAACCTCTGGGGTCGTGCCAATGAGTGTGGTGTCTTGGAAAATCCATGGAACGAAGCGCCAGAAGATGCTTTTGGCATCACTACTTCTCCAGAAAATGCACCAGATACTCCTGAGTATGTCGATATTGAGTTTAAAGCAGGTATTCCTGTTGCTGTAAATGGTGAAAAGTTAAGTCTTGCTAATCTCATTCAAAGACTCAATGTCATTGCTGGTAAACATGGTGTGGGTCGGATTGACCACGTGGAAAATCGTTTGGTCGGAATCAAGTCACGTGAAATTTATGAGTGTCCAGGTGCTATTACCCTTCTGACAGCCCACAAGGAAATTGAAGATTTGACCCTGGTACGGGAAGTATCGCATTTCAAACCGATTGTTTCAAATGAACTCTCTAACTTGATTTACAATGGTTTGTGGTTCAACCCTGCGACAGATGCCTTGAAGGCCTACCTTGCTCAGACCCAGGCAGTTGTTAATGGCACCGCAAAAGTGAAATTGTATAAGGGGTCAGCCAAAGTGGTTGCTCGGAAATCTCCAAATTCACTTTATGACGAAGATTTGGCAACCTATACCAGTGCAGATACCTTTGATCAAGATGCAGCAGTCGGTTTCATCAAGCTTTGGGGATTACCAACCAAGGTCAATGCGGAAATTCATAAAAAAGACTAGAAAGTAGGAGTGTATGGAAGCAAAGAAATTATGGGGCGGTCGCTTTGAAGCCAGTCTTGAGGAATGGGTTGAAGAATTCGGAGCCTCCATTCGCTTTGACCAAAAATTGGCCAAGTATGATATTCAAGGCTCACTGGCCCATGTCAAGATGCTCGGAGCCACAGGGATTATCAATCAGGAAGAAGCTCAGGTCATTCAAGCTGGTCTGGAAGAATTGCTAGAGGAGTATGAGGCTGGCAAGCTGGTCTTTGATATTCGAAATGAAGACATTCACATGAATATTGAAAGTCTATTGACGGAGAAAATAGGCTCAGTGGCCGGCAAACTCCACACAGCCCGTTCTCGTAACGACCAAGTGGCTACGGATATGCACCTTTATCTGAGGAATACCCTCTTTCAAGTTGTAGACAAATTGACCAACCTACGTCAGATTTTGGTAGACCTTGCACAGGAGCATGTGGAAACAATCATGCCCGGCTATACCCACTTGCAACATGCCCAGCCCATTAGTTTTGCTCAGCACTTGTTAGCCTATTACAACATGTTCAGCCGAGACAGTGAGCGCTTTGCATTCAACATGCAGCATACAAATGTATCCCCACTTGGTGCGGCGGCCTTGGCAGGGACGACCTTTCCGATTGACCGTCAGATGACGTCGGATTTAATGGGATTTGCCAAACCCTATAGTAATTCTCTCGATGCGGTGTCTGACCGTGATTTTATCCTGGAATTTCTGTCAAATGCCAGTATCCTCATGATGCACATGTCGCGTTTGTGTGAAGAAATTATTAACTGGTGTTCGCATGAATACCAATTTGTCACCCTATCCGATACCTTTTCAACAGGTTCTTCCATCATGCCTCAGAAGAAAAATCCAGATATGGCTGAGCTGATTCGGGGGAAAACAGGTAGAGTTTATGGGAACTTAGTTGGTCTACTGACTGTCATGAAATCCCTGCCTCTAACCTATAATAAGGACTTGCAGGAAGACAAGGAAGGCATGTTTGATAGTGCGGAAACGATTTTGATTTCGATTGATATTTTGGCGGGTATGTTGCAATCGATGACGGTCCATAAGGAAAGGATGGCTCAATCAACAGAGAAGGATTTTTCAAATGCAACTGAATTAGCGGATTACTTGGCTAGTAAAGGTTTGCCCTTCCGCCAAGCGCATGAGATTGTTGGAAAACTGGTTTTGGAATGTAGCAAGGCAGGCTATTATTTACAGGATGTTCCTTTGGAACGTTTTCAAGAGCTGTCGCCTGTCATTGGACCGGATATTTATACAGCTTTAGAATCTGAAACAGCAGTTTCGCGCAGAAATTCGCTAGGTGGAACTGGATTTGAATCCATTCGTTGGCAAATTCAGCAAGCAAAAGCACAAATAATCGCTTCAAAAGGCCTCTAAACGGTATGTTTATTGGCTTTTTTGAATTTTATGGTATAATAGAGGTAATTTTGAAAGATGGAGTGACGGTTTGAAGAAAAGCTATCGTGTCAAGCGTGAACGAGATTTTAATGACATTTTTACAAAAGGGAAAAATGTAGCCAATCGGAAGTTTGTTGTCTATCGATTGCCGAAAGAGCAGCATCACTTCCGGGTAGGTCTTTCTGTCAGTAAAAAATTGGGAAACGCAGTGATGCGAAATAAGATTAAGCGCAGGATTCGTCACATCTTAATTGAATGCCAACATCAACTGGTAGCAGATGACTTTGTTATCATTGCTCGAAAAGGTGTAGAGGAATTGTCCTATCAAGAAATGAAGCAAAACCTCATCCATGTTTTGAAACTAGCTAAACTATACCAGGAAGGTGTTGTGATTGAAAAAGAAAGTTAAATGGGTAGGTCTACTGGTAGCATCTCTAATTGTTTTAACAGCCTGCGGAACAGGGCCAGTGACCAGTCAATCTACAGATGCGTGGGATAGATTAATTTACTGGTTTGCCAGCATTATTCAGTTCCTATCTATCAACGGTCAAATTGGAATCGGTATTATACTTTTTACCATTTTAATTCGAACCCTTCTGTTGCCTTTGTTCCAAATACAGATGAATTCCTCACGGAAGATGCAGGAGCTTCAACCTCAGCTGAAAAAGTTGCAAGCGGAGTATCCAGGAACGGATATGGAAAGTCGCCAGCAGCTCTATGAAGCAACGCAAGCTCTCTACAAAGAGAATGGCGTCAGCATGAGAGCATCCATGATTCCGCTCTTTATTCAAATGCCAATCCTTTTAGCCCTCTTTCAAGCTCTGACACGTGTTGAAGCCTTGAAAGTAGGTCACTTCCTTTGGTTAAATCTTGGGGAGCCGGATCCGCTCTTTATTTTGCCGATTCTAGCTGCAGTGTTTACATTCCTCAGCTCATGGTTGACCAATAAATCAGCAATTGAGAAGAATATGGCTATGACAATTATGACCTATGTCATGCCCGTGATGATCTTTTTCTTTGCTGTGGCAGCTGCTAGTGGGGTGGCTTTGTATTGGACAGTGTCAAATGCTTATCAGGTTGCTCAAACCTTGGTGTTCAATAATCCGTTTAAAATAATAGCAGAGCGTCAAGCGAAAATTGATGCGGAAAAAGAGCGTCAGGCAAAAATTCGACGGGCACAGAAAAAAGCACAGAAAAAGAAATAGGAAAACTAGGAGAGAGAAGATGAAATTTACAGGAGCAAGTGTTGAAGAGGCCATCCAGAATGGCTTGGTAGAGCTAAATATTCCTCGAAAAAAAGCACATATTACTGTGGTTGCGCGTGAGAAAAAGGGTTTCCTTGGTTTCGGTAAAAAGCCAGCGATTGTGGATATTGATGTCATCAATGAAACAACGGTTGTTAAGGCTAATCAGAAAGCAGTTCGTGGCGTTCCAAGTGAAATTAATGACCTCAATGAACCAGTAAAAAGTGTTTCAGAGGCTACGATTGACCTAGGAAAAGTTGTTGCAGCGGTGAAAGAATTTGAAAAGTCTGGTCAAACGCTTGATGATGATATTAAAGCGCAGATCTTGAAAAATGAAAAAGAAGCGACAACGATTTTGGAAGAAACAGGTCGGATTGAAATTCTTTCAGAGGATTTACTAACTACTACAGATGCAACAACATCTGCTAAGGAAGACGTAAATCAAGAAGTCGTCTCAGAAAATCAAGCAGATAATTTTGCTGATTTAGATATTAAGATAGAGCCCCAGTATGATATTGAACAAGTTGTTTCGGAAGTGACAGCTTATGTACAAGAAATTCTGGATGATATGGATGTTGAGGCGCGTATTGATACAAGTCATAATCGCCGTACAATCAATATTCAAGTGGATACCAATGAACCAGGTCGTGTTATCGGTTATCACGGAAAAGTCTTGAAAGCCTTGCAACTTTTGGCGCAGAACTTCTTATACAACCGTTATGAGCGTAATTTCTATATCACAATCAATGTGAATGATTATGTAGAACACCGCGCAGAGGTTCTTCAAGGCTACGCACAAAAATTGGCAGAACGTGTTTTGGCAGAGCAGGAAGCCTACCATACAGATCCGATGTCAAGTAGCGAACGTAAAATTATCCACCGCATTATCTCTAAAATGGATGGTTTGACAAGCTATTCAGAAGGTAGCGAGCCAAACCGCTATGTCGTTGTAGATATTGAAGGAAATCATGATTAAAAAGAGGCTAGTCCTCTTTTTTCAATGATTTTCTGATTCTTTCCTAAAAGTATGGCAGAATAGCTTGACAAACGAACAGAATTTATATAAAATAGTTTGGTATGTTTAGTAACTGATCAAAACTAGCCGGCTAAACGAATACAAGAATCTAAGAGGAGGTATTCATCGTGAAACGTACTTTTCAACCAAGTAAAATCCGTCGCGCACGTAAACATGGTTTCCGTAGCCGTATGGCAACTAAAAACGGCCGTCGCGTGTTAGCAGCTCGTCGCCGTAAGGGACGTAAAGTTCTTACAGTAGCATAAGAATACAACTAAAACCAGCAGAAACTCGAGTCTGCTGGTTTTTTCGTCGTTACTTCACATTGAGAAGATGCTTTTCGATAGCCTTGGCCAAGCCAGATTCATTATGGCTGTCTGTGATATCATCTGCGAACTTTAGTAGGGATGGACTTGCATTTTTCATGGCAATGCCAAGCCCTGCCCATTGGAGCATTTGGATATCATTGTCCCCATCTCCAACTGCCATGACTTCCTCTGGAGTTATACCGAGCTTCTCTGTTAGTCTAGCCAAGGCACTAGCCTTACTAACTCCTTTTGGAAGGACTTCAAAAGCGTAGTCTAAACTACGGACAGGTTGGAAGTTTTCTGCTAGTTGGTTACCGTAAGCTAGTTGCAGTTGATCCAGTTCCTCAGCCTCTCCCATAAAAATCGGCACAAGAACAGGGATGTTCAAGGAGCGAAAATTCTCCAAGTCTGTATGGTAAAGGATAGAAGATTCGATGATAGCATCATTTTTTGTAGCTGTATTGAGCTCCTTACCTAGTGCATAATTAGCGTGAGGTGTAAACAGGACTAGGTTAAGACCAGGGAATTCTTCTAGAAATTTCGCTAATTGTTCAACATGAGCTAGAGGTGTCGACTGATAAGACAGGATTGACCAGTCATCAGTCGAAAGGGTCAGACAGCCGTTGTTGCCAATGGCATAGGGGGAATGTGGCAACTGTAATTGGTCAAAGTAGGGTTGAATGCCTGATAAGGGTCGACCAGTACACAGTACCACCATTATTCCAGCATCAGTGGCTTGACGTAAGGCTTGCTGGTTGCGAGGGGAAATCTCTTTCTTATCGTCCAAGAGAGTTCCATCCATATCAATAGCGAGTAGTTTAATCATTATTTATTCTCCTTTTCAGATTATTGTAGCATATTCTCTACAGAACTGTCTTGAAAGCTAGAGGTCTAAAGTATGGTATAATAAGTAGAAAAGAAAGAGAAGTAAGATGATAGAAATTTTTGATACCCATACCCACCTCAACGTCGAGCAGTTTGACGGTCGGGTCCAAGAAGAATTAGATTTTGCTAAGGAGATGGGGGTCACCCTCCACAACGTCGTTGGTTTTGACCGAGCTACCATTGACAAGGCTATGGAGCTTGCTGACCAGCACCCTGAAATTTATCTGACACTGGGCTGGCATCCGACAGAGGCTGGCACCTATGACGAGGAAGTAGAAAGCTACTTGCTTGAGGCACTCAAACATCCTAAGGTCATTGCCTTGGGCGAGATTGGACTGGATTACTACTGGATGACAGCGGACAAGGAAACCCAGGCTCGTGTTTTCAAGCGACAGATGGAGCTGGCCAAGCAGTTGGATTTGCCCTTTGTGGTTCATACTCGCGATGCTTTGGAAGATACTTACCAGATCATCAAGGAAGTCGGCGTTGGTCCGCGCGGAGGTATCATGCATTCCTTCTCTGGCACTCTGGAGGAGGCTCAGGCCTTCATGGACCTGGGCATGCACATCTCCTTCTCGGGAGTGGTGACCTTCAAAAAAGCCGTTGAACTTCAGGAAGCGGCGCAAGCATTGCCCCTAGAAAAAATCCTGGTCGAGACGGATGCACCCTACCTGGCCCCAGTTCCCAAGCGTGGTCGGGAAAATCGCACCGGCTACACCCGATATGTGGTGGATATGCTGGCCCAGCTTCGCAACCAGTCGGTCGAAGAAGTGGCGAAAGCGACCTACGAGAATGCAAGGAGTTTGTTCAGAATTGACTCAGAAAATTAAGATACAAGAAGTCCTCGTTGTCGAGGGCAAGGACGATACGGCAAACTTGAAGCGGTTTTACGAGGTGGATACCTACGAAACCAGAGGCTCTGCCATATCAGACGATGACTTAGAACGCATCGAGAAACTCCATAACCTGCGTGGCGTCATTGTCTTTACCGACCCAGACTACAATGGCGAGCGGATTCGAAAGATCATTATGCAGGCCATTCCCACGGTCAAACACGCTTTTTTACAGCGGGACGAGGCTCGGCCCCAGTCCAAGACAAAAGGGCGGTCCTTGGGCATTGAGCACGCCAGCTTTGAAGACTTGGAAAAGGCCCTAGCGGGCGTTCGTGGCTACTATGATGATGAACATAACTTTGACATCAGCAAGTCAGACCTGATGCGCCTTGGCTTGCTTATGGGTGGCGACAGCCGCAAGCGGAGGGAGTATCTGGGAGAAAAGCTCCGTATCGGCTACTGCAATGGTAAACAGTTACTGAAACGGTTGGAATTGTTTGGGATTGGTCTGGCGGAAGTTGAGGAAGTGATGGGGAGCTATCATGGATAGGGTCTACGCTGTTAAGTGCTTGGTTAAAAACGAGTTTGAACCTTCTTATGAAAATTATTCATCTTATGAAGAAGTGACCTACTTGCTGCCGGCTGATATCCTTGTTTGGGAGGATGAGAGTTTACATGATTGTAAGTTTCAAAATTGATAGTATGGGATTGATAAATGGTTAAATTTAGGGAGGTTATGGATGCAACATCATCAAGTTACTGCTAATGTTTTTTCTGTAAAGGTAATAACTAGGCATAGTTATTTGCCGAAAAGAGAGGGATTGGACTTTTTCCGAGAAGCTGTCTTCTTGTTTAATACATTTGATTTATTTGGTCATTCCGATACAATTGATTACGATACGGTTTACGAGTATATTAGCAATTATATACAGAGATTTGAAATAGATAGGAACGATAAAGATATTTCTGTTAAAATGATATACATGTCAGGAATTCAATCAGTAGATGAAATGTTGCGAATAGAGAGTCCTATTGTTCAGGTACATTATCAAAATTATTATTTGAAGAGAGACATAACCAATGAAGATTTTATTGAAATGTATCTTTTTCATGATGAATTATAATGTGAGAAATTGATATCAAATATTGTTAGAGAGAAAAATAAATGAGAATCGCAGACAAAAACGTTACTCGTGCCGTCCTTGAACGCCACGGGTTTACCTTTAAGAAATCCTTCGGTCAGAACTTTTTGACCGATACCAATATTTTACAGAAGATTGTGGACACGGCAGAGATTGATCAAAATGTCAATGTCATCGAGATTGGTCCTGGAATCGGAGCCTTGACCGAGTTTTTGGCGGAGAGTGCTGCTGAGGTCATGGCCTTTGAGATTGACGACCGCCTGATTCCGATTTTGGCAGACACCTTGGGTCGCTTTGACAATGTGACTGTGGTCAACCAAGACATCCTCAAGACCGACCTGCAGACCCAGATTCAGAATTTCAAGAATCCTGACCTGCCTATCAAGGTCGTGGCCAATCTGCCTTACTACATCACTACTCCCATCCTCATGCACCTGATTGAGAGCAAGATTCCTTTCAGCGAGTTCGTGGTCATGATGCAGCGGGAGGTGGCCGACCGCATTTCTGCCGAGCCAAACACCAAGGCTTACGGCAGTCTGTCCATTGCAGTCCAGTACTACATGACTGCCAAGGTGGCCTTTATCGTGCCTCGCACCGTCTTTGTACCCGCTCCAAACGTGGACTCCGCCATTCTTAAAATGGTTCGCCGCGAGCAACCCTTGGTGAGTGTCAAGGACGAGGATTTCTTCTTCCGGGTGTCCAAGGCCAGCTTTGTTCACCGCCGCAAGACCCTGTGGAACAACCTGACCAACCATTTTGGTAAGTCCGACGAGGTCAAGGACAAGCTGACGCAGGCACTTGGCATAGCAGAGCTGGAAGCCAGTGTCCGTGGAGAAGCACTTTCTATGGCTGACTTCGCACGTTTGTCTGATAGCCTCCAAGAAGTTGGTTTATAAGTAGGTATTGATTGTGGAGGAATCCGCAATCAATATTTATTTTAATGGAAAATTGTTTTCCTGTTTGCCTTGTTCGTTGACAGTGGGTGGAAAGCTTGCTATACTGAAATGTGACTAACTTTTGAAAAATATTGTCTGCAAATTGGCAGAATATTTACAAAAACAAGAGAGGGTTTCCCTCTTTTTTTATGAAGGTATCTATATGTTAAAAACTATGCTGAAAAAGCATCCCCATTTAGTAGCCCTAGGCCTATTTGTGGGCTTTTCTTTATTATTATTGGTTCCTCACTTGCTAACTAAGGGCATGGTGACAGGCGCGGACTTGATTTTCCACTACAATCGTTTCTATGATGCGGCTATGCAGATGAAGGAGGGGAATTTCTCCTATATTATCAGTTTGTATGGCTATCAGCAGTCAGGACGGATTGTTAATGCTCTCTACGGGCCTTATTTTGCCTATCTACAGGGAGCTTTGGTACTCTTGAGTGGGACCTGGTTCCGCTATCAGATTTTGTCCAATCTTCTTTTGGGAACTCTGAGTGCGACCTCCCTCTATTTCCTCATGCGTGAGGTCAAGGTCAAATATGCTCATTCCATCCTCTTGTCCCTCTTCTTTGTAACGACCTACTCAATCCAGTATTGGTGGGCAACTCAAGGATTTACCAGCTGGGGAGTGGCCCTCTTTCCACTTTGTTTGATTCCTGCGGTTCGTTTCCTACAGACTAAAAAAGTACCGATATTCCTCATGGCAGGAGCGGTAGGGCTCATGTTGCAGGTTCATATGCTATCGACCTTGTTCTTGGTCATTGCCTATGGTGTTCTCTTCCTTATTGGTTGGTGGAAATCAGACCAAAAAATGAAGATTATTGGGCAAGTAGCTCTATCGGTAGGAATTTTCTTGCTTCTGACCATCAATATCTGGTTGCCACTGGTTTATATCAACGCGACCAACACTTTGGTGCCACCATTTGTTAACCAGAAATTTGTTCAAAATACTGTCACATGGCTAAAAACCGCCTTTCTCTACTATCCATATCCATTGCCAATTTTCTTTGGGACCTATCTCTATTTTGTAGTGAAAAATTGGAAGAAACAATCGCTGGTTCTGGCTGGTCTTGCTCTTACCTACGCAGTATTTTTAATCTTGTCGACCAACCTCTTCCCTTGGCAATTAGTAGCTGGCAAGGGGATCGACTTAGTTGAGTTGATCCAATTTCCTTTCCGTTTCTTCCTATATGCCAATGCCTTGTTGTTAGGAGTGGTAGGTCTACAAGTATCTGGCTTGTCAGAAAAAATGCAGAAAATATTTTCTGGTTTGACTGTTATATCTTTGTTTGTTTCGGTTGGTTTCCTCTGGAATGAAAGTTATAAGGAAATCAATGGGCATTATTACAGTGATACTTTCCTGCAAAAACGAATTCATACGACCTTGTACGGGACGACGGAAGAGTTACAGGCTTCATTTCATTCTAAAGACTTGGGTGAATTTATCCGCATTGCTCAGAAATCCACGCCTGACTATGTGCCAGATTTTTCAGAAAAGACTGGACATCTGACCAATGAAGAGTCGGATAATACCTATTTTACCTATCGTGACCAAGTGATTTTACAAAATCAAGAATTTGCTAAAGAAGTTGATGGAAATCAGCTGGTGGTGACTTGGACGGCGTCAGAAGCAGAAGAAACTGCGGTACCAGTTATTGTTTACCAAGATAGTCAGCTTATTTTGAATGATACCGTTTTAGATAGAGAAGATATGATGCTTTCCGATATCGGTGTGCCAACGGTTACCAGCAAAAAAGGGCAGAATACCCTTGTCCTATCCTACAAACAACAATGGTGGTTACTCCCTGTTATCGCCATTAGCTTGACTGGATGGCTAGTCTGGTCGATGTACTACATCTTTATTTACAGAAAATCAAATCTTTCCTAAGAGAGAAATGTTATGAAACAAATCAATCCCAAGGCAAGCAAGCAATTTATTCTGGTTATGATTATGACCGTTTTGCTGGCGATGGGTCGGGCTCTATTGCTAAGTGGAGTATCTTTCCCGCTCTGGTTTATTCCTCTGCCCTTGCTTGCCTATTCTATTTTTACGTTTTATGTATTGGTCTTGCTTGATACATACGAGAAGTTTGTAAAGACTAAAACCTTTGCCAAGTATGTCGGCTATTTTCTAGGTTTTCTATATCTTGTCAACCTGGTCTATCGGCTCAATGCCAAGAAGTATCAACCCTGGAATATTTTCCGTAATAATCTCTTTCAGTTTGAACTTCTATTGATGTTGCTTCTTCCAGTATTGTTGGCATTTTTGTGGCGGAAGAAGACGGGGATTCGAGAAAAATTAAGCCAGTGGTCAGCCAATCACTTGGTACCAGATGGCTATCTGTTCTTGACCAGCTTGCTTTCTCTCAGTCCTCTCGCCATATCATACTGGAAAGATAGTCATTATGAGAGTTTGGTTGAGAAAGGTTCTTACATAGAGTTTTTCAGTCAGACACCCTTGTTTGCACCTATTCATTTTATAGGGACCTACATTTTTCTTCGCTATCTTCATAAGGCATTTGTAGAGTTTAAGGCCAATCGAACCAATGTCCACAGCATGCTCTTTATCAGTTTGGCACTGGCTATGTTGTCGCATATTGGTTATCAGGCTTCTATGGCTGGCGGAACGGGTTCTTATTTCACACGTCATCTCTTTCCAGGGGCTATTGTCTTCCAGATTGCCTGCCTCTTTTTCCTCAATGTCATCATTAGCCTAGTTATCAACCGTCAAATCTTATCTGTTGCCGTGATTGCTAGTCTAAACGTCATTTTGGTTACGGCCAATTTTCTCAAATTCCGCTACCGTTCGGAGCCATTGACCCCCAATGATTTCAAATGGGTCGGGAACTTGGGGATGATTCTCAGCTTTATCAGTCTACGTGTTGTCTTGGTATCGCTCGTCTTTATAGTCCTCCTTGTGTTTATCTACCGACGTATTCACAAGAAGTACTTCCAAGGAAGGATTGTCGCTTCTATCTGGAAAAGGCTGGCAGGAGTTTCAGTCATCGTATCCCTAATTTTAGGGATGGGTTGGGCTATTCGCAATGAAAAAGACCATAAGATTGCTGGCTGGATTCCTATTCTTTCTCAGGTCAATAACTGGCGGAACGTAGACTGGAAGGGCTATGCTTTTGTGGCTCGTTATCGCACTCTTTCATTCCTCTGGTTGCAGCAACTCAGCAAGACCAGTATGGAAATGCCTGAGAATTACTCTGAGAAGACCATGAAGGCTATTGTGAAGAAGTATACCGCTCTGGCTGAGGAAATCAATGCAGAACGGACAGGTCAATTGACTGACCAGACGGTTATCTACATTCTTAGTGAGAGTTTGGCTGACCCGCGTCGGATTCCCGGTGTAACCCTTAGTCAAAATGTCCTTCCAAATATTGAGTACATCATGAGCCAGACTACCAGTGGCTTGATGAAGAGTGACCACTATGGTGGTGGTACGGCTAATATCGAATTTCAGGTCTATAGTGGTCTGCCCTTCTACAATTACAGCTCATCCATTTCTTCAGTCTATCTGGATGTGGCGCCAAATATGAAGAAGTTGCCAAGTATCAGTGACCTCTATCCAGCAGATAATCGTATTGCCATCCATCCTTACTACGATACCAGTTACAACCGAAATTCTATCTATAAGCAGCTGGGAATTGAGCAATTCTACACTCTCAATAGTGCCAAGTATCCTCTTACTGTGACGGCTGAGGATTATCAGGGGAATTTTGTCAGTGACAAGAAGACCTATGACTTGATTTTGGATCAGGTACGTTCTGCCGATACCAGCTTTGTGTCGGCTATTACCATGCAGAACCATGTTCAGTGGAATTCTCTAGAGCCTGCAGGTATAACAGCATCGGGTGAGGGCTTCACGGCTGAGGAAAATGAAAATTTGACCAGCTATGTTCGCCTCCTATCCTTTACGGATCAGGCAACAAGGGATTTTCTAGACCAGCTTAAGACCTTGAATAAGAAAGTGACAGTTGTTTTTTACGGGGACCACCTACCAGGTTTGTATCCAGAGTCTGCTTTCGTGACGGACCCAAGTGCGCAGTACAAGACAGATTATTTCGTGTGGAGTAATTTTGAAACAGAAGACTACCATTATGATTTGGTCAATTCTAGCGACATGAATGCACTGATGTTGGAGACGACCAATAACAAGGTCAGTCCTTACTATGCCCTCTTGACAGAAGTGCTTCATAAGGACCGAGTAGGACAGGCTGAGCGGGATGCGAAAGTTGCAGCAGAACTCAAACTGGTCCAATATGACCTATCTACAGGAAAAGGCTACCTTTTGAAATACAAAGATTTTTTCAAAGTAGCGACTGAAACGACAGAATAAAAATAGGCTCTTTGTCAACTGTAGTGGGTAGATGAAAAGCTAACACCTAGAGATGACGAACTTCGTTCTCTCTTTCTTTATGTTCAAAGCAATCAAAATCCGTTTTTTAA